>JAGRIE010000039.1 GCA_020443425.1 Halioglobus sp.
CGAAGACCGTGATGCCCAGAGAGCGCTGGCCGAACGCGCCGGCTCCCGTTGCAAACACCAGCGGCAGGATGCCGAGAATGAAGGAGACCGCCGTCATACACACCGCCCTGAAACGCAGGCGGCCGGCCTCGCGCGCCGCCGCCAGGATGCCCGCACCCTCCTGCTCACGCCGGTGACGCGCAAACTCGACGATCAGGATCGCGTTCTTGGCCGCCATGGCGATCAGCAGCACCACCCCTATCTGGGCGTACAGGTTGAGCGCCAAACCTGACATCAGCAGCGCGGCAATGGCGCCACCGATGGCCATGGGCACCACCAGGATGATCGCCACCGGAATGGTCCAGCTCTCGTATTGCGCCACCAGGAACAGGTACACAAAAATCAGCGCCAGCGCATAGGCATAGATCGCCACGCTGCCCGCTTCCAGTTCCTGAAACGCCATGCCCGTCCACTCCATGCGGTAGCCCGAGGGCGCGGTGGTTGCGATCAGCTCTTCAAAGGCCGCCATCGCCTCCCCCGAACTGTATCCCGGCGCCACATTGGCGCGAATGGATGCAGCGCGATACAGGTTGTACCGCGGCGCCACGTCCGGCCCCAGGATCGGGCGCGTGGTCACCAGCGCATTCAACGGCACCATCTCGCCGCTGGCGGACTTCAGGAAAAAGTGATCCATGTCTGCCAGATCGGAGCGGAACGGCGCCTCGGCCTGCATGATGACCTTGTAGGTCTGGCCAAACTTGTTGAAGTCATTCACATACAGCGAGCCCATCTGCGCCTGCAGTGTCATGAAAATTTCGCTCAGGGAGACGCCGAGGTTCTTCGCCTTGATGCGATCCACATCGATAAAATACTGCGGCACATTGGCGCGGTAGGTGCTGAACACGCTCTGCAGGGCCGGGGTCTGGTTGCCCTCGACAATGATATTGTTCAATACCGCCGCCAACTCCGCGGGTGACCGCGACAGGGTATCCTGCAACATCAACTCCAGCCCGCCCACCGCCCCCATGCCCGGCACCGCCGGCGGCGCGATCGCAAACACCTGCGCCTCCGGCACCTGCATGTACGCGCGCGCATTGATACGGCCAGCCACATTGAAGGACAGTTCCTGCGGCTCGGTGCGCTGGTCCCAGGGCTTCAGCACCACAAACAGGGTGGCGCCGTTACTGCTCATCGCACCGCTGAGCACGGAAAACCCGGTGATGGCAGTCACCACCTCGATGGCCGGGTCCTCGGCGAGAATGTCTGTCACCTTCTCCACCACCAGCTTGGTGCGGGACAGGGAGGAGGCGTCCGGCAGCTGTATATTGACCAGCAGCAGCCCCTTGTCCTCGGCGGGTACAAAACCGGTGGGCGTATTCAATACGCCGAACAGCAGCGCCGCCATCCACGCGAGAAAGATCACAGCGACCACCAGCAGTTTGCGCAACACCCACTGCACTCCGCTGTCGTACACCCCCGTCAGTTTTGCGAAGCCGGCGAGGAATTTCTGGTACCACAGCGCATCCCTGCGTTCACCGGAACGCAACAGCAGGCTGCACAGCGCCGGACTCAAGGTCAGCGCGTTGATCGAGGAGAACACCACGGCGACACAGATGGTCACGGCGAACTGGCGGTACATTTCACCGGTGATGCCGGGCAGCATCGCCACCGGCACAAACACCGCCAGCAACACCAGCGTGGTGGCGATAATCGCGCCGCCGACCTCGCGCATGGTCACCAGCGCGGCCTGTTTCGATGACATTGACGGGTCTTCCCGCATGTGTCGATCGCAGTTTTCAATCACCAGTATCGCGTCATCCACCACGATGCCGATGGCCAGGATCAGGCCGAACAGGGTGACCGTATTGATCGACATATCCAGCATTTGCAACACGGAAAAAGTCGCCACCAGGGACACCGGGATTGCCACTGTCGGCACCAGGGTGGCGCGCCAGCTGCCCAGGAACAGGAAGGTGATCGCAATCACCAGCGCCACCGCCTGGAACAGCGAGACGAGCACCTGCTGCACCGCCGTGGACACGTAGCGCGTCGTGTCGTAGCTGATCACATACTCCAGCCCATCCGGAAAGTACTGGGACAGCTCCTCAACCACCTTGTCGACCGCCGCGCCGGCCGCCAGCGCATTGGCATCGGCCAGCGTGTAGAGCGCGACATTGACAGCCGGGCTGCCGTTGATCTCGCCGGAGAAGTTGTACTCCGCCTGGCCCAGCTCGACTCGCGCCACATCGCGCAGGTAGATGGCGGAACCGTCATTGCGCGCGCGCAGCACGATATTGTTGAATTCCTCCACATCCTGCAGGCGGCCCTTGGCCTGCAGCGTGTACTCGGTTTGCAGGGAGCCGTCGAACGGCGGTGCGCCTATCTTACCCGCCGCCACCTGCACGTTCTGCTCCAGCAGCGCATCGCGTATATCCGCCACCGACAGGCCGAGGTTGGTCATGCGGTCGGGGTCCAGCCACAGCCGCATGGAGTAGTCCGCCTCACCGAGGATATTCGCCGCCGAGATACCCTCGACCCGCGCCAGCGCACTCTGCAGGTTGATCTTGACGTAGTTGGAGATGAACTTGTAATCGAGGGAGTTATCGGGCGAGGTGAAACTGATGATCTTCAGCATGTCCGGCGAGCGCTCGGAGATACTCAGGCCCATGGCGCGCACCTCCGCGGGCAGTGACGGCTCCGCCAGCTTGACCCGGTTCTGCACCCGCACCAGCGCCATATCGGCATCGGCCCCGACCTTGAAGGTGACCATCAGCGAATAACTGCCATCATTGGCACTCTTGGAGGACATGTAGATCATGTCCTCCACGCCGTTGACCGCGTCCTCGATCGGTGCGGCGATGGTGGCCTCGACCACGCCCGCCGAGGCGCCGGGGTACACCGCATTCACCACGATATTCGGCGGCGAGATATGGGGGTATTCGGTAACCGGCAGCATATACACCGACAGGCCGCCCGCCAGCGTCATGACGATGGCGATGACCAGCGCAAACTTGGGGCGCTCGATAAAGAATGCGCTGAACATCTGCTAGCCCTGTTCCTGCTGCTCGAGGCCGGCGATGGATTTCGTTTTCACCACCATTTTGGGTCGCACCTGCTGCAGGCCGCGCACAATCACCTGCGCCCCCTCTTCGATCCCCTCTTCAACCAAGACTTTATCCTCACGCCGCTCGCCCAGCGTGACATTGTGCCGCTCCACGGTGCCGTCCGCCGCCACCGCCAGCACGAAACTGCCCTGCTGGTCGGCCTGCACCGCGGACTGCGGCAGGAACAGCCCCTCCCGCAACTCGGTGTCGCGCAGGATAACGCGCACATACTGCCCCGGCACCAGTGCTGAGTGCGGGTTGGGAATGCGCGCCCGCGTCTCCAGCGTGCCGGTGGACTGGTCGATGCGATTGGCGATGTAATAGATATGGCCGACCTCGGGGTAGATCGCACCATTGGTCAACTCCAGCGTCACCTCGATACGGTTGACCGAGCGGATCTCACGATCGCGATCCAGGTTCTGGCCGATGGCGGCGACATAGGTCGCCTCACTGACCTGGAATACCGCATCGATAGGGTCGATGCTGACCAGCGTCGTCAGGTTGCCGGAGTTGGGGCCAACCAGGTCGCCGACACTGGCGGAACTGTGGCCGATGCGACCGGTGATGGGCGCCAGTATCCGGGTGTAACTGAGATTGACGGCGGCGCTGGTGACCTGGGCCTTGGCAGACTCGATACGCGCATCGGCATCGCGCTTCTTGGCCTTCAGATTATCCATCTCCGACTGCGAAATGGCGCCCTTGGGCAGCAGTTCCTTGCCGCGCTCGTAATTGCCCTCGGCATTGACCTGGTTGGCCTCGGCGGCAGCGAGGTCGGCCTTGGCCCGGGCCAGCGCGGCCTCGTACTCGGAGGCATCGATGGTGTACAGCACATCGCCGGCCTGGACCAGCTCTCCCTCACGAAAATCGCGACTCACCAGATAGCCGGTGACACGGGCCTGGATCGCCACGTCGTTTTCGGCCTGCAACCGCCCCACATGGCGGTAGACGGGCTGGAAGGGCTCGCGCGCAACCGTGTCGACCACCACTTCGAGCACAGGCGGCGCCTGCTCCTCCGCAGTACACGCTGCCAGCAATGTCGCACCCAGAACAAGGGCTGCAATAGCTTTGATCACAACTGAATCTCCCGATTCGAACTACCGAGTCCGCTCGATACTAACAGGGTGTGTGGCGTCTGTAACAACATGGCACTGCAAAAGCGGCAGGGAAAAAAAAGGCCGCAGTGCGATCACACTGCGACCCTGTCCTGCACCGCTACGCGGATTACTGGCTGTTGACGATCATGTAATCGACCGCAGCGTGGACCTCTTCGTCCGAGCAGTTCACGCAACCGCCTTTTGCCATCATGCCGGTACCCGGCACGCCCGAGACACCACTGACGTAGAGCACATCGGTGCCCTTGGCGATCCGGTCAGCCCAGGCGGCGGCATCGCCGACTTTGGGAGCGCCGGCAGCACCGGTGCTGTGGCAGGCCATACAGGCGGCATTGTAGACCTCTTCACCCGAGCGCGGCCCGCTGGGTGCGGCGGCGACAGCGGGTGCGCCACAGCTGTTGTCACCTTCGAGGCAGGATTCGCCCGCCGGCTTGATACGCTCCTCGATGGCAGCGCGCTGGGCATCCGTCAAGTCCGCTGCGACAGCACCCGCAGCCAGCAACACAGCCAGTAAACTCAAAGCTATACGATTCATCACGATAAAGTCCTCTCTTTGGTAAGCGGCGCATTATAGCCACTTATACCCGGTGGGAAAACGTAGAGATTGGAACTATTGCCCATCGCGTAAAAGCGCGACACACTTGTGCATCGCGTGAAACGGGAGCCAATACCGCCCCCGGGCCCACACAAACGACAATCTCCCAGGACTCACCGCTGATGAAACTGTACACCTACGACCCCGCGCCCAACCCGCGACGACTGGCCCTGTTCCTGAAATACAAGGGTATCGAGCTCGACACCCGGCAGATCGATATGATGACTGCCGAACAGCTGTCCGAGGACTACCGGCGGATCAACCCATCCTGCAGCGTCCCGGCACTGGTACTGGATGACGGCACGGTACTCACCGAGGTGATCGCCATCTACACCTATCTCGAAGCACTGCACCCCGAGCCGCCGCTGATGGGCACTACCGCCACCGAGCGCGCCGTGGTCGTAAACTGGTGCCACAAGCTGTTTTGCGGCCTGATGATGGCGATTGCCAGCGCACTGCGCAATCGCGGTAAATCCTTCGTCAATCGCGCGCTGCCCGGCCCGCTGGATACCCCGCAGATTCCCGAGTTGGTCGAGCGGGGCCTGCTGCAGATCGGTCACATCCTGCCGGAACTGGACGCGCACCTGGCAAGCTCAACCTGGGTGGCCGGCGAACAGTTCAGTATCGCAGACATCGATTTGCTGGTCTCCATCGACTTTTTGGCCTGGATCAAGCAGTCGGTACCCGAGGAGTGCACACACCTCAAGGACTGGTACCAGCGCGCGAGCGACAAACTGGCCTGAGTCCCTCCCCGCTGGACGGCATAGCGCAGGGGTGCGCCGGCATACCGCCGCAATCCGGCTGTTTTTGATGCCGCAACAGAGCGCACGCTGCGCTATAACGGAATGTCCTGTTGAGGGACACCACCGATGCGCCAGCGACTCGACAACAGTCTCAAAGCCGGCGCGCCCGCGCTGTGCCTGTGCTGGCTGGCAATCCTGGCGGCCTGCCACGCCGAGCCCGGGTCACCGTTCAGGCGCTATTTGAACCAGCTCGCGCTGGCGCTGCCCCCTGCCGCAGCTACGGTGCGACTCACTGACATCCCGGCGCCACCCGTGCCCGCGGCACTGCAGCTGCCGATTACAGCCAGCCCCGCTGACAGCCTCGACCTGCTGCAGGTCAGCGGCTGCGCCGTGCAGGCCAATATCGGCAGGCGCGCCACCAGCCTCGGCCGGTTCGCCAAACCGTCGCAGCGACTGCTGCTGGAACTGGAATTCCTGCAGCTGGCACCGGCCTGTATTCGCGACCTGCGCGAGGAAAACCGCACCCTGGTCGCCAGCCAACTCGAGGTCGCGCAGCAGAGCACGCGGTTACAGCTGCCGGCGCTGGTTTTCAACGCCACGCTCGCCAGCGCGGAATTCCGCGCCTTCTGGCTGGCAACACCGCTGCCGGGGAGCTATCCGCGCAGCCAGACCAGCGCGGCGACATCCGCACTGGCCGTGCTCAGCGGCCACATCCAGCGCTGGCTGGGCGGTGATTACCGCGCGCACAACCGGGACCTGGAACTGCTGCTGGGCGAGATTGCAGCCGGGGACGGCGGCGCCCGCCTGCAAAGCTGGACGCACCAGGTCGACTGGCTGGCGGCGGCTGACCGGATAGTGGCGCATGCGCTGGCGCGGCCGGCACCCTGCCACAAAGGCCCGGCAGTGCACCTTGCGTCGCGTCGCACCGCGATCGCGACGCGCTACTACAGCGATACCATACAGCCCCTGATCGAGCAGTCACGGCGACGCTACCTGGACGCTGCCGGAGCCGTATCGGCACTGGAGGCACTGCTGGCGGAGACGCTATCCGCAGGCTATCGCCAGTGGTCGAGCGCCAGATACCAGCGCGAGGCGGCGCTGGCCAGCGCCGGCAATCGGCACCAGCAGCGACTGCGCCAGCTCGGCCATCACTGCACACTGTCCCAGGCCCACTCAAGTGACCGTGCCGCCAGTGCCGAAATTGGCTACACTGGACGCTGACAGGGAACCTGGCGTTCCCCCCCCTGAAGGAGATATGAATGAAACACACGGCCCTGCGCGCACTGCTGCTGATGCTTGTCGCCACGCTGGTAAACGGCTGCGTCAGCGGCCCACCCACACCGACCGTTGACTACAAGGCCGACTACGACTTCAAGGCTGTCCGGACAATCGCCTTCTACGACGACTCCGGACAGGTACTCGGGGACAACCCCCTGCAACTCAGCGATATCCAGCGCGACCGCATCGATGATGCGCTGTCCTATGCATTGAAAAACAAGGGCTACCAGATTGTGACAGATGCCAGCCAGGCCGACCTGCTGGTGAGCTGGAGCCTGTTTACACAGAATAAAACCAGCGTCCAGACCTGGAACAGCCCGGGCGTCGGCTACGTCGGTTACTACGGCCGCTACAACCGCTACGCCGGCTACAACTGCTGGAGTTGTATCGGCACCCAGACTGAGGTGAGCGTCAGCAACTATACCGAAGGTACTTTCATCGTCGACCTGATTGACCCCAGGCTGAAGAAATCGGTGTGGCGCAGCGTGATCCAGTCGCGCCTGAAAGGCAACCACAGCTCAGACCAGGACAAATACAACGAGACAGCCACAGCGATTTTCGCGTCGTTTCCGCCGTAATCCAGGCCGCTTGGACGATGTCGCCCATGGGACCCATGGGCGACGGGCAACCCGGCTGGCGCCGGGCGTGTTGTCAGGCCGTCAGCTGCGCTGGCGGCGGACCTGTCCCAAGCCGAGGATACCCAGGCCCAACAGCCCCAGCGTGCCCGGCACAGGGACTTGCCCGGTCGCAGGGCAACCGCCCTGGCCCGGCGGGTTGGTGTCACAGGGGTCCGGCAGATCCTCTTCCGTAATACCCGCATAGAGCACACCGGCCTGGGAGTAGTTGTAGAAACCGAACGCGCCATCGCTGAAGTTGCCCGCGTAATCGAGTTCAACCACACCGTCCACCTTCACCTGGATCTGGGTGCTGGTGAAGATCAGGTCAAAACTGTACTCCTGGAAATTGACCCAGCCGGTGGAGCCGAGGTTGGTGGCGCGCTGCACCTCTGTCACCGTGCCCGTGTGCTCCCAGAACGTCGGGTCGGCATTGCCGCCACCGGCGATATCCCCGCTGACATGGCTCAGGGCCAGGCCTTTACTGGCACCGGACTGATCGCCCTGCTTCCAGTCGATCATCCAGAAATCGGCATTATTGCTGTTCAGTTCACCGTCCTGGTAGCCGAGGAAGAACCCGATAAAGTCGTCATCACTCGAGGTGTCTACCTTGATCGTGCCGCCCAGCGTCGTACCCTGGGCATTGCTCCCGGCACTGAAAAACACAGTCGGCTGGCCGTTGGTTGATTGCAGTACCGAGTCGTTACCGGGTTGCACATTCCAGGTTCCCGCGCCGTTATTGCCTTTGAAACCGTTCTCAATCCAACCCGACAAATCCACCGGCATCGGCACTGCGTGTGCCACCGTGGGGACCAGGGCGGGGAGAGCGGCGAGTTGTAACGCCATGATAGTTCGCTTTGCTGGCGCCAAATTTACCTTGCCCAAATTCAGCATGATCATTACTCCAATTTTTGTGGTATTCACGCCAGTGCATTACTGACCGGCTGGATGACATGCAGCAAAGAAGATGCCAAAGAACTTTAAGCTTCTGTTTTTTATTGATTTTTTACGCATCCGCAGGCCGACGCGCTGAACATGTGTAATAAAAACTGACACTTTGCAGGGGTATAGGGGCCGCGCGCGCCGGCGCCAACACCCGCTGCTGCCGCCTGCCCCCGCACCGGTCGAAGACGCCGCTACCGAATTCAAATCCTCCTCGCATGATGATATAAAACCTTCCCATCGGAATACCGCACCAGAGGAGTCAACCAATGTACGCGCCATCCATTCGTCCGCTATATTTCACGCCAGTACTGCTCATCCTCAGTCTGCTGCTGGCCGGTTGCAGCTCCTCTGACAGCAGCAGCGACAGTGATCTGCAACGCGTACAGGGCCTGCTGCTCAGCGCCGGCGAACCGGTGGTTGCGGCAAGCGTCACTGTTTACAGCAGCAGCGAGGGCGATGGCGCAGAACCTCTGGGAGCCGGCACCACCGATGAGAGCGGCAGCTTTGACATTCGCTACAAGGCTCCCGGCGATGCTGATGGCGTGATCTACCTGACCAGCAGCGGCGGACGCCTCGCCTCCAGCAGCGAGGACCTGCCAGCGCCCTTTGTGCTGGGGACGGTGCTCGGCGCCGCACCGGAGTTCACCGCCATCACCATCAATGAACTGACCACCGCTGCATCGGCCTTCGCGCTGGCACAGTTTATCGACGGGCCACATCTGCAGGGCAACGCCATCGGGTTGCAGATGGCGCCCAGGCTGTTGAGAAACCTCGTCAATGTCGAGACAGGTGAACCGGGTGCGACCATTGGCAACAGCGACAACAATCCGCAGTCCAGCTACAGCGCGCTGCGCACCCTCAACGAGCTCGGCAACCTGCTGGCGAGTTGTGCCGGCGATGCCGGCGTCTGCCAGTCCATCCTGCAACTGGCGCTGCCGCTGGATGGTACGGCGGCGCAGGACACCTTCCGGGCGATGGCGGACCTGGCCAGGACACCGTGGCTGGACCCGGTACCGCTGTTCGAGCTGATCACCGCCGACAGCTACCAGCCGGATCTCGGCAGCAACGCCCCGTCAGCCTGGACGCTGGCGCTGCTGTTCAAGGGCGACCCGACCAATCTCGCCGGGCCGGGCAATATGGCCTTCGACCAGGACGGACAGATGTGGATCGTCAACAACCTGGTCACCGCCGACACCTATATCCTGCCGGACTGCGCCAGCCAGTTGCTGTTCCGTATGGACCCCGCCACCGGCGCTGTCGACACCTTCACCGGCGGCGGCGTTCTCGGCGCCGGTTACGGCGTCACCATCGCGCCCCAGACCAACGATGTCTGGGTCGGCAACTACGGCTTCAAGGGCAGCACCTGCCCCGTTGATATCGCCAATAACAGCGTCTCCCAGTTCACGGCTGAGGGCGTGCCGCTGTCACCGGATGCGCAGCACTTTGACCCTGTGAGCCACAATCCACAGGACGGCGGTTGGACCCAGGGCGGCATCGGCTGGGCGCAGGGCACCGTGGCCAACCCGCAGGGCGATATCTGGATCGCCAGCTGCAACGGGCAGGTCATCGACGGCGAGCAGGTGGATGTCACTATCTACCGCGGCGGCGACCCCAACAACTGGCAGGCCATTTCCGAGGACGATTTTGACAAACCCTTCGATATCGCCTTTGACAGCAACGACGTGGCCTGGGTCAGCGGCACCCTCAGCGGCAACATCATGGCCTTCGCCAGCGACGGCAGCCGCCTGCGCGACTACGACCTCGGCTCCACGTCGCTGCCGATGGGGGTGGCATCGGACAGTCTCGGCAATGTCTGGGTTTCGCTGTCCGGCCAAATTGACCTGCCGTGTCCCCCGCCGATCACCAAACCACCCTCAACCTATGCCGGTATCGCCATGGTGAACCTCGATGGCGTACAGCTCAATACACGGCCGGACGACCCGCTGGTGCCCGGCTACACCCCGCCCGGCGGCCTGACCATTGCCTGGGGCATCGCCGTGGACGGCGCAGACAATGTCTGGGTAGCGAATTTCACCAGCGGCGGCCTGTCGCATTTCTGCGGCGCCCGAGCTGGCTCCTGCCCGGCCGGCGCGACCACTGGCGATGCCCTGTCCCCGGACAGCACCGGCTACCACAGCGATCTGCTCGACAGGAACACCGCAGTGGAAGTGGACTCCTCCGGCAATGTCTGGCTGACCAACAACTGGAAGGACCTGCCGATCAAACCCGACCCGGTCGGCGACGCCATGGTGGTGTACATCGGTCTGGCCACCCCGGTGAAAGCGCCCCTGATCGGGCCGCCGCAGCAGCCCTAGATCGTCTCGATCACCGGCTTGCCATAGCGCGTGTAGACAAAAGGGCCGCTGTCCTGCGGCCCGGCGCCCGCGCGCAGACGGCGCTCCAGCTCCTGCAGCACGGAGCGCGTGATATGCGGCAGCTGCTCCATCTCCCGGGCGCGGGACAGCGCGACCCAGTGCAGGTCGAGCAGCTCCCCGGACCCCTGTGGCCGCTCGTGTACCTCGCCCTGTATATGCTCGGCGTCGACCATGAAGAAGCGCGCATCGAAGCGGCGGTTGCGGTACGGGGGCGTGATGGCACGGGCGATAAAATGCAGCACATCCAGACGGGGATTGACGTCATGGCGCAGGAAATCGGCCCAGTGCGGTGAGCGTGATTTCAGTGTCGGCGTATGGGGTTCGCCGATCACCAGACCGGTCTCCTCGTAGGTCTCGCGGATGGCGGCCAGCGCCAGCGCCCGCGCCCGGGTTTCCGAACAGCCCCGGCACAGCCGCTTCATCACCTCCGGATGCAGGTCATGCGGCGGCACGATACGGCTGTCACCCGGGTCCACACGGCCGCCGGGAAACACAAATTTGTTCGGCATGAACTTGTGACTGGCGGCCCGTTTACCCATCAGTACACGCGGCTCCCTGCCACCGCGGCGCACGATCAGCAGGGTGGCGGCATCTTTCGGCCGCACCGCGCGGCCGCTGCCGCGCAGTTCGCTGCTGGAGATATAGCCGGAGCCGCGCTGTTCATCACCATTCATAGGTCCTGTACCCTGTCTTCTCGCGACTGCGCCCCAAGGCGAAACAGCCGGAATATTCACTGAAAGTTATTCTTTACAAGCCGGGAGGCTTCACCAAAAATCGCGACTTCTTCCCAACCCCATCCCGGGGCGGGGCGCCGGGTGCACAGGCCTTGAAAAACCTGTTCCCGCGACAATCTAACTACGAGGTCAGCGTGGCGTGTCCGCTAGCAGCGACAGCCGGTCAGAACGCATGTTAGGCAAATTTGCTTTTTATTTAAAAGGAAAATATGTCTATGAACAAACCAGCGAAACCGCCCTCCCGGCGCAGCGCACGCAACAGCAAACTGGCGGATGTACTCGGTCCGGTCGAAAACCTGGAAAGCTACGTCAAGGCAGACTGGTGGAAGCACATCTTCAACGCCAACTACCTGCGCACCGACGGTGATGTCGTCAATGATGCCGCCATCACCCAGGCCGAGGTGGACGTCTTCGAAAAAACCCTGGCCGTCGACAAGAGCGTTGCCATGCTGGACCTGTGCTGCGGCCAGGGCCGTCATGTCATGGAGTTCTCCCGACGCGGCTATGTCGGCGCGCAGGGCTTTGACCGCTCACACTACCTGATCAGCCGCGCCCGCGGACAGGCCCGCAAAGAGGGGCTCAGCGCCACCTTCAAGGAGGGCGACGCGCGCAAGCTGCCGTACAAGAACAACCAGTTTGACGTGGTGACTATTCTCGGCAACAGCTTCGGCTATTTTGAGAGCGCCGAGGATGACCAACTGGTGCTGGGAGAGATCTTTCGCATACTGAAGCCCGACGGCAAGTTGCTCATCGATGTCACCGATGGCGACCACATGCGCGCCACCTTCGAGCCGCGCAGCTGGGAGTGGATAGACAAGACGTATTTCGTCTGTCGCGAGCGCTCCATCTCCAGCGACAACCAGCGCCTCGTCTCGCGGGAAGTCATCACGCATGTGAAAAAAGGCGTGGTGGCCGACCAGTTCTATGCCGAGCGCCTGTACAGCAGCGAGCAGCTGAAAACCCTGTTGCAAGAGAACGGTTTCGAGGATGTCGCGATCTGTGAATCCCTCGACACCAGTTCCACGCGCGACCAGGACCTGGGCATGATGGCGCGGCGCAACATCCTGACCGGGCGCGTCCACAAGACCATCGAGCGCAATCCCGCCAGCCGACCCGAGAGGCCGGCGCGCATCGCCGTGCTGATGGGCGACCCGCGCAAGAGCGACAAGATCAAGCCGGGCGCCACCTGGGACGAGGACGACCTGCACACCATCAATGAGATGAAGAAAGCGCTGGCGACACTGCCGGGTTACGAAATCACCTACTTCGACAACCACGACCAGTTCATGACGGACTGCTACAAGTGGAAGAAGGACTTCGACCTGGCGTTCAACATCTGCGACGAGGGCTTCAACAACGACGCCCTGCTGGAGCTGCATGTGCCGGCGCTGCTGGAAATCATGGACATCCCCTACACCGGTGGCAACCCGCAGTGCCTGAGCTACTGCTATGACAAGTCGCTGGTGCGCGGCATGGCCAATGAGATGGGCATTCCCGTGGCGGAGGCCTATATGGTGAACCCCGATGACACCACCTTCATCGAGGTCGCCGTGCAGTTCCCGGTGATTATCAAACCCAATATGGGCGATTCCAGCTTCGGGATCACCGCCGACAATGTCTGCGAAGATGTCAGGCAGCTGGAGAATGCCCTGTTCTCCATCCGCCAGAAGTTCGGCTATGACCAGCCTGTCCTGATCGAGCAATACCTGACCGGTGCTGACATCAGCGTCGGTATCATCGGCAACCCGCCCGGGCAATTCGAGTTCCTGCCTATCATCGAGGAAGATTACTCACTGCTGCCCGAGGGCCTGCCCAGAATCTGTGGCTATGAGGCGAAGTGGGATCCCGATTCACCCTATGCCTGCATCCGCTCTGTACCGGCAAAACTGGACAGCGCGACCGAGCAGTTCCTGCACGCCAGCTGCCAGAAGCTGTTTGAACGCCTTGGGTGCCGCGACTACGCCCGTTTTGACTGGCGCCTGGACAGCAACGGCACGCCGCGGCTGCTGGAAGTCAACCCGAACCCTGGCTGGTGCTGGGACGGCCACCTGAACAAGATGGCGACGCTGGCCGGCTGGACCTACGCCGAGATGCTGCACAAGATCATCCGCGCCGCACAGCTGCGCGAAAGGGTCAAGGCCGACGCCGCTGGCGGCTGAATGATGCGCTCAACCGGCGCTGGCGATCTTGAGTTTCTGGCCCGGTTGAATAGGCTTGTTGGTGGAAATATCGTTCCATGCCATCAGCTGTTGCGTGGACACCTTGAAGCGCCGCGCGATGCTCCACAGCGAATCACCATTGCGGATAATATACTCCTGCGGCTGTCCGGACAGGCGCGCCCGCGTGCTGGCCACCTGCGCGGCAGACAGCGGCTCACGCCCCGGATTTCCCGGCAATATCAGGGTTTTACCGGCCTGTATGGAGTGATTGCGCAGGCCGTTTGCCGTCATCAGGCTCGACACCGAGACACCGTAGCGACGGGCAATCGAGGACAGGGAGTCACCCTGCGCGATGCGGTGCATGCGGTCTGGTTTCTGCTGGCTGAGGCGCGCATCCGCTGACAGTGAGGCCACCGTGGTACCCAGCGGCCGCGCCAGTTGCGCGGCGGGCACACGGACCGGATACCCTCGGGGAATATACTTTTCACCCTGCCATACCGGTGCCAACAGGGCCGGGTTGTGGCGCTTCAACTCGTCCAGGCTGATACCGGCTTCGCGCGCCAGCGCCGGTGCCGAGACATACTCCTGTACGGTGACCACATCGTAAGCGGTGGGCTCATCCAGTTGCACGCGCCCGATGTAGCGCCCCGGGTTGCGGTCGACTTCCAGTGCGGCCAGGAACGAGGCGTAGAAATTGCGCGAGGCAAACCCGAACGCCTTGCCCTTGTACTTGTGCACGATCACGTCGATATCCGTGGTGCCCAGCGCTTTCGCCGCGCGTGACATACCGCCGGCACCGTGGTTGTACCCGGTCAGTGCCAGCGGCCAGGTGCCCGTCACGCGGTAGTTGGTCTTCAGCAGCCGGGCGGCGCCATCGGTGGCGATGAAAGGGTCCATACGTTCATCCACCACACTGTCGACCCGCATATACTCGCGCGCTGTCGCGGGCATGAATTGCCACATACCGGCGGCGGCTACCTTCGAGTAGGCGAAGGGATTGAACGATGACTCCACATGCGGCAGCACTTCCAGCTCCGGTGGCAGTTCGTATTTCGCCAGCACCGCGCGGATATGCGGCTTCCACTGCCCGGAGCGGACCAGCCCCTCCCGGAACCGGTCGGACTGGCCGGTCTGGAAGCGGACACGCTGTGCCGCCTCGGCGAACGTCTGTGAGGAGGTGCCCGCCGGCCAGGAGGCCAGTACCGCCGCCTCGGTGGCGCTCAGCCCGCTGCGCTTGCCCTGGCCGAGGCTGTGCAGGGCACTGCGCACGCGCTGGCTGGCGGCGTCGATCACCTTGTTCCTGGCTTCCCGGCTGCCGCCGGGTGGCAAATTGACGACCTCATAGATCACCGACAGCGACTCATCGTCGTGCACATAGCCCTGGTCAGTGGTTACCTGGGTATACACCTTGATCCAGAATTGAATGGCGGGCTCGAGCGCGGCCGGACGGGGGAAGTTTGAGGCGTGGAGGCCCACACTGGGCAGCAGTACCGCCAGCAACAAAATCACCCTGACCATACCCATGCCCCTTTTATATCAGTTAGTTGGACGAGTTATATCAGAATTCCCGAAAGCTGTAACCCCTTGCCCCCGGAAACAATAGCCCGCGCGCCAAAAAGTCCTTGCGTTCTCCTCAAGCGCGCCTAAAATCGCGGCCAAGTCGATCGCACATATCGCCCCCTTCCAGTGCAGCCGGGCGTCATACGTATAGTTGCCGGCAAAACTCGGATTTGTCATCTTTCTCATATACCGTTTTACTGTGCGTAACACCATCCCAACGACACCACCGGCGTCATAGACCGGGCTGCCCAAATACAGCCGCCAGCAAGGACACTGCAGAGGACGTTACACATTATGCTCAAAGAGGCGACCGATACATCAAGTGCAACCGACAATGACGCCGGCTGGAACAGCGCGCGCAGTGCGGAACTGTACGGCATCAATAACTGGGGGGCGGGCTATTTCAACCTGTCGGAACAGGGTGAGGTGCAGGTCAACATCGATTTCGGTGACGACCAGGTGGTGGTCTCGCTGATGGATATCGTGGTGGGCATGCGGGCCCGCGGCCTGCATATGCCGGCCGTGCTGCGCATCCGCAACCTGCTGGACAACCGGATCAAAGTCCTCAACGAATCATTTGCCGAGGCCATTGAGCAGGGCGGCTACCAGAACAGCTATCGCGGCGTGTTCCCGATCAAGGTCAACCAGCAGTGCCACGTGATCGAGGAGATCGCCGACTACGGGCGCCACTACCACCACGGCCTGGAGGCGGGCAGCAAGGCGGAGCTGATCATTGCCTTGTCGCAGCTGCGCGACCACGACAGCCTGATCATCTGCAACGGCTACAAGGATGCGGAGTTCATCGACCTCGGTCTGTACGCCCGCCAGATGGGCATCTCCTGCTTCTTCGTGCTCGAATCGCTGAACGAGTTGCCGCTGCTGATCGAGCGCAGCCGCGCACTCGATGTGGAGCCGCTGATCGGCGTGCGCATCAAGAACAGCGTTGTGGTTGACGGCCACTGGAGTCAGGACAGCGGCGACCGCTCCATCTTCGGGCTGTCCACCGACGCCCTGATCTCGGTGGTCGACGAACTGCGCGCCGCCGACATGCTGCACTGCCTGCAGCTGCTGCACTGTCACCTGGGCTCGCAGATCCCCAATATCCGCAACGTGCGCAGCGGCGTACTGGACGCCTGCCGCTTCTATGCCGGTCTGGTGCAGGAGGGCGCGCCCATGGGCTACCTGGATCTCGGCGGCGGCCTGGCGGTGGACTACGAGGGGGCGCGCACCAACAGCACCCACAGCATGAACTACCGGCTGCAGGAATACTGCACCAATATCGTCGAGAGTATCTGCGAAACCTTCGACCCACTGGAAATCCCGCACCCGGTGATTATCACGGAATCGGGGCGCGCCACCGTGGCCTACTCCTCAATGCTGCTGTTCAATATCCTCGATGTGCGCGGCAGCAGCCCCGGCGAACTGCCCAGGGAGCTGCCTGAGGACTGCAGCGAGCACCTGAACAACCTGCAGTCGGTGCTCAATACCGTCGGCGAGCATAATTTCCAGGAGTGTTACAACGACGCGCTGTTCTATCGCGATGAACTGCGCGAGGAGTTCCACCACGGCCAGGCTTCGCTGCGCGAGCGCGCGCTGGGTGAAAACTTCTACCTGGCGGTGATGCAGCGGATAGCCGCCATGCTGCCGCATTTGAGCCGCGTGCCGCCCGAGCTGGAGAACCTGCCGGAGCTGTTGTCCGATATCTACTACGGCAATTTCAGCCTGTTCCAGTCGCTGCCGGATATGTGGGCGATAGACCAGGTCTTCCCCATCATGCCGATTCACCGGCTGACGGAGGAGCCCACCCGCGCTGCGGTGCTGGCCGACCTGACCTGTGATTGCGACGGCAAGATCGATCACTTTTCCACCCCCGAGGGCATCAGTTCCACGCTTAACCTGCACGAGCTGAAAGCGGACGAGGACTACTACCTGGGCGTGTTCCTGGTGGGCGCCTACCAGGAGACTCTCGGTGACCTGCACAACCTGTTCGGCGATACCAATGTCGTGAACGTGGCGGTAAATCGCGACGGCAGTTTCGAGTTCGTGCGAGAATTCCACGGCGACAGCATTTTCGATGTCCTCAAATATGTGGAGTACGAGCCGAAAAAAATGCAGGAACAGTTTAGACTGATTGCAGAAGAGGCAGTGCGCAGCGGCAAGATCAGTATCCCGCAGCGCCAGGCGATTCTGCAGGCGTTCAAGGAAAGCCTGCACGGCTACACTTATTTCGAGCACGAATGATACAGGAGGAGAACCCATGTCCAAGGTGATGATTATCGGCGCCGGCGGCGTTGGCGCTGTGGTGGCACACAAATGCGCCCAGCTGAGCGAGGTATTTACCGAGATCGTGCTGGCCAGCCGCACCGAATCCAAATGCCAGGCAATCGCTGCCCAGTTGAGCCGCCCCATCCGCACCGCGCAGGTCGATGCCGACAACGTGCCTGAGCTGGTGAGCCTGTTGCAGAAAGAGCGGCCGGAACTGGTGATCAATGTGGCGCTGCCGTATCAGGACCTGACCATCATGGATGCCTGCCTGGAGGCCGGCGTCCACTACCTCGACACCGCCAACTACGAGCCGCAGGACACCGCCAAGTTCGAGTATCACTGGCAGTGGGCCTATCGGCAGCGCTTCCTCGATGCCGGTTTGACGGCCATCCTGGGCAGCGGCTTTGATCCGGGCGCCACCAACCTGTTCACCGCCTATCTCGCCAAGCACTACTTTGACGAAATTCACGAGCTGGATATCATCGACGTCAACGGCGGCGACCACGGCTACCCGTTCGCGACCAACTTTAACCCCGAGATCAACATCCGCGAGGTCAGCGCCGAGTGCCGCCACTGGGAGAACGGCGAATTCGTCACCACCGCGCCCATGTCCATGAAGGCCAAGTACACCTGCCCTGACGATGTCGGCACGTTCAACATCTATCGCATGTACCACGAGGAGCTGGAGTCACTCAGCGTGAACTTCCCCACGCTGCGCCGCGCGCAGTTCTGGATGAGCTTTTCCGACAACTACCTGAAACACCTCGAGGTGCTGGAGAATGTCGGCATGACCGGCATCGAACCGGTGGAGTTCCAGGGCCAGTCCATTGTGCCGATCCAGTTCCTGGCCCACCTGCTGCCCGACCCCTCCACCCTGGGCCCGCGCACCAAGGGGCGCACCTGCATAGGCTGCATCGTGCGCGGCGTCAAGGATGGCCGCGAGAAAGTCATGTACCTGTACAATGTCTGCGACCACGAGGCCTGCTACCGGGAGGTGCAGTCGCAGGCGATCTCCTACACCACCGGCGTGCCGGCGATGATCGGCGCGAAGATGATACTGGAAGGCAAGTGGCGCCAGCCCGGTGTATGGAATGTCGAGCAGTGCGATCCCGACCCTTTCATGGAGGACATGAACCTGTACGGGCTGCCCTGGAAGGTGGTGGAGCTGAACCCGGGTTTCCATCTGGATATCATCCAGGATTGAGACCGCGGGACCAAGCCTATGCAATTCACTGATTTCAGCAAACTCGACCTGACGCGCCTGCCCACGCCCTGTTTCGTCGTGGATGAGGTCGCCGTGGAGCGCAACCTCAGCATTCTGCAGCAGGTGGCGGAGGCCAGCGGCGCCAAAGTGCTGGCGGCCCTGAAAGCCTTTTCGATGTGGCGGCTGGCACCGCTGGTGTCCAGCCACCTCAGCGGCACCTGCGCCAGCGGGCTGCACGAGGCCCGCCTCGGTCGCGAGTGTTACGGCAAGGAGGTCCATGTCTTCAGCGCCGCCTACACCGAGAGCGACCTGCGGGAGATTCTTGAGATCGCCGATCATGTGGTGTTCAACAGCTGTGCGCAGTGGCAGCGGTTCCGCCCGCTCGCGCTGGCAGCTCGCGACCGCAGGCCGGGGCTGAAATTCGGCCTGCGCATCAACCCGGAGCACTCCGAGGGCACAGTGCCAATCTACGATCCCTGCGCGCCCGGCTCGCGCCTCGGTATTGTGCGGGCACAACTCGATGAAAGCACGCTGGAGGATATCAGCGGCCTGCATTTTCACACCCTGTGCGAGCAGGATTTCCCGCCGCTGCACCGCACCCTGCAGGCCGTGGAGGACAAGTTCGGCGATTTGCTGGGGCGTATGGAGTGGATCAACTTTGGCGGCGGGCACCATATCACCCGCCCTGACTACCAGACGGATGCACTGGTGGCATGTGTCCGGGATTTCGCCAGCCGCTACGATGTGCAGGTCTACCTGGAGCCCGGCGAGGCAGTGGCCATCGGCACCGGTGTGCTGGTGACCGAGGTGCTCGACCTGGGCCACAATGTGCTGGACCAGGCCATCCTGGACACCTCGGCCACCTGCCATATGCCGGATGTACTGGAAATGCCCTACCGCGCCGACATCCTCGGCGCCGCTGCACCCGGTGAGCTGGCCCATACCTACCGGCTCGGCGGCCTGACCTGCCTCGCCGGCGATGTGATGGGCGACTACAGCTTCGCGCAACCGCTGCAGGTGGGGCAGCGCCTGGTATTCAGTGACATGGCACACTACACCATGGTCAAGACCAGCACCTTCAACGGCACCCGCCTACCCGCCATCGCACTGTGGAACTCCAGCACAGATACGCTGGAGATTGTGCGGGAATTCGGCTACGAGGATTTCAGGGAGCGCCTGTCCTGACGCAGCGCAGGTGACGCCGCCCGGCTGGGCATCAGGCCGCGGAATCGTCGTCAAACACTTGCTTGCGCCAGTCCTCACCCATTTTTTCCTCAATATAGTCGCGCATGAACTGTCGGATTTTCTGTGACGGTGTGACGTCTTCCAGCGCACACAATTTCTCAAAGGCGAGCTTTTTGCTCGGATCAACCAGAAGCGTCAATCGTGCGGTGCGTTTTTCCATGTCCGTGGCTCTTGTCTAATGTCAGCGGCATTGTGAGTGGTGAAGCGTCAGATACGCATAGTATTTTAATGGCCAAAGCCTTTCCAGCCGCGCCGGCCAAAAGGCCTCCCGACCCGGGGACAGCCCGCCTGCCGCGACAGGGCTGTGGCAATGTTGGGCAAAACTGCGGCTTGGTGTTAATTACATTAACATAATATGTTATTTTAGTTATCACTTTTTACCCCTCAGGCAATTGTCAGCCATGGCACACAGAGCCCATCTATTTTCCCTGCGCATCGGTCACGCGCTGCGAGACGCGTGCTTCGCCGGCGAGCGCTACACGCCGGCCCGGCTACAGGGCGACCTGCTGGCGGGTATCAGCGTCGGCATCATCGCAATCCCGCTGGCGATGGCACTGGCAATCGCCAGTGGCGTCGCCCCCCAGTACGGTCTGTACACGGCGATCATTGGCGGCTTCGTGGTCGCACTGACCGGCGGCAGCCGCTACAGTGTGTCCGGCCCCACGGCGGCCTTCGTGGTCATTCTGTACCCGATAGCCCAGACCTATGGCCTCGCCGGGCTGCTGCTGGCCAGCGTGATGGGCGGCGTCATCCTCATCGGCATGGCCTACGCCCGGCTCGGCCGCTTCATAGAGTACATTCCACAGTCGGTCACGCTGGGCTTCACCGGCGGCATCGCCATCGTGCTGGTCACCCTGCAAGTGAAAGATTTCCTCGGCCTGCCCATTCAGGAGATGCCGGAGCACTACCTCGACAAAATCCTGCTGCTCGCACGCTCGCTGCACCAGTTCGACGCCACCAGTGTGTTTGTGGCGCTGGTGACGCTGGCCATCATGCTGTCCTGGCCGAGACTGAAAACACCCATCCCCCAGCACCTGCCCGCGGTGATAGCGGCCAGCCTGCTGGGTGTGGCACTGGCGCACGCCGGCTACGACGTCGATACCATTGGCAGCCGCTTCAGCTATGTGGCACCCGATGGCTCCCGGGGCGAGGGAATTCCGCCCTGGTTGCCCGGCTTCATGTGGCCCTGGCTGCAACCGGGACCGGGCGGTGAAGCGGCCGCAGTCAGCTGGTCGATGATAGCGGCGCTGATCCCCTCGGCATTTGCCATCGCGATGCTGGGGGCGATCGAATCCCTGCTCTGCGCCGTGGTGCTGGATGGCATGAGCGGCAAGCGCCACAGCGCCAACAGCGAATTGCTGGGCCAGGGGCTGGGCAATATCGTCGCACCGTTTTTCGGCGGTATCACCGCTACCGCCGCCATTGCGCGATCGACGGCCAACCTCAAGGCGGGCGCCCAGTCGCCGGTGGCCGCCATGGTTCACTCGCTGGTGGTGTTGCTGGCACTGCTCTGCTTCGCCCCGGTGCTGGCCTACCTGCCGATGCCCGCGATGGCGGCCCTGCTGGTCGTGGTCGCCTGGAATATGAGCGAGGCCCACAAATCACTGCACCTGCTGAAGCGGGCACCGCTTGCTGACATTGTGGTGCTGGCAACCTGCCTGTCGCTGACCGTGTTTTTCGACATGGTCATCGCCATTACCGTCGGCGTGCTGCTGGCCTGCATCCTCTTTGTCAGCGACATGGCCGCCATGACCAGGATCACCGACATCAGCGGCAACAAAAAACTGGTGGATGTGCCGCTGCCGGACCGCTGGGCTGTACTGAAGATCAATGGCCCGCTGTTTTTTGCCGCGGCGGACCGCGTGTTCGGCGAGATCGCGGCCAGGATGTCAACACTGGATGGTGTCGTCCTGTATATGGATGGTGTCACCCTGCTCGACGCCGGCGGGGTCTCGGCGTTGAACAAATTGATCGAACACTGCGCCGCCGAAGGCAGGCAACTCTATATCGCTGACCTCCAGTTCCAGCCGCTGAAGACGCTGGCGCGCGCGCAGGTCAGTCCGCGCCAGGGCGTCACGCAGTTTTTCCCCACCCTGGATGAGGCCATCCAACAGCTCACGGGAGTAGACACGCCAGTATGAAAATATCCCAGGCCAAGCAACAGTTGCAGGACAATGTCTTCAGCCAGGTTGAGATCAGGAAGAACCCGGCCGACATGGAGCAGTACATTGCCCTGCTGTACACACACAATGGCAAGACCTTCATGCTCGCATACGAGAACGACACCGTGCTGTCCTCACCCGACCTGGAACATATCGTCCTGATGCTGAAGGATATCGGCTTCAGAAAAGCGAAAATATATTTCTGACCGGACCTCGCCGGCCGGCTGAAGTGACCACCCGGCGAGAAAAATTCCCTGACATTGCCCGCATTGTTAAGGATAATGCTGCGTTTATGCTTTCCAATGGACATACATAATATGCAGCGTCCCGTCTGGCTTTTATCCCTGGATTCCGACACTTTTCCCGCCGCCCCGATGACCACCGGTGGCCTGAAAGCCTACTATCAGGAACTGGGCAAACACCCGGATGCAGTGGATATCCAGCTGGTGCACTTCGTCAATCACCCGGAGAGGATTCCGCAGTGGCTGCAACAGTGGCAGCGCGATGAACTGCCGCGCGCCGAGGCCGCCATCGCGCAGGGCCTGCAGCCGGTGATGGGGTTTTCCGTGTACACCTGGAACGCAGCGGAATTCCTCGACCTGATGCGCCAGGTCAAAGCCCTGTGTCCACAACTGCTGATTGTTGCCGGCGGGCCGCACGTGCAGAAGGCCCGCGATTACCTGTTCTCCGAGGCCGTCGATATCATCGTGCTGGGTGAGGGCGAGGCGACCTTCACTGACTTCCTCGATGCCGCTGGCCCCGAGCAGTGGCACGACGTTGCCGGTCTCGCCTTTGTCGAGAACGGCGAACTGGTACAGACCGCCGAGCGGCCGCGCTTTCGCAACCTCAACCTGCTGCCCTCACCGCTGAATGTGATCAGCCTGCTGGACAGCGAGGGCAAACCCTACGACTGTATCGCCTACGAAACGAGCCGTGGCTGCCCCTACAAATGCGCATTCTGCGAGTGGGGCACCGGCGCCATCGGCACCAAGATGCTGTCGTTTTCCGTGGAGCGGATTCGCCACGACTGGAACTACATCGTCGATGCCGGCATCAAGAACATCTGGCTGACCGACTCCAACTTCGGCGCCCTGAAGGAAGATGTGGAAAAGGCGAAAGTGCTGTGCGAAATCAAACAGCGCACCGGACTGCCGCATACTTTCGCCACCTCCTGGTCCAAGAAGCACGGCTCTCGCTCGCAGGAAATCGTACTGCTGCTGCACCAGAACAACCTGCTGCCACACTACCACCTCGCGCTACAGACCCTGACACCGCTGGCGCTGGAGCTGTGTCACCGCACCAATATGGATGCCAACAAGTACGAGCCGATTGCGCGCGAAATGGCCAAAGCCCGGGTGCCCATCGCCTGCGAACTGATCTGGGGCCTGGTGGGCGACAACCTCCCCAGTTTTGAGAAAAACCTCGACCGCCTGTTTGCGGTTTTCCCCACCATCAACATCTTCGGCTACACGCTGCTCCCCGGCACCGAGTTTTACGACAAACGCGAGGAGTACAAGATCGAAACGCTGCCGGTGGCGGGCTACGGCAAGGCCAAGGGCGAGTATGTCGTCGGCTGCATGAGCTTCCCTGTCGAGGAGGGGCTGGAGGGCTACTTCCTGATCACCGCGCACCTGCTGATGAGCCGAGGCTATATGCTGCCGTTGACACTGCGCTACCTCGCGCTCAGTGAAGCCGTACCCGTGGCCGGTATGATGCGCGCCATCCTGCACGCGCTGTGCATCGAGTTCAGCGAGGAGATTCCCGGTCTCGACGCCGCTGAGCGCATGGGCGTGTACGAATTCCGCGAGGAGCTGTTCGTCACGGCCTACACTCACCCGGAGCGCACCTACGCCTGCGTCAGGCAGGTGACGCTGCAGTGGATTGACGAGCATATGGACAACCAGCTCGACGCGGCGGGACTGAAGCAGCGCGTGCAGCAACTGCTGGATCTTGACCAGGCATTTGCCCCCCATGTCGGCGCCACGCGAGAGGTCGTTGCCAGCTTCGATTTCGATGCCAATGCCGTCATTGACACACTGGAGAGCATGGAGATGCCGGCGGCGGAACTCTTTGACGAGAAACCCACTGACGTCAGCATCCATATCCCCGGTGGGGTCGGCGACATCATCAAGGACCCCGACGGCGGGGTCTGGATTCACGCCGAGCGAACCAGCAGCAAGGAGGAGCACGCGGCCAAGCTGCAACCGGTGACGGTGCAGGCACTGGCGGTGTCTGCCTGACACCAGCGCACCCGGCGTAAACAGCGCGGAACTCACTATGGCAAGTCGATTCAATGAGGGGTTCTGGCGCCTGGCCGACCCCAAAATCAGCATCACCTCGGTCGCCTCCATGGCGATCGGTGCAGCACTGGCGGCCCGCGATGGCAGCGTCTCCTGGTCCTGGCTGCTGGTGATGGGGCTGGCCATGTTCTGTATGGAGGTCGCCAAGAACGCCTGGGGCGATGTGTACGACTACGACTCGGGCACCGATCTCGCTGTGAAACCCGAGGACCGCACCGGCTTCTCCGGCGGCAAGCGGGTGCTGGTCGACAATATCCTGACCCGCGGCCAGACCTGGGGCATCGCCCTGCTGTTCGGTGCCACCGGTGTGGCGCTGGGCGCAATGATGGTATTCCTGCGCGAGCCGTCGATTTTCTGGCTCGGCACGGTCGCCCTGGTACTGGGCTGGTCCTACCACGGGCCGCCGCTGCAGCTTGCCTACCGCGGCCTCGGCGAACTCGATGTGGTGCTGTGCTACGGCCCACTGATTGCAATGGCCACCTACGCCCTGCTCACGCACAGCTACTCGGCGGATGTGATCTGGGCGTCGATGCCGCTGGGCCTGTTTATCGCCGGCTTCCTGTGGGTCAACGAATTCCCCGATTACGAGGCCGACCGCAGCGTCGGGAAAAACAACCTGGTGGTGAAACTGGGCCGGCAGCGCGCCAGCCGTGTGTTTCCGCTGATCTACCTGCTGGCGCTGGCACTGCTGGCGCTGGCCGTCTGGTGCGACGCACTGCCGGCCGCGGCACTGCTGGGCTGCGCCGGCGCCGTGCCGGCCGCCGTCGCCGTGTGGTGGACCTGGCAGCAGCCGCAGACTTTCTACCGGCACCGGCCGGCACAGCCGCTGGCACTGCTGGCCTTTGTACTGCTGTCAGCCGGCATCTCCGGCGGTGTGCTGCTATCCCTGTGAGCGAGCCGCTGCCGGTAGCGCACAGCGCGCTGAAGCGGGCGATGGATATCCTCGGCGCCCTCATCGGGCTGCTGCTGCTGGCACCGGTGATGCTGCTGGTCGCTGTGCTGGTGGCCGTGCGCAGCGGCCGGCCGGTGTTATACCGGGAGCCGCGTGTCGGTCGCGACGGACGCACGTTTACACTGCTGAAATTCCGCACCCTGTACCCCGGCAGTACAACGCTGGGCAGCATCGCGCCGGAGGACGACCCGCGCATCACAGCGGTCGGCCTGCCGCTGCGGCGCGCCCGCCTCGATGAACTGCCGCAACTGGTCAATGTGCTGCGCGGCGATATGAGCCTGGTGGGGCCGAGACCCATGGTGCAGCGCCATGCCGATGCACTCGACGAGGCCACCCGCAGCGCGGTGCTGTCAGTGCGACCCGGCGTCACCGACCCCGCCTCCATCCTGTTCTTCGCCGAAGATGCGGTGCTGGCCGGACGGCCCGATGCGGACGCGGAGTACCTCGGTATACTGATGCCGGCCAAAGCGAAGGTGCAGCTGGACTATCTCCGGCACTGGCACCCGCTGCGGGATGTGGGTGTGATGCTGCAGACCGTGGCGCGGGTGTGGTCGCCACAGGCGCGCGAGGATTCCAAACGCCGGGTGCGCGCAGTGCTGGAGGCCGGCCTGCGCACCGCTCAGTCTGGCGACTGACCCAGAATCGACTGCGCCACGGCCTCCGCCACCTTGATACCATCGATGGCGGCGGACAGTATGCCGCCGGCATAGCCCGCTCCCTCCCCGGCCGGGTACAGGCCCTGCGTATTCACGCTCTGGAAACTGGTGCCGCGGCGTATGCAGATGGGTGACGAACTGCGTGTCTCGATGCCGGTGAGCACCGCATCGGGCATCGCAAACCCCTTGATCTGCTTATCAAACGCGGGCAGCGCCTCACGGATCGCCGCAATCGCGTACGCGGGCAGGGCAGTGGACAGGTCTGTCAGCGTAACGCCCGGCTGGTAGGAGGGCTCAACCGCACCCAGCGCGGTCGAAGGGCGACCGCTGAGGAAATCCCCCACCAGTTGCGCCGGTGCATTGTAGTTTTCACCACCCATGCGATACGCCAGCGATTCCAGTTGCCGCTGCAGGTCGATCCCCGCCAGCACATGCCCCGGGTAGTCCTCCTCGGGGTTGATGCCGACCACGATCGCAGCGTTGGCATTGCGCTCATTGCGCGAGTACTGCGACATGCCGTTGGTCACCACCCGCCCCGCCTCGGAGGTCGCCGCCACCACAGTGCCGCCCGGACACATGCAGAAGCTGTACACACTGCGCCCGTTCTTGCAGTGGTGCACCAGCTTGTAGTCAGCCGCGCCCAGCAGCGGGTGGCCGGCGCTGTCGCCGAACCGCGCGCTGTCGATCACCGACTGTGGATGCTCAATGCGAAAGCCTATCGAAAACGGCTTGGGCTCGATAAAAACACCGGCATCCAGCAGCATCTGGAATGTGTCGCGGGCGCTGTGACCGACCGCCAGCACAATGTGGTCAGCGGGTATCGTCTCACCGTCGCTGGTGATCACGCCGCGCACCCTGGCCCCGCCCTCGCTGTCGACGTCCCGCAACAGCGCGTCCACCTTCTGGCCGAAGCGTATTTCGCCGCCCAGGCGGACGATCTCAGCGCGCAACTTCTCCACCATCGTCACCAGCTTGAAGGTGCCGATATGCGGTTTACTGACGTAGAGGATCTCCTCGGGTGCGCCGGCGGCGACGAACTCTGCCAGCACCTTGCGCCCGAGGTGTCGCCTGTCCTTGACCTGGCTGTACAGCTTGCCATCGGAGAACGTCCCCGCCCCCCCCTCGCCGTACTGCACATTGGATTCCGGGTTCAACTGCCGCCGGCGCCACAGGCCCCAGGTATCCTGCGTGCGCTGACGCACGGCCTGGCCGCGCTCCAGCACCAGCGGCTTCAGGCCCATCTGCGCCAGCAGCAGGGCCGCCAGGATACCGCAGGGGCCGAAACCGATGACGATGGGGCGCTGCTGGCCGGCGGCCGGAAAATCTGCCGCGGCCTGGGCAACAAAGCGATAGCGGGTGTCGGGGCTGGGCCCGACGCGGGTACTGTGTGCGAACTGTGCGAGCAGTCGCTGCTCAAGCCCGTCAGCGACGTCTACATCCAGCTGGTAGATCAGCAGGATGCGGGATTTCTGCCGGGCGTCGTAGCTGCGCTTGAAAACGGTGATATTGAGTATGTCACCGGCGTCAATTTCGAGGCGCTCCGCCACGGCCGCCGCCAGCGCGTCGTCACCGTGATCGAGAGGCAGTTGGATTTCATTCAGTCGCAGCATGATGGAAACAGTGCCTGTGTTGGCTGTGGCCGGCCGGCACGGTTATCCGCTGGCACCCGCACGATCCGCAGCGGTTGCCAGCACTGCCCTTGGACGGGGCCGGCCTATTTGTGGGCGATCGGCTTGTCGGTAAAGAGGTAGTCCTTCAGTTCACTGTCCATTGTGGGATCTTTTCTGCGGATCCACTCCAGCACCATGGCCGCGTGTTCTTTTTCCTCATCGCGGTTGTGCTCAAGAATCGCCTTCAGTTCGCTGTCCTTGCAGGCATCAACACGCTGGTTATACCAATCCACAGCTTCCAGTTCTTCCATCAGCGACACGATTGCCCGGTGCATGTCTCGCGTCTCGTCACTGAGCTCATCAATGGGCTCGTGGTAACCTTCATTCGACATTGTGCTCTCCTGGTAATTGCTTACATAGGTTTGCCCGGGTGTGGCAACCGCGGGCGGCCTCGCCGCCGTTTGACCTGCAAACTGCGGCTCCGTGCGCAGTATATCCGGTCGAGCGGGATGCTCAAAGGCATGGATGGTCCAGCGCGCCACAAATTGCCGCCGGCGTCGCCGCCGGTGCGGTGAGCACCGCCTATACCACTTGCCCTGCGCTAAACGCCGAGGACCAGGCCCACTGGAAATTATAGCCGCCCAGGTGGCCACTCACATCCAGTACCTCCCCGATGAAGTACAGGCCGCTGCGATTGCGCGCCTCCATCGTCTTGGAGCTGATTGCAGCCGTGTCGACACCGCCCAGCGTCACCTCGGCTGTGCGGTAGCCCTCGGTGCCGACGGGTTTCAGGCGCCAGTTGCCGAGCAGTGCCGCCACCTCACGCAGGCGCTGGTCACTGAAATCCGCGAGTTTGCGCGCCGCTTCCTGCGGCCACCACTGCGCCTGTAACTCACCGACCAGGGCCTTGGGAAGCTGTTGCTGCAACAGCGTTCGCAACAGGATGTTGCCGTGCCCGCGCTTGCTGTCCAGCAGCCACTGGGCGGCATCCAGTGCCGGCAGCAGATTGACTGCGATAGCGTCACCGGGATGCCAGTAATTCGATATCTGCAGAATCACCGGACCACTGATACCGCGATGGGTGAACAGCATGTTCTCGGTGAAGGAGCGGCCGTTGCAACTCACCTCGACTTCCAGGGCAATCCCGGCCAGTCGTTCACACAGTGCTTTCGTGGCGTCGCTGAACATGAACGGCACCAGTCCGGCGCGGCGCTCGGTGAGCGGCAGCGAGAACTGTGCGGCCAGCTCGTAGCCGAGGCCGCTGCCACCCAGCGTAGGAATAGACAGCGCCCCCGTCGCCACGACCAGCGAGGCGCAGCCCGCGCGCTGCCGCACTGCATCGCCTTTCACTCCCTGCACATACTCCACGGCATACGCCCCGGGCTGGCCAGTGGTCGCCTGCACCGAGCGGACATCACAGCGCGTCACAATATCGACACCGGCCTGCTCGCACTCCGCCAGCAACATGGCGAGAATATCCGCTGCGGAATGCACACAGAACAACTGCCCGTGCCTGCGCTCCTCATACGCGATGCCATAGCGCTCTACCAGTGCGATGAAGTCCCACTGCGTATACCGGCTGAGCGCGGCTTTACAGAAATGCGGATTGCCGCAGATATAGTTGTCCGCGCCTACAAAGTAATTGGTGAAATTGCAGCGCCCGCCCCCCGACATGAGAATTTTCTTGCCCACCTTATTGGCTTTCTCCAGCACCAGCACGCGGCGACCCCGCGCCCCGGCGACAGCGGCGCAGAACAGACCGGCCGCTCCCCCACCGAGCACAATCACATCGTACTGTAAGGCGTTACCCTGCATACGGACAGCACCCACGGTGCACTCCGCCGCCGGCGTGCGCGCGCGGCGCAGCAATCGGTAGGGACGGGAATTTAACTGTGGTAGCCTCCGCTGTCATCGGTCAGCACCTGCGGGATTGCACAATGGAAACATGGATCATAGATACCATCGGTATGCTGGGTACAGCACTGGTCGTACTCGCTTATTACCTGCTGCAACTGGAGCGCACAGATCCCAAGGGGCTGGCCTACAATATGATCAATCTGGTCGGCGCTGTGCTACTGCTGTTCAGTCTCTGCTTTCACTTCAATCTAGCGAGCTTTGTGATTGAAATATTCTGGATAGTCGCCTCGCTGATCGGGCTGGTCAAATACCTGCGCCGCGAGAGTGGCGGGCGTCAGTCCACCAGCTGATAACAGGGCTGGTAATCGTCGGCATCCGCCACCAGCTTCATCCGCTTCTCTCGCACCAGCACCTGCAACAGCCGGTCCATGGCAGCCAGGAACTTGCGGTCACCCGTCAGCCGGTAGGGGCCGTGCTGGCGGACCTGCTCGATACCGAAAGACTTCACATTGCCCGACACCAGGCCGGAGAAAACCCGCCGCAGGTTGCTGGCCAGTTGGTGTTTCGGCAACCCGGCATGCAGGTCCAGCGCCGCCATCGCCGCGTGTGTCGGAATAAAGGGTTCCTGCAGGTCAGCCGGTATTTGCAGCTCCCAATTGAAGTAGTAAGCCTGTTCGGTACTGCGGCGCAGCGCATGCACGCCGTCTGTTGCGACCTTGACCGCCCGCCCCACCTCATCCGGCGCGCCGATAATCACGCGGTAGTAGTTCTTCACACTGGCACCGAGACAGTCGACCAGAAAGCGCTCCAGTTCCTGGAAGTAGCGGCGGCACGACTCCGGCCCCGCCAACACCAGCGGTATTGCCTCCTCGTTGTCCGGGTGCATCAGGATACTCAGCAGGTAGAGAATCTCCTCTACCGTGCCGACACCGCCCGGAAACACGATGATGCTGTGCGCCAGTCGCACAAAGGCCTCGAGGCGCTTCTCGATATCGGGCATGATTACCAGTTCATTGACGATGGCATTGGGTGACTCGGAGGCGATAATCCCCGGCTCACTGATGCCGATGTAGCGGCCGGTCTTGATCTGCTGCTTGGCATGCCCGACGGCCGCGCCCTTCATCGGTCCTTTCATTGCACCGATTCCGCAACCGGTGACAATATCCAGGCCGCGCAGCCCCAGGTGGTAGCCCACATGCTTGGCGTAGTCGTACTCCTCACGCGGGATAGAGTGCCCGCCCCAGCAGACCACCAGCTGCGGCGGCTGGTCGGGTCGCACGACTGCGGCGTTGCGCAGGATACGGAACACCATATTGGTGAGCTGTGCGGACGTCGGCGGCTCGACCAGCGGGGAGGTGATCTTGAAATCGGTGTAGACGATATCCCGCAGTGCAGAGAACAGGTGTTCCTGTATACCGCGTATCATCCGGCCATCGACGAAAGACTGCGGCGGCGCGTTGAACAGCTCCAGTCTCAGGCCCCGCGGCTGCGGGATGACACGAATATCAAAATCGGAGTAGTCGGCGCAGATCTGCGCCGTGTCGTCCTTGTCGCTGTCCGTGTTCAGGATGGCCAGCGCACAGTGGCGGAACAGCGCGAATAAATCGCCGCCGCTGCTGGTCAGCCCCTCTATATCCGCCCTGGACAACAGGTTCAGGGACTTGATGGGGTTTACGATGGCGTGGGCTATTTTCTCCATAGCGGATTTCCGGCGCGCGGCTCAGCGCGGCGCCGAAGTGCTGTCAGCTCTCGCAGAACGCCCGCATTTTCTTGTAGGCGATATTGGTCTGCTGCTCGGTGGTGGCATTCAACAACTCGCGCTTCACATCCTGGCACTCCTGCGACTCCTGCTGGTTGGCAGCATTCATGGAGCTGTAGGCGGGATCGGTTTGCGGGGTTGTACACATCACGGAAGAGACCCGGCGGATATTTGCGTGCTGGCCCTGCTCGATAGAGACGCAGTCACCGAGCTGGATGTCCTGGTTTTCTGTGACGATATCAATAGTGTTGTTGTTCACCAGGCGCACGGTGAATTTCTCGCCGGTGCCCGCTGTCTCCTTTGCGACCAGCGCACCGAGCCCCGCGCCCACAGCCGCACCCCCTACCTGCGAAGCCCCCGAGTGCCCCATGGTGGCCAGCAGGCCCAGCGCACCACCGATCACGGAACCGGCGCCGTAGTCGGGCGACATATCCACCTTCTGGATATTCTCAACCCGGCCGTACTGCACAGAGATCAGTTCGTTGCGGGTCGCACCGGTCATCGGATCGGTGCTGGCGCAGCCGGCGAGGGTGGCTACCATTGATGCGGCCAAAATGGAAAGGGTGCGAGTTCTCATAGTCTTTGCGTCCTGGGTTACCGGTTTGTTCTGTGTCGGGTGATCGGGAGCGGCAGTATCGCAAAAGTTTGCCCCCGGGTCACGCTGGCAGCCCGGCGCACTCACGCGAGATCCAGCGAGATAAATTTCCGTGTATCGCCACCCACCGTAATGCGGTGCAGTATACGGTCGTAACCGTCATAGCCACCATAGGCGCGATGCAATACGCTGCGATTGTCCCACAGTACCAACATATTCTCCTGCCACTGGTGGGTGTACTGGAACTCCTCGCGTGTCTGCCAGGCGTGCAGCTCCAGCAACAGTTCCAGCGCCTCGTCGTCGGGCATACCCTGCACCCCCATGATATAGCCGAGGCAGCCGAGCAGGGTCTCGCGGCCGCTTTCCGGGTGGCGGATGATGAAGGGATGCCCGCAGACCTCCCGCGCCTCCTCGGAGAAGTGAATCGCCATACTGCGGCCGGCCGCCCTGTCCTTCTCGCCGTACATACCATCCGGAGCGTAGGCGGCACCGGCCGAGTGCAGAGCGGTACGCCCCTCCAACCGCTCCCGCAGCGCCGTCGGCATTTCCGCCAGCGCTCGCTGCTGGTTGATAAACCCGGTATTGCCGCCCACCGGGGGTATCACCAGGCTGTACAGGCAGGTGCCGATCGGCGGCTGCGCCAGAAAGCTCCAGTCCGAGTGCCAGTTCTCGGCGAACAGCGGGGCTGTCTCGTCGGCCCTGCGGGTCAGGGCCACGATATGCTCACTGCCCGGTATCGGCCGGAAAAACGGTTCGCTGCCGAACACACCGAAGCTCAGCACAAACCGCTCCAGGTCGATATCGGCCAAATCCTGGTCGGGAAATGCCAGCACATGGTGCTGCAACCAGGCCTCGCGCAGCGTTCGAATCGTCGCCGCGTCCAGCGCGGTGGACAGATCCACCCCGGTGACGGTGGCGCCGCAAGCCTGGCCTGAGGGAATGACGTCAATCATGCTATCTCTCCTTTGGGTCACGCGAGTCTAAGGTTTGCGCCGTATTCCCGCAATTCCCGCGGCTTCCGGTCGCCCGCGCCGCCGTGCAATAATCACCGCCGCACTCAACCGATGAACCGAAGACAGGGAGCACAGCGATGATAGCGTGGACAGAACAGCAGCAGATGATCAGGGGCATGGTGCGGGATTTCGTGGAGAAAGAAGTCGTGCCGCACATCGACGACCTGGAGTACAACGGCCTGCCGCCCTACGACATCCTGCGCAAGCTGTTCAAGACCTTCGGCATGGACGAACTGGCCCGCGCCAACTTCGAGAAACAGATCGCCAGGGAGGAGGCCATTGCGCGCGGCGAGCAGGTGGAGAAGCCGGCTACACCAGAAGCCGCCAGCGGCCCGGTCTCTGAAGAGGCACTGGACGCCGCCGCCATGGGGATACTGCCCATCATCGAGATCAGCCGCCACTGCCAGGGCCTCATTACCGCGATGGGCGTCTCGGTCGGCCTCACCGCCGGTGCCATCATGTCCAAGGGCAGCCTGGCGCAGAAGAAGAAGTATGCGGGTGAACTGATGACACTGGAGAAAATCGGCGCCTGGGCGATTACCGAACCGAATTCCGGCTCGGACGCGTTCGGTGCGATGAAGTCCACCGCGCGCCGCGACGGCAAGGGCGGCTACATTCTCAACGGCAACAAAACCTTCATCACCAATGGCCCGCACGCGGACACCATTGTGTTCATCTGCCGGCTCGACGAGCCCGGCGTGGAGCCCGCGGACAGGAAGATCGTGTCCTTCATCCTGGACTCCGGCATGCCGGGGCTGGAGCAGAGCCCGGCGTTCAAGAAAATGGGGATAGGCGCCTCCCCCACCGGCGAGCTGTTTCTCTCTGATGTCCACGCCGGTCCCGAGCGCCTGATGGGTGAATCGGAGGACGGCTACGGCCGTTCCGGTGCCAAATCCACCTTCAGCACCGAGCGCTCGGGCGTCGCCGCGATGGCACTGGGCCTGGTGGAGCGCTCGCTGGAGATGTCACTGGAGTACGCCAGGACGCGCGTACAGTTCGGACAGCCGATCGGCAGCTACCAGCTGATCCAGCTGAAACTGGCGAAAATGGAAGTGGCGCGGCTGAACCTGGAGAACATGGTGTTCCGCTTCATCGAGACGCGGGCGGCGGGCAAGGATTTCTCATTCGCCGAGGGCTCGGCCATGAAACTGTACGCCGCACAGGCGGCAATGGAAGTCACTACCGAAGCCGTACAGATTTTTGGCGGCGCCGGGTACATGCGTGCGACTCGCGTGGAGCAGCTGATGCGCGATGCAAAAATCCTGCAGATCTACGCGGGTACTGACGAGATGCAGATCGTGGCTATTGCCAGGGACCTGATGGGCAGGGACTGAGCCCCGCGGGAGAAGACTGTCGCGCCTGCACCAGCGGCGGGCGCGACAGTCAGCCACATCAGCGCTGGTCGAAGCGATCCAGGTTCATCACCTTGACCCAGGCGTTGACGAAGTCTTCGGTGAACTTCTGCTGTGCGCCGTTGGCGGCATACACCTCGGCGACAGCGCGCAGTTCCGAGTTCGACCCGAACACCAGGTCAACCGGGGTGGCAGACCACCTGAGCTGGTCGGTTCCGCGTGTGCGGCCCTCGTAGATGCCCTCCTCTTTCGCTGACTTCGACCACTGTGTGGACATATCGAGCAGGTTCACGAAGAAATCATTGCTCAGGGTGCCGGGGCGATCGGTGAATACACCGTACTGCGAACCACCGGTATTGGCATTCAGCGCCCGCATGCCGCCGATCAGCACCGTCATTTCAGGCACATCCAGCTCCAGCATATTCGCCTTGTCGACCAGCATTTCCGCCGGTGACCGGCGCTGGTCGCCGCCGTAGTAGTTGCGGAAGCCATCCGCCAGCGGCTCCAGCGGTGCAAAGGACGCGACATCGGTCTGCGCCTGCGAGGCATCGGTCCGACCCGGCGTGAACGGCACTTCAATATCCTGGCCCGCCTGCTTCGCCGCCTGCTCAATGGCAGCCGCGCCACCGAGTACGATCAGGTCGGCCAGCGACACCTGGGCACCGCCCTTGTGGGCTTCATTGAACTTGCGCTGGATGCCCTCCAATTTTTCCAGCACCCGGGCCAGCTCTGCCGGATTGTTGACCTGCCAGTCCTTCTGCGGTTCCAGGCGGATGCGTGCGCCGTTCGCCCCCCCGCGCATATCGGTGCCGCGGAAAGTGGAGGCGGAAGCCCAGGCCGTACCGACCAACTCCGGCACAGTGAGCCCGGAATCGAGGATCTGCGATTTCAACTCGGCGATCTCGCCGGCATCGATCAGCTCATAATCAGCAACCGGCACCGGATCCTGCCAGATCAGCTCTTCCGCGGGAACCTCAGCACCGAGGTAGCGGGCGCGCGGCCCCATATCGCGATGCGTCAGCTTGAACCACGCCTTGGCAAACGCGAGCTCAAACTCCTCGGGGTTTTCCTGGAAGCGTTTCGCGATCTTCTGGTAGCTGGGATCGAACTTCAGCGCCAGGTCGGTCGTGAACATGATGGGCGCATGCCGTTTCTCCGGATCGTGTGCATCCGGCACCAGCGTCGATGCTGCACCCTTGGCGGGGATCCACTGTGTGGCGCCGGCTGGGCTCTTGGTCTGCACCCAGTCATAGGTGAACAGGTTGGTCAGGTACATCGTGGTCCACACTGTCGGGGTGCCGGTCCAGGCGCCTTCCAGGCCACTGGTGATGGTGTCCTCGGCATTGCCCTTGCCGCATTTGTTCTTCCAGCCCAGGCCCTGCTCTTCCAGGCCGGCGGCCGCGGGATCCGGCCCCAGGCACTCATCGGGCTTGTGCGCGCCGTGCGCCTTGCCAAAGGTGTGACCACCGGCGATCAGGGCGACCGTCTCCTCGTCGTTCATTGCCATGCGCCCGAAGGTCTCGCGGATATCCTGCGCCGCCGCCAGCGGGTCGGGATTGCCGTTCGGCCCCTCGGGGTTCACGTAGATCAGGCCCATCTGCACCGCGGCCAGCGGTTTCTCCAGCTGCCTGTCGCCGTGGTAGCGTTCGTCCGCCAGCCACTCGGTCTCAGGCC
>JAGRIE010000003.1:0-46249 GCA_020443425.1 Halioglobus sp.
AGTGGCAGGCAACACCCGAGCTGTCGCTGACGCTGGATTACAGTTACGTCAGTGGCAGGCAACACCCGAGCTGTCGCTGACGCTGGATTACAGTTACGTCGATACCCGCAGTGAACAGAACCTGAGCACCCAGGCCGGCGCCACCGTCACCGCCTCGGACCTGCCCGACGTCAACACCCGATTGCACCACCTGCAGGCCAGCGGTATCTGGCAGCTGCATGAAGATCTCGCATTACAGCTGGGCTACCAGTTCTACAGTTACAAGAGCGATGACTGGGCCTGGGACGACGTGCAGGCAAACACGATCGGCAAGGTGCTGACTTTCGGTCAAACCAATCCGAACGAAGATATTCACTATGTGGGCGCATCCGTCATCTATAGTTGGCAGTAGCGCCGGGAGAGGAAGAGAATGCACACAATCACGCGCAACTGGTTATTGGCAGGCCTGCTGGGTCTCCTTGTCGCCTGCGGTGGTGGCGGCGGTGGCAACAGTGCACCGGGCGTAGAGCCGGGGCCGGAGCAGCCGAACCAGCCAATCCCTCCTGAGCCTGTGCCACCTGTACCGTCGACCAATCCCTATACAGAGGCGGATGTGCTGAATGCCTATATTACCAGCGCGTCGATCAACACTGACAACCAGCCGTATATTGAGTTCCAACTCAGCGATGCCAGCAATGTCGCCATCACAGACCTGACGATAGACGATGTACGCTTTGTGATTGCCAAACTGGAGACCAGCCCGCTGGGCAGCATGACGGGCACCTGGCAGTCCTATCTCAATACTATCGCGCAACCGGAAGCCGGGATTGGCACGGAGCCCGAGTTGCAGGCTACGTCGGAGAGCCGCATCGGCGAGTTCACTAATCTCGGCAATGGTAAATACAGCTACCGGTTCGCCAGCAGCCTGACTGACCTGCCGCAGGATATTCTCGACCAGGCGGCCGTGCAGGGCCTGGACCTCAGTTACGACCCGACGCTGACGCACCGCGTCTCCATCCAGTTTGACAACGCGCCCGGCAAGGCCAACCCGAGTTACGACTGGGTGCCCGCTACGGGCGCGACCAGCGGTATCCATGAAATGAACATCGCCGCCACCGCTAACTGTAATCGCTGTCACGATCCGTTGGCGTTTCACGGCGGCGGCCGTATTGAAGTCGAGTACTGTGTGACCTGTCACAATGCCGGTACAGTCGACCCTGACAGCACCAACACAGTTGATTTCAAGGTGATGATCCACAAGATTCACCGCGGCGCCAATCTCCCCAGCGTGGAGGAGGGCACGCCCTATGTGATTTACGGGCGCAACAACGCTATTCACGACTACTCCAATATTCACTATCCGCAGGACATCCGCAACTGCGTGAACTGCCATGTCGGCTCGGCCACTGGCGCTGATCTGGATTACGCGCTGACCGAGACCTCGCAAGGTGATAACTGGTCGATCTATGCCACACAGGCCGCTTGCGGCAGTTGCCACGACGATGTGAACTTCTCCCGTCACGCCGGTGGCCAACCCGATGACAGCAACTGTGACAGCTGCCACTCGGCCGGAGGCATTGCCGGCAGCATAGAGGACAGCCACCGGATTCTGACCGTTGAGGCCAGCGCCAGATTCCAGGCGGAAATCCTGTCGGTGGATAACAGCGGGCAGGGCGAGGCACCCACCGTGAGCTTCCGTATCAGCAACCCTGAGACGGGTGACGACTACGATATCCTGACAGACCCGGTGTTCAGCGGCGCCTCCATCAGTGTGCGCGCGGCCTGGAATACCACCGATTTCACCAATACCGGCAATGGCGCGGATAACGCCAATTCCATCTCCGCCAATGCGCTCAGTTCCGCGGTCCCCAACGGTGACGGCAGCTTCCGCGTGACCATGCCGCTGGCGATTCCGGACGGCAGTCAACGGCCGTTTATCCCCGCGACAGGCAGTGGTGCAGCGGTCGTCGAGGGTCGCCTGTCTATCGTGCTGGAGAGCGGCGCCACTGCGAGTACGGTGCCATTGACCAATGTTCACGCTTTCTTCTCGATCAACGAAGCGGATGGGCAGGCAGTGCCGCGACGCACCTCGGTCGAACTGGATAACTGTCTCGCCTGTCACCAGGACCTGGTGTTGCACGGCAGCAACCGGACCAACGATATCGACAGCTGCGTCACCTGCCACAATCCACGTAACACTGACAGGGATGTGAGGGCGATTGCCGTGACGCCGCCCACGGATGGCAAAACCGAAGAGTCCATCGACTTCAAACGGATGGTACACGGTATCCACGCTGCAGGGATGCGTGAGGACCCTCTGCAGATCGTCGGCTTCCGCGGGTTTACGACCTATGTGTATGACGAGGAGGCAGTGCACTACCCGGGCAACCTGGCAAATTGCGTGGCCTGTCACTCGGATGATGGATATACCCTGCCACTGCCCAGCGGCGTGCTGGGGACAACCATCGATACCGGTGCCGACCTGCAAAGCCCGGTGGATGACACGGTCATCACACCGGTCACTGCGGCATGTTCAAGTTGCCACGACGGTGCTGAAGCTGCATCGCATATGACATTGCAAGGCGGCAGCTTCAATACCACCCAGGCAGCGATTGACAATGGGACAGTGGTTGAAACGTGCAGTCTTTGCCACGGCGAGGGCAGGGTTTCGGATGTCAGTGTGGTGCACGATATTCCCTAGACTGGCTCTCCCTGCAGCTTTTGTGTGGGGATAAAAAAAGGGTCGCACATCCATGGATATGCGACCCTTGCTGTGGCGGTTGCCACGCACCATCAGGTATCAGAAAAAGGCGCGCACCCCGAATATCGCATTGATACCGATTTGCGGCGCGTAGTCTTTCAGGGTCGATGTGCTGTTGCGGATATCATCGTCCAGCAGGTTCTGGCCCTGCAGGTAGACCTGGAACTCAAACTGGTCGCCGGTCGCAATCGTATAGGACACCTCGGCGTTGAGCAGGTCATAGCTGGGAGTGGGTGTTTCCAGCGGTGCGAGATTGTCCTGTTTGTAGGCGTGAATCCACAGCAGGTAGGCGGCATAGCCCTGGTGATCCCAGTCCAGCCCCAGGCCGACGCGCGCAGGCGGTGCCAGTGGTACGTCGTTATTGTCTGAGAGCTCGCCGTCGACGATGTCGCCGAAGCCGAACACCTGCCAGTGGCCGAAGCGGTTGGGTTCAAAGTCGTAGCGCATTTCAACCTCCGCCCCGATGAAATCAGCGCCCTGCTGTTGCCATAACTGCACCGGCAAACCGTCTTCCTCCTCGCCGGTGTCGGACAGGTAGATGTAGTCACTGAAGTCATCGTAGTAGATGTTTGCGCTACCGGTGAATCCGCCCACGGTGACGCTGACCCCGCCTTCAAAATGCAGGTTTTTCTCCTTGTCGAGAGAACTGTCCCCGATTTCAAAAACCTGTGTGGCAATGTGTGGCCCGTTCGCATACAGCTCCTCCACCGCCGGCGCACGCTCGGCATGGGCTACGCTGAAAGTCAGGTCGACCTGTTCAGTGAGGTCCCACAGCAGGCCTGCAGAGGCGCTGAAGGGCTGGAAGTCGGTGTTTTCGCCGGGACCAACAGGGCCGACTTCGGCCACCAGGGTATTCGGCACCTTCACGCTCACGTCTTCGTAACGCAGTCCGAGATCAAGCTGCCACTGCCCGAGGTCTGCGCGCTCGAGCCAGAATACACTGCTGGTGTCAGTTTTTGTCGGGGGTACAAACGCTTCAGCGCCCTCTGCCTTGAAGTTATTCTCAGCGTATTGCAAGCCGAACACGCCCTGCCACATTCCCCACTGGTTATGCTTCAGCTCCAGCCTGGTATTATCGGTGTCACTCTTGAATACCGTGCCGACTTCACTGCCTTCATATTCAGTGTGTGTGTACTGGGTATCCACATAGCGCACCTTGATCTGCTCGAAGCCGGGGAAGGGGTCACGACCTGCAATTTCGACTTCGGTGCGCTGTGACTCCAGGTCGATGGAGACCGCTGCTTCAGCGTCCTCTTCGTGCTCCTCGTGCTCCTCGTCTTCATGCTCCTCGTCATCGTGCTCGTCGTGCTCCTCCTCGTGTGCATGCGTATGTGTGTCGCCGGGGATGCCGTAATCAGACTTGTAGTCGGTATAGGCTACCCCGACCAGCCATTGTTCACCGATCCAGCTGCCGCCCACAGTCCAGCCGTGGTTCTTCAGGTAGCTGTTGGCGAGCGTGCCGCTGTCGCTGCTCTCGTCGCTGTGTGCCTCATGCTCCTCATGGTCGTCATGGTCGTCATGGTCGTCATGATCGTCATGATCGTCATGATCGTCATGATCGTCATGATCGTCATGATCGTCATGATCGTCCTCCGGATAGAGGTTGGCGTTGTCCGGAATATCGTAATCGTCAGTACGGCGATGGAAGCCGTCGATGTGCAGGGCAAACTGGCCGCCACCGAGGTCCAGTCTGCCGGCGGTGAACTCTTCATCGGCGGCGGTATTGCCCTGTGCGGTGGCTCGCCCGCTGTAGCCGTTTTCGGGGATAGATTGGGGTATCGTGGGGGACACCATATTCACCACGCCGCCGATGGCACCGGAACCATAGAGCAAGGTGGAGGGGCCGCGCAGCACTTCTATCTGGTCGGCGAGGAAGGGTTCCACCGACACCGCGTGGTCCTGGCTGAGCGATGAGGCATCGCTGACGGCCATGCTGTTGCTGAGAATGCCGACGCGGGCACCCTGTAGCCCGCGGATCACTGGGCGCCCCACGTTCTCACCGAAACTGGCGTTGGCAAGGCCGGGCATGCGCGCCAGGGTTTCGCCCAGCGAACTGGCCAGCTGCTGGCGCAGGGCCTCACCCTGCAGCACCGTGGCGGACTGGGCCATATCGTCGGATGCGCGCCCTAGCGGGTTTGCAGTGACGACAATTTCCTCCAGCGTATCATGATCGTGTGCGGTTGCAGGCGATGAGGTGGATGTTGGCTGGGCTATGCCGGTGGACGGCAACAGGGATGCAGACAGCGCGACAGCGACGCCGTATCGAATGGAAACGAACATAGTTTGACTCTCTCATAGATCACACGTCACCGGTCTGGTGACTAAACCAAAAAATGGGAAACTTCGGGTTTCAGGTGTTCCAGGAGAGGAGGGGTGGCGCCCTTGCAGGGTGGCAACCGGGACGCAGGGCCAACGGCGCAGTCATTGCCTGGGCGGGGATCTGCGGCTGGTAGGCCCGCAGTAGGGGGGTGTCGCAGCTGGTGTTGACGGCGGCACCGAGGCCGTGACCGATGATACAGGTGGCACAGGGGTGCGACTGCAGGCTGTGGTTGTCGCCGACATCGTGCGCGATGGCGACACCCTGCGCCATCAGCATCAACAGGATGAGCGTGAGGCGAGCGTAGCGGCCCAGATTGTAGGGTGAGGTCTTCATTGCGGCGCTAGAAATACCACACTTGCTCATGGGCTTCAACATTATACTGGCTGCACAGTGCCATTCCCCGGTGATCACGGGCCCCGCATGCGTTCGGTGTGCCGCCACGGTGTGATTGCGTTGGCCACAAGGGAGCCGACAGTGTAAAGACTGCCATTACGGCTCAGGCGAGTCGGTTCGGTAGTGACTGATTTGTACTTCCTCGCCCTGGTCTGAGTAGTCTCCGGCGGCGCGTCGTGCGCGAAATTCGCTCCAGCGAATGGGGCGGTAGCGCGGCGGGTTGTCGGCATTGCACACTCCCGGCAGCGGGGCATATTCCTTGGTATAGCCCGGGTTGTAGAAATAGGGAGCGCTATAGCGCGGCGCGGACGCGCTGGCGATGACCCGGTGCAGCGGCGCCCGATAGCGGTCGTTTGACCACACCTGCACAACATCGCCTATGTTGATAACCAGCGCGCCATCCCGCGGCGGGATCAGGTGCCAGCGGCCGTCGTGCCATACCTGCAGCGCGGGCTGTGAATCCTGCAGCAGGACAGTGAGTGCGCCGGCATCGGTGTGATGGCTGATGCCGAGATGGCCGTTGTCCGGGAAATGCGGTGCATCAGACGGCGCCGGTTGCGCGCACGGCGGGTAGTAATTGAGGCGCAGGTAACTGCTGTGAGCGGGGCCGAAACTGCTGTCCAAAAAGTGTTCCGGCATACCCAGGTTCAGGCTGACCGCCCGGAGCAGTGTTTGTGCCACGGACTCGCAGGCGCCGGAAAATGCGGTCATGCAGTCGCGAAAGCCGGGTATGTCCAGCGCCGCCTCATCGGGCCACTGTGCGCGGGCATCCGCCAGTTCGTCGGTGGTGATGTCCGGGCCGACATCAAAAATCTCCTTCCAGTCGCGCCTGTTCTTGGTGAGTTCCCGGTCGTAGAAACCCCAGGGGTTGCTGGCGGTCCGTTCCACCGACAGCTTGTGTGCCGTCGGCAGCGCAAAGAAGCCCTGCATCGCGGCCAGCATTGCCCGCACCTGCGACTTGTCAATGCAGTGATGGCTGAGATAGAAAAACCCCCACTCGGTGCACGCGCGGTCGAGCGCTTCACGCATCGATGCCTGGTGCAGGGCGGAAAAGTTGATGGTCGGTACGTCTTGCATGCAGTCCCCGCTCGCCGCTGGTCAGCGCTGCTCAGGCACCGGTTAACCCTTCCCCGGCGGCGGCTGCGCCAGCCTCAGCATTGTCCCCCTTTCTTGCTGCCAGCGCACGTGTCACAACGTAAAACACCGGTGTAAACAACAGGCCGAACAGGGTCACTCCCAGCATGCCGGAGAACACCGCTGTGCCGAGTGACTGTCGCATCTCGTAACCCGCGCCACTGGCCAGCATCAGGGGTACCACGCCAAGAATAAACGCAAACGATGTCATCACGATAGGCCGCAAGCGGAGCCTGGCGGCCTCCACTGCAGCCTCCACACGCGACAGGCCGCGATCTTCCGCCTGCCGCGCAAACTCGACGATCAGGATGGCATTCTTGGCGGCGAGCCCGATCAACACCACGAAACCGATCTGCACCAGTATGTTCATATCGAAACCGCGCGCCATCACCCCGACCAGCGAGGCGAACAGTGACATCGGCACGATCAGTATTACCGCCAGCGGCAGCGTGAGGCTTTCGTACTGCGCGGCCAGCAGCAGGAACACAAAGATCACGGCGAGTGTGAAAGCGACCACGGCGGTGCCGGAGGCCATGCGTTCCTGCAGCGCGAGGTCGGTCCACTCGAAACTCATGCCGCGCGGCAGTTCCTTGGCGGCGAGCGCTTCCACCTCGTCGAGGGCATCCCCGGTCGAGTAGCCAGAGGCGATGTCGCCCTGGATGGCCGCCGCCGGATAGAGATTGTAGCGCGCGACACGGTCGGGCCCGGTGATATCGGCAAAGGTGGCGATGGAGCCGATGGGGACCATCTCACCCTCCTTATTGCGGGTTCGCAGGCGTGCGATGTCCTGCGCCGACTTGCGGTAGTGATCTTCAGCCTGAGCGGTCACACGAAAAGTGCGTCCAAAAGCGCTGAAGTCGTTTACATAGGCCGAGCCCAGATAGACCTCCAGTGTGGAGAAGATGTCCTCGACACTGACGCCAAGCTGCTCGGCCTTCACCCTGTCGATATCGGTGAAAAGCTGTGGTGTGCTGGTGTTGAACGTCGTAAACGCTTCCTCGACGGGTGGCGACGCGGCGGCGACCTCAACCAGGTTCACCGTCTGGGCGGCCAGCTGGTCGTAACCATAGCCCGCGCGATCCTCCACATAGCCCTTGAACCCGCCGGCGTTACCCACGCCGCGGATGGGAGGGGGTGGTATCACCTTGACCTTGGCATCCAGGTAGGAGCCATAGGTCTTCCGCAGGTCAGACAGGATGCGCGCTCGATCGAAGCCCTCGCTGACGCGGGGCCCGCTCTCTGACAGGGTGAAGAAGACCGTGGCCGCATTGGAGGCCGTGGTACGTGTGGCGCCATTGAAACCAGCGAACGCTGCCGCGTTCTGCACGTGTTCGTGCGCGAGGCCATCGGCGATTACGCGGTCCAGCACTGCCTCGGTGCGCGAGAGAGAGGCACCGGGCGGCAGTTGTATCACTGTGATGAGGTAGTTCTGGTCAACGGCCGGTACGAAGCCCCGCGCGATCTGGCTGAACTGCACCCCGGTGAGTGCGAGCAGGGCAGCGTAGACCAGCAGCACCAGCACCGAGAGGCGTGCGAGCTTGCGCACCAGCTTGGCATAACCGTTCGCAGTGGCGTCGAAGGCGAGGTTGAATCGTGTGAACAGCCCGGTGAGCAGGCGCTGTCCGCGTCCGGCGTTGTCAGCGACAGAGTGGGGTCGGAGCAGCAGGGCTGAAAGCGCCGGCGACAGCGTCAGTGATACCAGCGCCGAGATCACGGTGGCGGACGCGATGGTGATGGCAAACTGGCGGTAGAATTCTCCGGAAATACCCTCCAGGAAGGCGGTGGGGATAAACACCGCCAGCAGTACCAGCGCGATGGAGATCAGCGCGCCGCCCACTTCATCCATGGTGGCGTGGGCAGCATCGGTAGGGGAGAGGCCCTCCTGAATCTTGCGCTCCACATTCTCCACCACCACAATCGCATCGTCTACGACGATGCCGATGGCGAGTACCAGGCCGAACAGGGAGAGGTTGTTCAGCGAAAAGCCAAACATCTGCATCACCGCGAAAGTGCCCACCAGCGAAATCGGGATCGCCAGGATGGGAATCAGTGAGGCGCGCACACTCTGCAGAAAAATGAACACGACCAGCGACACCAGTATGATGGCCTCAAAAATTGTGCTTTCCACTGCGGCGATGGACTCGGCGACGAATTCAGTGGGATTGTAGATGACGCGGTACGACAGCCCGGCCGGAAAAGCCTCCGCCATCTCGTTGACCGTCGCCAGCACGCGATCAGCGGTCTCCAGAGCATTGGATCCCGGCTGCTGGTTGATCAGCAGTGCGACCGCCGGCAGCCGGTTCAGTTTGGCGCTGGTGTTGTAGTCCCGCGACCCGAGTTCAACGCGGGCGACATCGCGCAACCGGACCTGGCGACCATCGTCGCCGGCCTTGATGACGATCTCCTCGAACTCCGCGGGATCGGTGAAGCGTCCCACAGTCTGCACGCTCACCTCAAATGCACCCTGCTCCTGAGTCGGCGGGGCGTTCAGTACACCACTGGTGACCTCGACATTGTTACTGCGCAGTGCATTGACGATATCGGAGCCAGTCATGCCCAGCATCGCCGCCCGTTCCGGATCTATCCACACGCGCATGGAGTACTCGCGGAAACCAAAGGCCTGGATTTGCCCCACACCCCGCAGGCGCTGGAGCCGGTCGCGCATCTGCAGTCGCACGTAGTTTGAGATGTAGAGCTGGTCGCGGCTCGCATCGGGTGAGTACATGTGTACTACCATCAATGCGTCGGGGTTGGATTTTATCGTGGAGATGCCGAGACGGCGTACCGCCTCGGGCAGGCGCGGCTCCGCCAGCGCCACGCGGTTCTGCACCAGCACCTGGGCGATATCGAGATCGGTACCGGGCTCGAATGTCACGGTAATGGTCATGGTACCGGCGGAGGTCGACTGCGAGCTGATGTACAGCATGCCTTCGACCCCGTTGATCTCTTCCTCAATAGCGGCCGCTACTGTGTCACTGATGGTCGCTGCGGAGGCACCGGGATAGGAGGCACTGACCTGTATCGTCGGCGGTGTGATCTCGGGGAACTGGCTAACAGGGAGCGACTGGTAGGCGATGGCCCCGACCAGCAACACCAGTACCCAGATAACACTGGCGAAAATCGGCCGGCTGATGAAAAAATGTGCAAAGCGCATGGTGAGGTTCCCGGTAGCCGCTGGTGTCAGCGAACAGTGAGTTTTTGCTGGGGTTCAAGCGGCTGCGGGATAACCGGTGTGCCGTCACGGACGAATTGCGTGCCGCTGACGATAACCCTGTCGTTCTTGTCCAGGCCCTCGCGGACGATTCGCAAGCCGTTCAGTTCAGGGCCCAGTTTGACGACTCTGCGTGCAGCGGTATCGTCGGTGGTGGCCACCCAGACAAATTTCTGCGCCTGGTCAGTCTGGACAGCGGTGTCGGGAATCAGTACGGCATCGTACTCACCCGACCCGAGTAATTGCAGCCGTCCGAACATGCCCGGTGCGAAGATGCCGTCGGGGTTGTCGAGTGTCGCGCGGCCGCGCATTGTTCCCGTGGAATGGTCCAGTCGGTTGTCGACGAAGGACAGGTGGCCGCTGTGGCCGAAGCTGTCCTCGTCCATCAGTTTAACGTGCACCGGATGATGTGTATCGCGCCCGCTCTGCCGGGTACCGAGCTGTTCGAGGCGCCGGTACTTCAGGTAGTCGGCCTCGCTCGCTGTGAACTCGAAATAGATCGGGTCCAGCGAGACCAGTGTTGTCAGCAGGGTGCCACCGTTGGCACCGCCGACGATCAGGTTGCCGACACTGACGAAGTTGTCGGAGACACGCCCGCTCACGGGTGCGCGCACCTCGGTAAACTCCAGGTCCAGCTCGGCTTGCGCGACACGTGCGCGCGCCGCGGCGCGGTCGGCCTCCGCCTGTTGCAGTTCACGCAGGCGCCGCTCTCCCTCTTCATTGCTGAGCGCATGCTGGTTCACCAGCTGTTGGCCGCGCTCGGACTCCGCCTTCGCGTAGCGAAAGGCGGCTTCAGTGTGGGCGAGCGTGGCGTTGGCTGCCGCCAGTGCGGCTTCGAATGGGCGCGGATCGATGCGGAACAGCAGGTCACCGGCGTCGACAATCTCACCATCGGTGAAGGCGACCTCGGTGAGATAGCCGGAGACCCGCGCGCGTATCTCCACATCGTCGATAGCCGCGAAGCGGCCGCTGTATTCGTCCCAGTCGACGGTGCGTTGTACGGTCGGTGCCGCCACCATCACCATGCGGCCTGCTGGCGCTGCCGCCTGCTCTGCGGCAGTGGATGCGTCCGGTCGGAGGATGAGTGCAGTGCAGATGACGGTTGTGAGTGCGACCCCGGTCAGGGTGGCGATGATGGCGGACTGTCGGGTCATGACGGTCGGGGTCTCCGGTTGGCGGTGTTCAGCAGGGCTTGGATTTGTTTAAACCAGTCGGTATATTCTAATGCGTCGGGCTGGACAGGGTCAACATAACGTCTATATTGATTAATTATATGCAAATAATAGAATATCTATCATCTTTATACCTATTCTGGATATCTACATGAATCCGTAACGGAGCGACTCTGTCGATATTAGTGCATAGTTTGTAACGAACGTTATAAACGTGTTAGTGTGCCGGGAAAATAATGATGAAGGAGGCTCCTGGATGCCGTGGGAAAAATCATTCGATGAAGAAGCCGCCATCGATAGCGCGATGGAGGTCTTTTGGGCTAAAGGTTTCGAATCCGCATCGATAGCCGACCTGATTGCACAGACCGGAGTGAACCGGGGCAGTCTCTACAACGCGTTCGGCGGCAAGCGCCAGTTGTTTGTGCGGGCACTTTTGAAATACGACAGCGTCAGGCGCAAGACGATGCTGGCTGAGCTGGAAGCGCTGGACGATCCGCGTCGTGCCATCCGTGATTTCTTTGCTAATGCTGTCGCCAACACCCTCGCAGATACAGAGCACAAGGGTTGTTTCCTGATCAATACCATCGCTGAAAGCGGTTCACTCGATGAACAGGTACAGGACATTGTCGCCAATGGCCTGCGGGAGCTCGAGGGATTTTTCCGGCGTTGTATCGAGGTGGGGCAGGCGCGGGGCGAGATACATAAGGCGATTGACCCCGCGGCCAAGGCTGCAGCGCTGCTGGCAATGGCACTTTCCATTCGTGTGCTCGGGCGTGGCCCCTATCCCGAGGGATCGCTGCGAACCATTGCCGACGAGGCGATAAAACTTATTGGATAGGTGAGCGCGGTAGACTGGAGATTCTCACTCTCGCCCCCATATCGTTCTACACAACTGTGCTGAGGACGCTGTCATGACTGATACCTGCCATATTGTCTGCCCTGATTGTGCCGCGATCAATCGCCTGCCCCTGGCTCGGCTGGAGTCTTCCCCGGCTTGCGGGAGATGCCGGGCGCCACTGTTTTCAGGCAAGCCGCTGGAGCTCGGTGAACAGAATTTTCAGCGCCATCTGGAGCGCAATGATATTCCGCTATTGGTGGATTTCTGGGCGCAGTGGTGTGGCCCCTGCAAAATGATGGCGCCGGCATTCGAGCAGGCCGCGGCAGCGCTGGAGCCAAGGGTGCGGCTGGCAAAGGTCAATACTGAGGAGGCCCGGTCAGTGGCAGGGCGCTTTCATATTCGCAGTATTCCCACCCTGATCCTGTTTCGCGGCGGCCGCGAAGTCGCGCGACAGGCGGGTGCAATGGGGGCTTCCGATATCGTGCGCTGGGCCCAGGGGCAGCTGTGACCAACACAGCCCGGCGGCGGCATGCCAGACTGCTTGTCGCGGGGGCCTACGGTGCAAAACCGCTTGCAGCTCGCGGCGGGTTTCAGTTCGCTGCAGCAGGTCCAGAAGGGGTCTCTGCCTTCACCGTTCGTGGCAGCAGGGGTTTCCTGACCAGTGGCCAAAGCAATTCTTCCGCCCAGTGCAACCGGGGGGAGATCGGTAAACCGAAGTTCTCCTGTTTGCGGTTCGGGATCTTTGCGGTGCCGAATACGACATCGTAGATGAACAGGGTGACCGCGTAATTGCCGTTCGGGTGTGCACCCTTGCCGTAGGCATGGTGGGCGTGATGCGTGTCAGGCAGTGTAATGACGCGCTCTATCAGCCACCACAGCGGCTCGCTCCAGGGCATCCTCTGGCGCAGCCAGAGGTCCCACCGGTAATTGGTGTGCGTCAGGACGTTGGTGAGGAAAGTTACCATCACCGCCGCTGCATACGCCTCGCCAAGACCGAGATAAAATGCAAATGCGCCTACCCAGGATTGCGGCAACAACATCACCCAGAATATATTGTAGCGATAGACTACGCCGACATTGAGCTGTTGCGCACTGTGGTGTGTGCGATGAATTTTCCACAGCCAGCGCCATTCGTGGGCGTACCGGTGAATCCAGTAATGCAGCATTTCCTCGCCCAGGAAAATGACCGGGAATGCAATCCAGAAAGAGATATGCGACAGGCTACCGGCGGCCTCGCCACCCCAGAGTGCGGCCGCCAAATAGCCGGCGGCGCTGCCGATCAATGCCCCCGAAATCATTCCCTGTGAGAACAAGCCTGTCAGGGTGAACAGGAAATCCCGGCCGGGGCGCGGTGATACCCGCAGGCGGCCACTGCCGAACTCAATCGCAAATGCCAGCAGAAATATCGCCAGGATGGTGATCCCGAGCAGTGTCTGGATATCCATAGGGTTACCTCATTCGTCTCGTTATTTTCAGGGGGCGCTCAGTCCGCCAACCAGATAGCTGATGAGATTGTCGACTCGCCAGGCGAGCGTTTGTGGGTCAAGCGCGAAATCGCCGCGCCGCCGCACCGCATCCCACTCGGTAATGGTGTTCAGCAGGTGAAGTCCCATCAGCCGCATGCGCTCCAGTGCAATCTCGTCACCCAACTGCGGACGCAGGATATCGGCTATCAAGGCGCCGGTTTCCAATGCGGCGGAGGCGCGAACAGGGTGTTCCGAAAACAGGGGCTGCCACTCGCGCTGGCTCATCAACTGGGCCAGCAGCCGCAGGTAGTAGCTCTGCTGCAGGGGTTGCAAGAGTTCATCGGCGAACGGTTCGACCAGCACTGTTACCAGGCCGCGCAAATCGTCTGGTTGGCCTGCCTCCCGCCACACTGCTAGCCGGTTGGCCCGCTTCTGGTTGAGCGGCACCATGCGATAGTTGAGGATGGCGTCAATCAGGTGGTCGATAGAGCCAAAATGGTAGGCGATGGCGGAGTGGTTTTTCTGTCCCGCCGCGCGCGCGATTTCCCGAACGGAGACGGCACCCAGGCCTTTCTCGGCCAGCAGCCGCTCGGCTGCGATGAGCAGTTGTTCGGCGGGGACAGACAATTCCTGATGGTTTGCAGTATTCATGCGCTGCAAATTAAGACAAGTGTCTGAATAAGTCAAGTGACTTAACTTGTCTTTTTCAGGCGGGCGTGCCGCTCAGGGGCAGCCGCCGGGCGTCAGGTCCCGGGCAGGATGACACTTGATAGCACACGGGCCGTCACAGTCGCTTACGCCAACCATCATTCGCTGGTATCAATGGCATCCTGCGCTGCTTTATAAAAGGCCTCGCGCTGTGCGCCGACCGTTTCCGGGTCGGTTGCCCGCGGCCAGTTGCTGTTGGAGGCAATCACCAGCGAGCGATTGGGGTCGATGAAAATACCCTGACCGAAAATGCCCTGTGCGGCAAAACTGCCATCGTCATAGGTCCACCACTGGTAGCCATAACCTTTGCCGGCACGGCCGATGTCAGCCTGCCTGGTTGTCGCTGCTGCGATCCAGTCAGCGGGCAGGACCGGGTCGCCGTTGACGGTGCCGCCGTTCAGCATGAACAGGCCGTAGCGCGCGAAATCCCGCGTTGAGGCCTGTATGCAACAGCCGCTGATCTCCTGCCCGGTATTGCTCAACAGCCAGCTGGCATCCTGCTCCATGCCGAAGGGCGCCCAGATTTTGCGGGACAGGTAATCCGACAGGCTCATACCTGTGGCTGAACTCACCAGCACCCCGATCAGGTTGGTCTCTCCGGTCTTGTACAGCCACTTCTCACCGGCGGGCGCCTCGCGTGACAGCGCGCGCATATAGCTGACGGTGGCATCGATACCGGGTTCTGGAGTGTGCTCATTGAACAGTGCGACATCGCTGTTCCTGTCTTCGTAGTCCTCATTCCAGCGCACCCCTGATGTCATGGTTAGCAACTGCCTGATCGACACGTCATCATAGACAGAGCCTCGCATGTCGGGAATATACTCAGACACTTTGTCGTCGATGCTGTCGATAAAACCATCCTTGATCGCGGCACCCACCAGCGTGGAGGTCACTGATTTGGCGACCGAAAAGCTGGTCCATCGCCCCGAGGCATCAAAGCCCAACCCGTATTTCTCCAGCCTGACCTTGCCATGCTGGACAATGATCAAGCCGGCGGTGCGCTGCTCACGCATATAGGCGTCGATATCAACTGCGAGACGGATAGGCTCGCCTTCCGGCAGCGGGTAGGGGTTGTCACCCGCCGCGATGACATTGGATTCGGACAGGATCGGTATGGCGTCGAGCACGCGGAAGGCGGCATCGCGTTGCGGTGTCGTCCAGAATAGGACATCCCGGTCTGCTGGCAGGTTGGCAATAAGATTGCGAATGTCCTGGCTGGCGTTGAAATACGCAAATCCCAGGCCCACTGCAATGGCGACCAGAGCGCCCACTATTATTTTCCACATACACCCTCCCAGGCTCATATTGTTCTGGTGACGCCAGGTCATCGGCTCGCTCGTGCGGCGGGACTGTGATGGTTGCAGCACCCGGACGTGCGCCAGTGTGCCACGGGGAAGTGGCCAAGCTCCAGTCCCCGCCCGGGGTGACTCAGCAGCCGGTGCATTTGGTGTAGACTGCACGCTCCGTGTTATAGAGTTATTGTGGTATGAAGTCTGTTATTGCATCCTCGCCTGATCCGGCGACTGAAATTCCCGCTGATTCCGCGCGTACCCCGGCATGGTTTGATGCCGCAATGACTACACCGCGCCGGGAGGGATGGCTGGATTCCGGCGGCTGCCCGATCCATTATTTCAGTTGGGGCGACCCGTCCAGGCCGGGCATTCTGCTCCTCCACGGGTTTCTCGCCCACTCGCGCTGCTTTGCGTTCATCGCCCCGCTGCTGGCGCAGGACTACTATCTCGTGGCCTTTGATTTTTCCGGGATGGGTGACTCCGGAGTTCGCGACAGCTATCCCGACGAGGTGCGCCTGCAGGAGCTGATGGATGTCGCGCGCGGCACCGGCCTGTTCGATGGTGGGCAAAAGCCGGCCATCATTGCACACTCCTATGGTGGCAGTGTCGGCCTGGTTGCGATGGAACAGTGCCATGAGCAGTTCTCACAGCTGGTGATTTGCGATCTTATGACGCTGCGGCCGGCGCGCCTGCAAGCCCACTTTGAGGCCGGTGGTGGTCCACCCGGTTCGCAGGATCCCAAGCGTCCCAACCGTGTGTACCCGGATTATGTCACCGCCAAGGGTCGCTTTGTGTTGTCACCGAGGCAGAAAGTCAATGAGGAGTACCTGTTCGACTATATGGCCTTTCACTCCCTCCGGGAAGTGGAGGGCGGTTGGACCTGGAAGTTCCACCCCAGTGTGTTCCAGCGTGTTACCGATATCGCCGCGCGTATGCAGGCGCAGGCCCGGCGCATTGCTGCAGCACCCGGGCGCATCACGATCGTATACGGCGAGGAGAGCGAGTTATTTGACGCCGACTCCGCTGAGTACATCCGTGAGAACGGGGGAGGGCATATCCCGATGATCGGTATTCCCGACGCCAGGCATCACCTGATGCTGGACCAGCCGGTGGCGTTCGCCTGTGTGCTGAAAACGATTATGACGCTGGCGCAGGCATAGCGTCGGCGGTCGCGCCGCAGCTCACTCGGGTAGTTGCCGGCGCAGAAAACGCAGCATATTGCCGCCCATCACCGCGCGAATCTCCGCCTCGGTAAAACCCTGGTCGAGCATGGCCTGCGTCAGTGCCGCCAACTCCGAGGTGTCAAGTGACGTTGTCACCGCGCCGTCATAATCGGAGCCCAGCGCGATGTGCTGCAGCCCCATCAGCGTAATACCGTAGCGGATTGACCTGGCGATGCCCGACGGCGAGTAGTCGCAGACGGCTGCATCCCAGTAGCCCACGCCGATGATGCCGCCTGCAGCCGCCACCTGCAGCATCAGTTCGTCGTCCAGGTTGCGCGCTGAATCACAGTGCCCGCGGAAGCCCCCGTGGGACAGGACAACCGGCCGTGATGTCAGCGCCAGTACGTCCCTCACCATCTGTGGAGAGGCGTGTGCGATGTCAATGGTCATGCCCAGTTCATCAGCGCGGGCGATGACTTTGCGACCAAAGTCGGTGAGGCCCTCGCCGCTGGTACCGTGCAGTGAGCCGCCCAGCTCGTTGTCGAAGAAATGGGTCAAACCGACAAACTGCAAGCCCTGCGCCTGCAGCCTGTCGAGGTTGTTGATATCGCCTTCCAATGGATGCGCGCCCTCTATCAGGTACATCGCCCCCACGATATCGGGGTCTGCCTGCCTGGCCGAGACCAGTCTCTCCAGGTCAGCCTTGCGGCGGACAAAAACCACGGCGGGTGCATTGGCGGCGACCAGGTCGCGCAGTTTTTCCAGTTGGTAGCTGGCGCGTTCGTACAGCGAGCCCCAGGTCGCCGTGGGCCAACCGCTGACGATAGCCAGCGGGGTGATGGTGTCGGTGCCGGCCTCATTGTGTTCATAGTTCTGTCCCGCAGGGCTTTTGGTGGTGGCGGAGAACACCTGCAGGGCGACATTGCCCTGTCGCATGCGCGGTAGATCGACCTGCCCGCGCGAAGAGCGCTCGCTGAGATCGCGATCCCACAGCAGTGAGTCGCTGTGCAGGTCGACGATAAACAGCGAGTCGTGCAACCGTCGCGCCCGCTCCGAGACAGGATAGGGCGCGTGCTCATCGACGGTGTTCAGGCTCTCCTCGATAGCACCGGGCAGGAGTGCGCGCGCGAGGACAGCGGCGGTGATCACCAGCGCCAGTGTGCCAAGCAGGATTTTTTTAAGCATAGGCTTCAGGGTCTCTCTGTCCGCTTACGGGTCTGGTGGCGGCCGTCTCCCGTCAGGTTCAGGCGGGGCGCACGGTGACCGGTACGCCGTTGACGGCAGCATTCCCCGACAGCACATCCAGGTACTGCTCATCGGTGATGTCATTGCAGCTGACGCCGGCGTGACGCACCGCGGTCTGCATTCGCACGCCCGGACGCACATGGCCAAAACCGTGCGGCAGGCTGACCACGCCGGGCATGATATCGCTGCTGGCCTCCACCGCAACCTCGACCGACCCCACCCTGGAGGAGAGTGTCGCCCGCGCGCCAGCTGACAGGCGTTGCGCGGCCATATCGTCCGGGTGCATCAGCAGCGTGCAGCGGTCGCGGCCTTTGACCAGGCGGTGGTAATTGTGCATCCACGAGTTGTTGGAGCGCACATGGCGCCTGCCGATCAGTCGCAATGCGTGGGCGTCGGGTTGCTGGAACGCGTCGAACAGGCGCTGCAGGTCGGCCATCGCCTCGGGTGTATCGCAGCGTATGGTCTGTTGCGGTGTTGCCAGGCGCTGTGGCAGCTGTGACCGCAGCGGGCCGAGATCGAGGCCGGAGGGGTGCTGGCGCAGTGTCTCCAGCGACAGTCCCTGGCCGCTGTACGCGCCCATTTGCAGGCCGAGGTCAATGATCTCATGGGGCGGTGTGGCGGGCTGCGCGGGCTTGCCCAGCAGTGCGGCAAGCCGGTTGCCCAGCTGGTTGAAAATCTCCCAGTCGTGCAGGCTGCCCTCGGGTTTGTCGAACACGGGTTGGTTGTAGCGTGCGGTATTGCGCACCGCAAAGACGTGGAAACTGACATCGTAGTGATCGTGCTCCAGCGCCGAGGTCGGCGGCAGGATAATGTCCGCATGCCGTGTGGTTTCGTTGATGTAGGGGTCCAGCGACACCATGAAGTCCAGGCTCTCCAGCGCGCTGTCCAGTTGCCGGCCATTGGGGGTGGACAGCACCGGGTTGCCGGCGCCGGTGAACAGCGCGCGGATCTGTCCCGCACCGGGCGTGCTGATCTCCTCTGCGAGGCAGGCGGCGGGCAGCTCCCGGTCAAACTCGGGCAGTCCCCTCACGCGGCTCAGGTGACGGCCGTGACCACCGGGGCTGCTGGTTTGTACCGTATCCACTGCCGGGCTTGCAAACAGGCTGCCGCCGGGCCGGTCCAGATTGCCGGTGGCGATGTTGATGAGCTGTATCACCCACTGGCACAGGGCGCCGTAGGCCTGCGTGGAGACGCCCATGCGGCCGTAGCACACGGCGCTGTCGGCGGCGGCAAACGCCCTGGCGATACGGCGTATGGTGTCCGCTTCGATGCCGGTGTGCGCGGCGGCAAACTCCGGTGTGAAGGCCTCGATCGCTGTCGCCACCGCATCCAGCCCGCTGGTGAAGGTCGCCAGCCGGCCCGGGTCGGTGAGTTTCTCACTGAACAGTGTCTGGAGCAGCGCCAGCAGGAACAGGGCATCGGTGCCGGGGCGGATAAACAGGTGTTCGCTGGCGATGTGCGCGGTCTCCGTCCTGCGCGGGTCGACGACCACCAGCGTGCCGTCGCGATCGGTCAGCGCTTGCAGCCGTTTCTTCACATCCGGTACGGTCCAGATGCTGCCGTTGGATGCCAGTGGGTTGGCCCCCAGCATCAGCAGGTAATCGGTACTGTCCACATCCGGTACCGGAATCAGCAGTTTGTGCCCGTACAGCCACAGCGAGGTGAGGTGGTGGGGCAGTTGGTCGACACTGGTAGCGGAGAAGCGGTTGTTGCTGCGGATGTGCTGGAACAGGTTGCCCTGGTGCGTCATCATGCCGTAGTTGTGCACCGAGGGGTTGCCCATGTAGATGCCCACGGCGTTCACGCCGTGCTCGGTGATGATCTGCGCCAGCCGGCGTGCGGTGGTGTCGAGCGCCTCGTCCCAGCTGATCTCCTGCCACTGGTCTGCCGCGCCGTCTGCGCGCACCCGTTTCACCGGTGTGCGCAGGCGGTCCGGGTCAGTGTGCAGATCCTGCAGTGCGACGGCTTTGGGGCAGATATGGCCGCGGCTGAGCGGGTCGGCCTTGTCGCCCTTGATGGATATGATCTGTGTGCCTTCAGTCTCGATCACGAGGCCGCAGATGGCCTCGCAGAGGTGACAGGCGCGGTGATGCGTCTTGCGGCTCATGGTGGCACACACTCCGTTCCGGTGGCTGGTATCGATAACGGCCAACCTCCCGGCAGGTCGTTATCGACAGCTACCGGCAAGTCTACAGAGTCAGTGCGGCTATTCCTACTCGGGCCATTCGCTGATTGGCCGGATTCACTCGCGGCGATCAGACCTGCAGTGCCGAGACCTCCGGGTAGTTCTGGTGCCAGTGCTCGACCAGGTGGCCCTGGTCGATGTCATTGGGGTGGAAGCCCGGTTGCAGGTAGCGCTTGAACTCCGGGGCGGACCAGCTGCGGAAGCCGTTTTTGCCCCACATGAAGGTCCAGGCTTCGCGGATATGCCGCAGCGAGGGAATCTTGCGGTCATTCCACAGCAGGATGAGCTGGGCGATCGCCATCTGCACCCAGAACGTGCGGAACACGATTTTCGCCACGACAATGCGCTCTTTCTCTTTGTTCACGGTGGCCCGGTACACATCGAAGGCCACCGCCTTGTGCTCGATTTCCTCCATCGCGTGCCAGATCAACATCTCGCGCAGCGGGGAGTGGTCGTCGCCACTGATGCCGGCTTCCGGGTTTTCCAGTGTCCACTGGGCCAGGGTGGCGGTGATATGTTCCAGCGCTGCCGTGATGGCGAGGTGTCGGCTCGGTGTCAGTCGGCGCTTGGCCATGGCGATGCGTCGCTTGAAGTGGTTCTCGGCCTTGTCCATGGCCATGCCGAGCGCAGCGGCCTGCGCATTGAAGTCCTCGTGGGTGCGGCTGTGATGTGCCTCCTGGCCGATGAAGCCGCGAATCTGCGCCGTCAGCACCGGGTCCTTGATGTCCTTCTGGTAGTGGCGCACCGAGTCAATGAAGAAGCGCTCGCCGTCGGGAAAGGAGGCGGACAGCGCGTACATCAGTGTGCTCAGGATGGGGTTGCCGCGGAAGAAGTACTTGCTCTTCAGCCCGGACATATCGAAGTCCATGCGACGGGGCTTGATGGTGCGGGTTGTGTTGGTCTCTGTCTGGGTTGCCGTCATTGCGCGGTCTCCTTCGCTGCTCTGCACTCGGGGTGAGCCGTGCCGGGCAGGAGCAACTGCGGCCCGGTGGATAGGTGGCTCTTCCGCTAGGTGGATAATTAAATTATCCATGAAACAGGGTGCATCACACCACAGAAGCCTTTGCGGGTCAATACCTCTTTGCCGGTGTCGGGTGTTCTGGTGACCGGGTCGACCCCGCTCTGGACAAATATGTTAGTGGTCGTTAAGGTTGCGGCTGGTGTCGGTGATCCAGAGAAGTGATCCTTCCCGCCCTGATGCGGCACAGGGTTCACGCGATAATAAACAGGGTCAGCAGCGGTTCTGACGCAGGTTGCCCGGTCAGGGGAAACGGAATTTCCAGATGAACATCTTATTTCCCATCGTTCTGGCGGTCCTGCTGACGGCGCTGGCCGGGTGTACCTCTACGCAGAGCGTCGCGCCGCTGGATGTTGCCATTGAGTCCAGCCACGTCCCACTGGAGGAAGAGGTGTGGGCGATCGGTCAGGCTGACTCACTGCACGCCGCATTGCTGGCAAAGGGGATGGTGTCTCACAATAAGGACGCCGACAGATTATTTTCCTCGGTCAAGCACCGGTTGCTCAGTGACCAGCCAAAAATTGCTGAGCATATCCGTATATACCTGTTGCGCTCTCCTGAGGCGAACGCGGCCGCGCTGCCCAATGGTGTTATCTATATCAATGCCGGGTTGTTTCCTATCCTGGAGAATGAAGACCAACTCGCCGCCATCATAGGGCATGAAATTGCCCATATTGTCGGACGGCATTCCCTGCGAGCGGTCATCACGCAGAAAAATACGTTTATCGGCGCGCATGTGGCCGATCTCATGACCGGGGGCCTTGGTCTGGCCTATATACCCGCACTGGCGTCATTGAGCAGTTTTTCCCGCGACCAGGAGCAGCAGGCGGATGTGGAGGCGCTGGTCTGGTTGCAGGAGGCGGGGTACCGCCCCGAAGCGGCCGTGGAGGTGTTTGAAAATTTCAAAACCGTGCCGGGCGCAGAGCACAATGAGGGTTCCATTTACAGCAGTCACCCGTCCCAGGATAAACGTATCGAGAATCTCGAACAGCAACTGCCAGCGGCAGAGCCGGTTCCCTCAGCTGGGCCCGCCCCGTCGCCAGAGTTCCTGAAAGTGCGTATTACGCAATCCGAAGCTGTGGTCAGGATGCATCTGCGTGACCACCGGTACATTCTTGCTGAAACGGATCTCGATCGAATTGAGGTGTTTATCCCGGCGCAAAGTCGCATCCAGTACTATCGCGGAGAGGTGTACTTCGGTCGTGCCCAGCATCCCGGTGACGCGACGCGCGAGGCCCATTGGATAGAGACCGGTAACAGCAATTTTGCCGCTGCAAACTTCGCGTTGATGGAGGATATCAAGGAGCAGAATCTCGAGCTCGCGATCCTGCATTACACCCGCGCGGCCAGCGAGGCGCCGCGCCAGGCGGATGCGATGAAAAGGCTGGGTGAAGTGTACCTCTATCAGGGCGATAGCGAGCGAGCCATCTATTGGCTGGAGCATTACCTCAGTATGCAACCCGGGACCGGTGACGCCCGTTACGCGCAGTCACTGCTGGATAAAGCCAGAAAGCAGACCTAAACGATATAGTTAACAAAGGATGGCGATGTATGAGATGGACTCCCTTTTTGCTGGCCGCAGTATTGCTGGCCTCTCTCTCAGCGTGCGGCACGACGACGACGCGAACGCACCCGGATATTGCCGAGCAGCTGAAGTCGATCAAGCGTGTTGTGGTGGCGCCTCCGGAAATTGAGGTGACGCTGATCACGTTCACCGGTGAGAACGAACGCATCGAAGAGGTCGAGTCGCAGATTCGCACAGAGCTGCTCACGATTGCCCGCAAGGAGCTGGAGGAAGGTGGTTATCAGGTGGTCGACTTTGATTTCGAGGCCGCCAAGCAGGAAGATGACACTCTGGCCTATTCGATAACGGAGTTTGTCTCAGGTTATGACAATGCCAAAGAGGAATTGCAGCATGGCAAAGCGATTTCTCTCGATGAGGCGAACTCCATTCGCGCGTCTCTGGGAGAGGCTGCCACGCGTGTTGCGGCAGCGGCTGACGCGGATGCCGTGCTGTTGATTCGTTTCGGTGGATTCCAGAAATCGGGCGGACAGGTTGCCAAGGATGTGGGAACCAGCATTCTGGTGGGCGTGCTCACTTTAGGTGCGGTGATTCCCATACAGCCGGCCTCCGGCGCGTTTACTGAAGTCGCGCTGGTCGATGGGTACACCGGCGATGTCCTGTGGACGGACATTCGTGGCGGCGCGCTTGGGTCGGAACTGACCGATTCGCTGATGGACCAGTTGCCGGATGATATCGATGGGATCGATGACGTCGGTGTTGTGGAGCCCGTGCTGGTATCCGGTGCCGTGACGCCGGATGCAGGTATCGGTCTGGCACAGCCGGCGTCAGGCGATAAGTAGTTGATGCCTCGACAGGCCTGATGCCGCAGCGGGCGCCTCACACCAGGGTGGTGCCACCATCGACAGCGATGATCTGGCCGGTAATGAATGCGCCGGCCGGGCTGGCCAGCAGCAGCGCGACACCCATGATATCGGGGTCGCGACCCCAGCGGTGCAGCGGTATCGACTTGATTTCCTCCTCGTAGGTCGCAGTGTCGCTGCTGGCGTACTCAGTCATCCGGGTGTGAAACCGTCCCGGTGCGATCGCATTCACACGAATATGCTGGTCGGCGAGACTTACGGCGAGGTTGCGGGTCATCTGGTGGATGGCGGCCTTGCTGGGCGCGTAACTGAACGTGTCGGTCCGGCCCATGATGCCGGCGATGGAGCCAATATTGATCACGCAGGCCGTGCTGTCGGCAGTGGCCTTGCTGCTCAGCAGGGGGAGCATGGCCTGGGTGAGGAAGAAGGGGGTTTTGACATTGAGATTCATCACTTTGTCCCAGCCCTGCTCGGGAAACTCGCCCAATCCGGCCATCCAGCCGACGCCTGCATTGTTCACCAGCACGTCGATGTGCTCCTCGCGCTCCTCGAGCACGCCTACGAGTCGTGAAATTTCATCCATCTTGCTGATGTCGCCGGGCAGGGCGATACACTCGCCCAGCGCTGACAACTCCGCTGCCGCCTCCTCGCAGGCCTGCGCTTTGCGGGCCGTGATGTAGATTCGCCTGGCGCCGGCGGCGAAGAACGCCTTTGCCATGGCGTAGCCGAGGCCCCGTGAGCCCCCGGTTACAACGCAAACCTTGTCGTGCAGGGAGAATAGTTGCTCAATCATGATGACCTCTCGTAGGCGATTTCCGGATGCTGCGACTGCCAGTGGCACAGCAGTGTAACGAATACTGCAGCTGAAGTCGTATTCGGGGCTTGGCCAGCAGCGCTCTCCCGTAGCGCGCGGCGCCTGGCTAGAGTTTAAGCCGCAGGTTCGCAGCGATCTCACTGGCCAGCGCAGCCGGTACGGCGTGCTCTTTGGCCAGTCCCGGCCATCGGGACACCTGGTCCAGTGTGTTGTCGATGACCGTGTCGAGGTAGCTGCGGGTAAATCGCGGGATCAGTTTCTCCAGCGAGTAAATATCCTCCCTGCTGAAGTCATCGCGTTTGCCGTTCAGGCTCATCCAGTGGGCATTCACCCACTTGCTGCCGGGCTTGTAGCTGTAGGCGAGATCGTAGGCGGGGGAAAGCTGCCACTGCCTGTCGACCAGCATGAACGCGACATTCTTGGCGTGATCGTCGTGGTTCCTGGCGACGATATTGAATACCATGCGCTTCAGTAACTGGTCCGCATCCATTGCGGAAACGCGCAGTTGTCGCGCAATGCCGAACAGTTCGGCGTAGGAGTACGCCCCCGGCTTCTTGTAGTCGACATGTGCCAGGCCGTTCAGGGTCTGCATGTGTATCTTCTCATTCCCTATCCTGTCGAACCGCTGTGTCAGGAAGTGGCGACGATCGCCTTCATCCAGCAGTCGGCACGGCATCATATCGATCCCGCAGGCGCGGGCCATCAGGTGGTAGGCAAACTCCATCGCGCCGTAGCCCTGCGGGTCGCCAAAGGTCTCCATGTCCCGGCGGTGTTCGTGGACGCCGTCAAATTTCATCAGGTAGTGTGTGAAGCCCTCGGGCACATCCACCTGGCCGCTGCGGGCCTGGGTGAAGTCCTCATTGAAAGCCAGCACGGCTTTGGGTCTCGCCCCGCCGGCACTCATGCCGACCGACAGCAGTGACAGCATGGCCTCGCGGTCCTCCCTGCCGCTGCGATCCAGCACGCTTGAGAATTCCGCCCGGTTGTCGAGAATGTCCTGGGCGATGGCAACCAGTGTATCAATCTCCACCACGGTGGAGGCATTCAGGTTCTTCTGTCGCTTGGCCGGGGCGAATTCCAGTGCGCCCATGCCGCGCCGACCGGTGTACTGCAGGCGCTCAAGCGGCGTGATGTCATCCGGTTGCTTGCCCTGGCTTGCGATCCAGGCATTCAATACCGCGTTGCCGAAGTCGTCGGGCAGTGAGTCCGCTATCAGGCCGGGCAGCCCCCTGAAGGTCGGGTAGCCCAGCTCCGGGAACGAGTAAATCCGTCGCGCCAGTGGCATCTTGATCGGTGACAGTTCTACACCCGTGTCGACATACGCGGGGCTGTACTCAAAGGCGCCGATGCCGGTGGCGGTGTCAAAGCTTGCTGCGCCGACCTCCGCGTCCTGATACCTGACAGTGATGACCTGCTTCACCATTCAGGCGGCTCCTGTCCTGTCGCGGCTCTTTGCCCGGAGGCGCGCTGGCGTTTGCGGCCCTGCAGCCGGGCCAGCTGCACCGGAGAGATATCCTGGGGCGGCAGGAAGTTGTCCAGCTGTGCGGTCAGCTTCAGTGCGCCCAGGATGGCGATCATGACTTCCAGCTGCGCCTTGCCCTTCTCCGCATTGAGGACTGCCTTGCGCGTCACGCCGGCCCGTTCCGCCACCTCCACCTGTGTTTTGTCAGCGTTGAGCCGGGCCTGTTTCAGGCGTGCGCCCAGCTCTGCGGCGATGGCGGCAGGCGATAGGGTTTCTATGCTCATACTGAGTTCCTTTAACAGGATATTAAGTGCAGTAAAGACCAATAATGTGTGAATTATGGCACATTATACAAAGTTTATAACTAACAAAATTATATATTATAAAGTACGATATATAGGACATAAAAAGGTTTAATCGATTTAATGTTCTGAAAATAGCACTTAATACATATTAATAGTTTAACGTCGTTCCGGCAGCGTTTTCTCCGCAGAGCGCCTGCGCGTACGCCCCAGTAGTTGGTATGCTCCCTGCGCAGGAATCCATGTGCAAATTGGCAGGAGCTGGAATGGGGCGATTGAGTGAGCAAATGGAAGTGGAGCTTGGCTACGGTTTTGTCGAGGGCAATCGCGTGCAGGTGCTGTGCAACGGGGACGAGATCTTCCCCGCAATGCTCGGTGCAATCAACGACGCGCGGCACAGTATCGACATGGTGACATTTGTCTACTGGACGGGGGATATCGCAGATCGCTTCGCTGAAGCACTCGGCAATGCGGCAGCGCGTGGCGTCACCACCCGCGTGCTGCTGGATGCCGTCGGCAGCAGGAGTATGAAGCAGGCGCTGGTCGACAGGATGACAGCGGCGGGTGTCGCTGTCGCCTGGTTCAGGCCGATCGCGCAGTGGAAGGTATGGAAGTGGGACAACCGGACCCACAGAAAGCTGTTGTTCTGCGACCAGCGCGTTGCGTTTACCGGGGGGGTGGGCATCGCTGAAGAGTGGGAGGGCGACGCAAGACGCCCATCTGAGTGGCGCGATACGCATTTCCGGGTGACCGGCCCGGTGGTCTCCAACATGTACAGCGGGTTCCTGACCAACTGGTACGAGGCGGCACGCTCGGACTGCGCCGCGATCATCAATCCTCGCCAGCAGGCCCGGACCGGCGATGCCCGGGTGCAGATAGTGCGTTCTCCGTCATCAATCCACTGGAGCGATATTGCGACGATATTCCGCACCCTGTTGCGCGAGGCGCGGGAGTCTATCTGGATTACCACTGCCTATTTCGTTCCGGACGCGCTGCTTGCGGACCTGCTCTGCTCTGCTGTCAAACGGGGTGTGGACGTCAGGTTGCTGGTGCCGGGTGAGCACACCGATGAAGCGTTCTGCCAGCTTGGTGGAGAGGATCAGTTTCGGCGCCTGCTGGACGCGGGAGTGGCGATTCACCAGTTCGAGCCCACTATGCTGCACGCGAAAATTATGACAGTCGATCATGAACTGGCTGTGGTCGGCTCAGCGAATATGAACCATCGCTCGATGTCCAAGGATGAGGAATTCTGCCTGGTGATCGAAGATGCCGAGACCCTGCAGGTACTGGAGCAGCAGTTTCAGAATGATGTGGCCCGAAGCAATGCCCTGGATCTCTCCAGTTGGAAAAAGCGAAGTCTGTGGCGTCGCCTGGGGGAGCTGGTAGCCCGTCCATTCCGGGAAGAATTGTAGAAGCGCAAGCAATGTGCAATGGTTGCTGGCCTGCGCGCACCCCGGCGGGTGTCGTCAGGCAGTTTTTTTCGTCTGGAGCTTGAGGCTGAGGAATATTGAAGGAATGACATACATACACGAAACAATAACCAGGTTGAAATCGACCAGCCCGGCCCAATCGGAGTTCTACCAGGCGGTAGAAGAGGTGCTCGATTCTCTGCAGCCTCTGCTGGAGTCGAATGAACAGTACAAGCGGCACGCGATTATAGAGCGCATTGTTGAGCCGGAACGGCAGATCATGTTTCGCGTACCGTGGATGGATGATGAAAATAATGTGCAGGTCAACAAGGGATATCGCATCGAGTTCAACTCGGCGCTGGGGCCGTATAAGGGCGGCCTTCGGTTCCATCCGAGTGTTAATGCCAGTATCGTCAAATTCCTTGGCTTTGAGCAGATATTCAAGAATGCGCTGACCGGTTTGCCCATCGGGGGAGGAAAGGGGGGCGCGAATTTCAATCCCAAGGGGAAGTCCGACAGCGAAATTATGCGTTTCTGCCAATCCTTCATGAATGAACTGTATCGGCATATCGGGCCGACCACGGATGTGCCTGCGGGTGATATCGGTGTGGGCGCACGGGAGATCGGGTATCTGTTCGGCCAGTACAAACGCTTGACTGGTCGGTATGACGGTGTACTCACAGGCAAAAGCCTGCTGTGGGGCGGTTCGCTGGTACGCAAGGAGGCTACCGGTTACGGCTGCGTCTACTTCGCGCAGAATATGCTGGATGACATGGGTGAGAGCCTGGAAGGCAAAACCTGCCTGGTGTCCGGCGCGGGCAATGTCGCGATCTATACCATCGAGAAGCTGCAGCAACTGGGTGCCGTGCCGATAACGTGCTCTGATTCCAGCGGAACCCTGCATCACCCCAACGGCATTGACCTGGCCACACTGAAGGACTTGAAAGAGGTGCGCCACCAGCGATTAAAGGCGTATCTGGAAGTGCATTCGGACGCCGAGTTCATTCCGGTCAGCGACTACCCCGAGGACGGGCACGCGGTGTGGCGGATCGATGGCCAGCTCGCCTTCCCCTGTGCCACCCAGAATGAACTGACGGCGGCCGATGCCGAGGTGTTGGCGGAAAATGGATGCCTGGCCGTAGTTGAGGGTGCCAATATGCCCTCAACACAGTCGGCGGTCGATGTGATACTCGATGCAAAGATCTACTATGGTCCCGGCAAGGCGGCAAATGCCGGCGGTGTTGCGACCAGTCAGTTGGAGATGGCGCAGAATGCCAGCATGCAGCGCTGGAGTTTCGAAGAGGTCGATGACAAGCTGAAGACCATCATGGCGAATGTCTACACCAGTGTGCGCGATACGGCGCTGGAGTTCGATGCCGGCAACAACCTGGTTCTGGGTGCGAATATCGCCGGATTCCGCAAAGTTGCCGACGCGATGATTGAGCAGGGATTGGTCTAGTCGCACCGCATCCGCGGCGGGGTGCGCGCACGGCATGGCCAGCATTGCAGCCCAGCCGCGCTCGCGCTATTGCCCCTTCCAGTGCGGGCGGCGTTTTTCGGCAAAGGCACTGGGACCCTCCTGGGCGTCACTGCTGTTGTAACAGTATTCGGAGGCGTGTCGGGCTGCCTGCAGCGCGGCGGAGCGGCCCATTTCTGTCGACAGCATGACGGTCTCACGCGCAGCCCGCACCGAGAGTGGCGCTCCGTCCAGAATTTCCTGGGCCAGTGCAATAGCGGTGTCCAGCAGTTGTTCCGGTTCGGCGAGCCGGTTGACCAGTCCTATTTCGTAGGCGCGCTGCGCGGTAATGGGTTTCCCTGTGAGCAGGATCTCCATCATGATGCGCTGGGGGATCATGTGAATCAGCGGCGCCGCCCACGGCGAACTTCTTCCCACTTTCACTTCGGTGACCGCAAATCGGGCACTGGTACTGGCCACGCACAGGTCACACGCTTGCGCTATCATCCAGCCGCCGGCATAGGCAACGCCGTTGACTGCTGCAATGGTCGGCTTGGACAGCTCAATGGTATCGTAGGGCAGAGGAAACATATCCCGTGGCGGAACCTTCATGCCTGTTTCCACCATTTCCTTGAGATCGCCGCCAGCGCAAAATGCGTTGTCGCCGGCACCTGTCAGGATGGCTATGCGCAGGTTCTCGCTGCGTTCAAACTGCTGCCAGGCCTCGAACAGTCCGGCGCGAATCTCCCTGCTCAATGCGTTTCGGGTTGCGGGTTGATTGAGGGTGATGATTGCAATCCCGTCATTGCGGCCCTCGAACAATACTGCGTCAGCCATGGGTATCCTCGCGTTGCTGCGTGCTAAAACCGCATAACTATACCTGTTTGCCCGCTGTGCTGGCCATGTGAAACTGTCGGGGGCAAGTGCGCGTAACCGACCTAATATCCCCTCGGAAAGTAGTGATTAGCCATTCGTGCCGGGCTGCAATCCACACTTTATATTCCGTCATTTTCTGGTATGTTTGGCAGCCGCGGGAGACACTCCGGTGGGTGGCGTCTGTGGCGCACCCCGTGTTAGCGGCGCGATCTGACACGGCGCTGATGACCCTGGTGATCGCCATGATTATCACTGAATTCCAACACTGAACTTCAACTGGAGCACGCATACTTTGACGAAAAGCGTAGAGCCTTGCTCTCTCATCATCGATTCTGATTCCGACAACACGCGAATGCTGCAGTCGCTGATGCAGGAGCGGGGCCTGGATCCGGTTGTGTGTCACGACCTTGCGGCTGCCACAGCTGTTCTGCGTGAGCGGGCCGACACCATCGCAGTGGCGTTTATTGCGCTTGACCTGCCCGACGGCGGCGGCCTTGATCTGCTCGGGGAATCCTCGCTGTTCAGTGACGATACCGAGATTGCCCTGATGCATTCTGAAGATGACCCGCTGCGGGCGAGGCAGGGCATCGCGCAACAGGCCAGCTACTTTTTCTGCAAGCCGCTGGACGACGTCTTTATCGGCGAGCTGCTGGACGATATCAAGCAGGACCTCTCGACCCAGGCTATGGAGCAGGCGGAGGTATCAAACTGCGCTGTGGATCAGTTCGGGTTGCTGCGAGGAAACTCTGCGCCAATGCGCAAGCTCTATCGCATGATACGTAAGGTGGCGGCGACGGATGCAACAGTGCTGCTGGTGGGTGAAAGCGGCACCGGTAAGGAACTCGCAGCCCAAACCCTGCACCAGATGTCCGGCTTGAGCGGGCCGTTTGTAGCGATGAACTGCGGGGCCATCGCCGCAGAGTTGGCTGAGAGCGAACTGTTCGGACATGAGAAGGGCAGTTTCAGCGGCGCTCACAAGCAGCATGCAGGCTATTTTGAACGCGCTGAGGGCGGCACCCTGCTGCTGGACGAAATAGGTGAAATGTCCATGGATCTGCAGGTCAAGTTGCTGCGAGTCCTGGAGACCAGGAAATACCGCAGGGTTGGCGGCACCCAGGATCATGAGATGAATGTGCGGTTTGTCTCCGCCACCAACCGTGAGCCGGAGGCGGCGATTCGCGACGGGCTGTTGCGCGAGGATCTCTATTTCAGGATCGCGCAGTTCGTACTCAAAATGCCTCCGCTGCGCACCAGAGGCAAGGACATCACGGGGCTCGCGCAGCACCTTCTCAACGAATTGAATGAGGTCAACGGCACCGCGAAAACTTTCTCGGCGAGTTCACAGGCTGCGATTCTGGAATATCCCTGGCCGGGCAATGTCAGGGAGTTGAAGAGCGCCGTTGAGCGGGCGTACATCATGGCGGAGCAGCAACTTGAGAGCGAACATTTCCCGGATGGCCAGATCGACCTGGGGGAGCCGGAAAATTACCTCACAGTATCCGTCGGTGAAACACTCGAACACACGGAGAAAAAGCAGATCATTGCCACCCTCGAGGCGCTGGACGGTGACAAGAAAGCTGCGGCAGACAGCCTGGGCATTTCATTGAAGACCCTCTACAACAGGCTCAACGAGTACGAAAGTCCGGATGCCCCTGCAGCGGGGGAGCAGGAGCAGTGAGTTGACGAGTGCGCACAGCGCTTCACGTTTCAGTTCAGTACGCGGCTCCGCATAATCGATTCCCCTCTGTGCGTCAGGACAAAGCCGCTTTTGGATTTGCTGAATATCATGGCTGCCCACGGCATCAGGATCGAGATGTCACCGGTGATTTTGATACTGGCAAAACGGACAATGCCGGAATCCGGGTCTACCAGCAGGTTTTCGATGGCGCCTTCCTCGTCGCCAGTCGGGGCGTATACCTTTCTATGAATCAGGTCTGTCAGTGATATAACGTCGCTCACAAATAGTGCTCCTCTTTTCGCGCGGGATACTTGTGTACCTGTGATATGCATATTCCATACCATCGTAGCTTCGGTTCGCCGCCGCGGTTGTGTGCGCGGCCCCGAGGACCTTCGCCAGCGATGCAGGACAGTGTCGCCGCCGGCAGGTGCTATTGCTCATCTGCTGCCGGTGGGTTCGCGGTAAAGCGTTATTTGTAATTACTTCCTCCCCGATTGTCAGTTTTGCAAGCTCACTGCCATTTCCGGCCTGCTGCAACGCCCGAACTGCTCAGTGGATTCGGCGCCCGATCGGAAGGTCATGCCAGCGAACCCTTGTTGCATGCGGTGTCCGCAGGTTTTGCACTGCACACATTGCGGAGCTGGCACGTTTTTCGCTTCATCAGGTTTGAAGCCGGCCGGGGTGTCCGAACGGGCGCCATCATAAGGGATGTCGGTATACCTGAAGTAAAGGAGAACGCAATGAACAGAACGACACGAGTTAAAGGCGCATTGACAACACTTGCGATGACAGCGCTGTTGTCTGCGCCGACATTTGCCGACCAGAGTGCGGAGCAAGCCAGCACAAGTGATGCTGAAGCGACGATGAACAGCCTCGAGCGCAAAGCCAGTGATGCCTGGAGAGAAGGCAAGCTCGACACCATCTACCTGTTCAATCGCCACCTCAACAACTTCACCATTGACCCCGAGGTTGTCGGCTCAACGGTGATACTCACCGGCAAGGTTGAGTCAGACGTTGACAAGGCCCTGGCCGAACAGTTGGCGCTGGGGATAGACGGTGTCAGTGAGGTGGAAAACCGCCTCACCGTTGTCACTGCCGACGAGGCGCGCTCGGGAAAGCCTGAAGGTGAGCGAGCGCTTTCCGACAAAATTGAGGACGCCACGCTGACCGCTGAAGTGAAAACGCAGCTGTTGGCAAACGATGAGACACACGGTCTCTCGATCAATGTGGATACTGTGAGCCGAAACGTAACGCTGAGCGGCTCCGTGGCGTCCGCTGCCGAGAAGGACCTTGCCGGTGCACTGGCCGAGCAGGTCGAGGGTGTCAGCAGCGTGAACAATGCATTAACCGTCAGCGAAAGCTAAGCAGAACCGGGTGGAGGGCGGCTGACGTCTCATTGCCCTCCCTTAATCGAACCTCTGAAGGAGTACTACTATGCTGTATTGGGCGTTAGTGTTTCTGGTTGTCGGCCTGGTCGCCGGCATCCTGGGAGCCTCCGGGATTGCCGCCATCGCGGGGCAGATCGCGTGGGTACTGTTTATTATCGGCATCATCCTGCTGGTCATTCACCTTGTCACAGGGCGAGGGCCTCCCAGCCCCTAGACGCCGACTGATTGGACTGTGATACGGCGGGGCTCGATATGAGCCCCGCCGTTACAGGCGAACGATAAATCCTCTCTCCCCGGAATATCCCCATGCATCCATTGTACAGTTGGTTCACTCAGCGGCTGGCACACCGGTACCGGTCAGTTGGGCGCGTACCTCTGGCGCTGTTTTGCGCTATTCCGGTGTTGACCCTTTTTTTCCTTGCCTTACCCCAGGCGCGCGCAGCGGTAGAAGCAGTCGGCGGCGCTGATGCCAGTATACCGCTCGAATCCCGGCAGCACGTGGACCAGCTAATCAAGTCGCGCTTGCAGTCAATCTTTTCCCGGATCGGTTCACTCCGGGACCTGCACATCGCCGTTGAGCAGGGCGTGGTGGAACTGTCCGGCGAGGTCGCCAGTGATGCAGCGGCGGAACAGGCGCTGGGCATTGTCAGCAGGGTGGAGGGCGTTATCGCAGTTGACGATGCCATCGTGCGGACATTTGATCTCAAACAGAGCGTGACGCCGATACGCGAATCCGTGAGGGAAACCCTCAAACGCTGGGTGAGGGCACTGCCACTGACTATCGCCGCATTGTCGGTGTTCCTGCTGGTAGCGTTGATCGGGCACCTGATCGCCAGTCGCACTGTATGGAAGCGCGTGACCAGAAACCCGTTCCTGGCCCAGATTGTCGCCCAGGCGATACGCATCATCGGTGTGTTGCTGGGGGTCCTGCTGGCACTGAATATGCTGGGTGCAACGGCATTGATGGGGACGATTCTCGGCAGTGCAGGTGTCGTGGGGCTGGCCATCAGTTTCGGCGTCAAGGACACCATCGAAAATTATATCTCCAGTATCATGTTGAGCATCCGGCAACCGTTTCGCGCCGAGGATCACGTGGTGATAAATGAACACGAGGGTATTGTGGTGCGCCTGACGTCGCGCTCGACGATTATCATGACGCTCGATGGCAATCACCTGCGTATTCCCAATGGTATTGTCTACAAGGCACCTATCCTGAATTACACGCGCAATCCACAGCGCCGTTTTGACTTTGTGCTGGGTGTGGATGCAGAGGATGATCCCGCTGATGCGATGCGTGTCGGTGTCGCGGTGATCCATGAACTGGACTGGGTGCTGGATGATCCGGCACCGTACGCCATCATCGAGACAGTGGGCGACTCAAACATTGTGATTAAATTCATGGGCTGGGTTGACCAGCGTTACTCGGATTTCGGCAAGTCCAGGAGTCTGGCGATACGCGCCGCCAAGAACGCACTGGAAGAGAACGGCTTTACGCTGCCTGAGCCGATCTACCGCCTGCGGTTCGACAATGCACCGCGACTGGTTGAAGAGAGTATTGCCGGCGTTGCTGCAGCGCTGCATCGGGACGAAAACGCCGCTCCAGTGTCGGGGCGCGATTCATTCACAGCTGACAAAGGCGCCGATGTGACACCCGAGACCCATGTTTCAGACAAGGTGCGGGATGAGCGGATCGAGGCGGCTGAAGAGGACCTGCTCGATGCGAGCCGGCCGATCGAATAACCGGCCCGACCGGGAATAGCGCCGATACGGAGTGCGGCCAGTGTCCTGAGGAATGTGATTGATGCGACGGCCAACGGCTCGTCGTCCCTTTTTATCTGGTGTAGTATCTCGCGCGGCCTGCACGGTCAAACACTGAATACACCCACAGCCGGTCCCGATGTAGTCGGTCGATCGCCACTGTAGGTCTCTACGCTGCGACGGGGGTAGCTGTTGTCATCTTTATCGGGAAACCATGAGCACTGGATGCGCCGCGCGCTGGCGCTGGCGGACCGCGCCGCCAATGAGGGCGAGGTGCCGGTGGGGGCTGTTGTAGTGCGCGATGGCGCATTGCTGGGCGAGGGCTGGAATCAGGCTATCGCCACCAGTGATCCCAGCGGCCACGCGGAGGTGGTCGCGCTGCGCGATGCGGCCCGCGTTGTCGGCAACTACCGGTTGCCGGGCGCAACCCTGTACGTGACGCTGGAACCCTGCACCATGTGTGCCGGGGCGCTGGTCCACGCCCGCATCGCCACTGTGGTGTTCGGTGCCACCGAGCCCCGGGCGGGTGTTGTCTGCAGCCGCTGCCAGCTGCTGGATGAACCCTGGTTCAACCACCGTGTCAGCTGGCAGGGCGGTGTATTGGCAGAGGAGTCGAGCGCCCGGTTGAAGGCATTTTTCCAGGCCCGGCGCGAGGCGGCTCCCTGAGTGATGCCGCTATGGCGCTGCGGTATCAGAGCGCTTGCAACTGCAGGCCCCGGACTGCGGCGGGCAGGTGGTCATCGCCACGCACGGGCGGCAACGGCTGGATTTCCGGTATTTCCTGCCACGCCAGCACGCTGTAGTAGTGGCGAATATTCTGCACCAGTGTGACCGCCTCCCGGCCTCTGGCGTAGCCGTAACGGGTGTGCTTGTAGTACTGGGTTTTTTGCAGCAGCGGCAGTCTCTGCATCACGTCCTGCCACAGGTTCGGGTTGCCACCCTGGCGCTCGGTCAGCCGTCTCGCATCCTCCAGGTGGGCGAGGCCGATATTGTAGGCTGCCAGCGCCAGCCAGGTCCTGTCAGGTTCCTGGACTTTTTTCGGCAGGCGCCGCTTGATGTTTTTCAGGTAGCGCGCGCCACCGCGCAGGCTCTGTACCACATCGAGGCGGTTGTCGACACCCAGTTCGCGGGCGGTGGCCCTGGTCAGCATCATCATGCCGCGAACACCCGTGGGCGAGGTGGCCATTGGGTCCCAGTGTGATTCCTGATAGGCCATGGCGGCCAGCAGGTGCCAGTCCATCTGGTACTCGTTGGCGATTTTCCTGATCAGCGGCTCGTAAGCGGGCAGTATGCCCTCAATATTCTGTGCAAACTCGAATGCGTTCATGCGCGAGACGCCATCGGTATGGCCGAAGTACCGGTTGCGCAGGCTCTCCAGCGTCCCGTCTTGCTGCAGACCCAGCAAAAAGTCATCGATGAAGGCGAGCAGCCTCGTGTTGTCTATGCCGGGAGGCAGGTACCACACCATGTCCTGCTCCCGCCCCAGGTCAAATGCGACTTGCTGGCGCGGGTAGAGCGACTGCTGTACGGCGAATTCATTGGAATCGATAATGGCCAGCGCCGCCTGGTCGCCTCGCAGTTGCTCCAGCAGCTGGGTGGTGTCAGCTTCATCGATCTCCTCCCACTGCAGGTCGGGAATCTCGCTCTGCTGCAGCGTTTTTAGCATCTGGACATGACTGGACCCGGCAAGCACCACGATCTTTCTCCCGGACAGGTCGGCGAGCTCGCGCGGCCGGTCGTTCCCGGTGACATAGATGACCTGTGGTGTCAGTTTGTAGTAGGAGGTTGAGTGCGGGTACGTCGCCGCGCGCTCCTCTGTCAGAGTGAGGCCGGCCGCCGCAATATTGACGGTTTGCCGGTCGAGTCGGGTAAACAGGTCACGCAGGCTGTAGACCGTCTCCATGCGCAGCTCGACGCCCAGCTCCTCCGCCAGCAGTTCGCACAGCGCGTACTCGAAGCCGGTTGGGCCGTTCTTGTCCTGGTAGTAGGTGGTGGGACTGTTGCGGCTCGCCACCACCAGTTCTCCGCGCTCCCGGATCTCGGCGAGCGAGTCCTGCCGGCCACAGCCACCGAGCAGGGTCAGCAGCACTGCGGCAATTGTCAGCGGAAGGCTTTTCATGGCCAGTATTCTAGCGGCGTCCGGGGCGGGGTCACAGCCGTAAATCGTGCGGCAATTTGGGCGAGATTTCAGGTAACGGTATGCGGTCAAATACAGTACAATGCCGCCACCCCTGAAATACCTCCTAATGGAGCTCTTCACAGCATGCTATCTCTGCGCGGTGCCGCCGCTCTGTCTGAATTTCGCCTCGAAAAGCTGGCGGAGAAGATCACTACCATCCATCCCGACATCCGACTGCTGCACACCGAGTTTGTGCATTTTGTGCAACTGCGGCAGGCGATGACTGAGGAGCGGGGCGCGATTCTCGCCAGTTTGCTCGCTTATGGCCCGCAGTCTGACGGCGCCGATCTGCAGGCCTTTGACGATGTCACACTGCTGTTGGTGGTCCCCCGGCCGGGCACGATTTCTCCCTGGTCGAGCAAGGCGACGGATATTGCGCACAACTGCGGCCTCGGGGAGGTCGAGCGCCTGGAACGGGGTGTGGCCTGGTACGTCAATCTGCCGGACAGCCTGGATGCCGCGGCGCGCGCCGCGTTTGAAGCGCTGGTCCACGATCGTATGACGGAGACAATCCTGCCATCACTGGAACAGGCTGAAGCGCTGTTCGCACACGCCGCACCGCAGGCCTTGACGACGGTTGATATCCTCGCCGGAGGACGCCAGGCGCTGGAGGAGGCAGACCGCAGCCTCGGGCTCGCCCTTGCTGCCGACGAAATCGATTACCTGCTGGAGAGTTTCACTGCGCTGGGGCGCAATCCCAGTGACGTTGAGCTGATGATGTTCGCACAGGCCAACTCCGAGCACTGCCGGCACAAGATTTTCAATGCGGACTGGACTATCGACGGCGAGCCGCAGAGCCACTCCCTGTTCAAAATGATTCGCAACACCAATGAGTGCGGCGGTGAGAACGTGCTGTCAGCCTATTCGGACAATGCAGCTGTGGTGGCCGGGCCGGTGGCGGGTCGGTTTTACCCGGATCCACAGTCGCGTGAGTACGGCTTTTCCCAGGAGAGCATCCACCTGTTGATGAAAGTCGAGACCCACAACCACCCGACCGCCATCGCGCCATTTGCCGGTGCCGGCACCGGCGCCGGTGGTGAAATCCGCGATGAGGGTGCCGTCGGGCGCGGTTCCAAACCGAAGGTGGGACTCACCGGATTTTCCGTCTCCAACCTGAAAATTCCCGGCTATCAGCAGCCCTGGGAGCATGACTATGGCAAGCCGGACCGCATCGTCAGCGCGCTGGATATCATGGTGGAAGGGCCGATTGGTGCCGCCGCGTTCAACAATGAATTCGGGCGGCCCAATCTCTGTGGCTATTTTCGCAGTTTCGAACTGGAAGTGCCGGGCGTGGACGGTCCAGAGGTGCGTGGCTACCACAAGCCTATCATGCTGGCGGGTGGCTACGGCAATGTCCGCGCAGAGCATGTGGCAAAGGGCGATTTCAGTGCTGGTGCCAAGCTGATTGTACTGGGTGGCCCGGCGATGCTGATCGGGCTCGGTGGTGGTGCGGCGTCCTCCATGACGAGCGGGCAGAGCCATGCCGACCTGGATTTTGCCTCCGTGCAGCGTCAGAACCCCGAGATGGAACGCCGCTGCCAGGAAGTGATAGACCGCTGTTGGCAGCTCGGAGCGGCCAACCCTATCGCGTTTATCCACGATGTCGGCGCCGGCGGCCTGTCCAATGCGTTTCCAGAGCTGGTGAAAGACGGTGGCCGCGGTGGGCGTTTTGAATTGCGCAATGTGCCCAATGATGAACCGGGCATGTCGCCACTGGAGATATGGTGCAACGAGTCGCAGGAGCGCTATGTCATGGCGGTGGAGCCGGAAAACCTGGCGCGCTTCGAAGCCATTTGCCAGCGTGAGCGCTGCCCCTATGCGGTGGTGGGTGAAGCCACCGATGCCATGCACCTGCAACTGACAGACAGTCATTTCGGCAGTGCCCCGGTCGACCTGCCGATGTCAGTACTGTTTGGTAAGCCGCCGCGTATGAGTCGGGAGATCCGCCGGCAGGCGGTTTCCCTGCCACCGCTGCAACTGGATGTCTGCGTGTCCGAAGCGCTGCAGCGGGTATTGACGGTCCCCAGCGTTGCTGGCAAGAGCTTTCTGATCACGATCGGTGACCGCTCCGTGACCGGCATGGTGCATCGCGACCAGATGGTGGGACCGTGGCAGGTCCCGGTGGCGGACTGCGCGGTGACGACTGTCTCCTACGACTCCTATGCCGGTGAAGCCATGGCGATGGGCGAGCGCACACCGTTGGCCCTGGTCAGCGGGCCTGCTTCGGGGCGCATGGCGGTTGCCGAGGCGATCACCAATATCGCGGCGACCGCGATCGGCGATATTCGCAATATCAAGCTGTCGGCCAACTGGATGTGCGCCGCCGGCCACGGCGCGGAAGACGAGGCGCTCTACGACACCGTGCGCGCAGTGGGGATGGAGTTCTGCCCGGAGCTGGGCATTACCATCCCGGTGGGCAAGGACTCGATGTCCATGCGCACCAGCTGGCCCGATGGCGAGCGGCAGAAGTCCGTGACGGCACCGATGTCACTGGTCGTCTCAGCGTTCTCACCGGTGCTGGATGTGCGCCAGACCGTCACTCCGCAGCTGCAGGCGGACGCCGACGCGGTGCTGGTGCTGCTGGACCTGGGGCGCGGCGCCGGCCGGCTGGGCGGCTCCGCGCTGGCCCAGGCCTACGGGCAAATCGGGGACCGGGTGCCTGATATCGACAGCGCGGCTGACCTCCGCGCCTTTTTCACGCTGGTGCAGGAATTGCTGGCCGGCCAGCAACTGCTGGCCTACCACGACCGCTCCGATGGAGGCCTGCTGGTGACCGTGCTGGAAATGGCATTTGCCGGTCGCTGCGGGGCGCAACTCGACATGACCGGGCTGCCGGGCAGTGCGCTGCAGAAGCTGTTCAGCGAAGAGGCCGGAGCGGTGCTACAGATAGAGCGCTCGCAACTGGACAGTCTGCATTCGCGGGCGGCGGAACTGGGTCTGGGCGATTGCCTGTACCCGATCGGGCGGGCGGTGGTCGGCGATGCGATAACGGTGGTCGACGACGCTCACGTGCAACTTCACGACACACGCTCGCGCCTGCAGCAGCTGTGGGCTCGCACCAGTTTTGAAGTGCAGTCCCTGCGCGACAACCCCGCCTGTGCGGCGGAAGAGTTCCAGCGTATCGCGGCTGTTGACCCCGGCCTGTCCGTGGCCCTGAGCTTCAATCCGGACGAGGATATCAGCGCGCCCTATATCGCCACAGGGGCGCGGCCCCAGGTCGCTATCCTGCGCGAACAGGGTGTCAATGGCCACGTGGAGATGGCGGCGGCGTTTCACCGCGCCGGCTTCGCGCCGGTGGATGTCCATATGAGCGACCTGCTCAGTGGCGCTACGGATCTTGCGCAGTTTCGCGGCCTGGTCGCCTGCGGCGGCTTTTCCTACGGCGATGTACTGGGCGCCGGCGAGGGCTGGGCCAAGAGCATCCTTTTCAACGAGGCTGTCCGTGAGCGCTTCAGCGCGTATTTCCAGCGTCAGGACACTTTCACACTGGGTGTCTGCAACGGTTGCCAGATGGTCTCGACATTGAAGGAACTGATCCCGGGCGCCGCGCACTGGCCGCGTTTCGTCCGCAACCGGTCGGAGCAGTTTGAGGCCCGGCTGGCGCTGGTCAGGGTGGAACCCACGCCGTCAATCCTGCTGTCCGGCATGGAGGGCTCCCATCTGCCGATCGCGGTGGCACACGGCGAGGGGCGCGCCGAGTTTGCCACGGCGGCCGCGCACACCGCCTGCGATGCCAGCGGCACCGTGGCACTGCGCTATCTGGAGAATACCCTGGAGGTGGCCGAGCAGTACCCGGCCAACCCCAACGGCTCGCCGACCGGTATCACCGGTCTGACCAGTGAGGACGGTCGCGCCACGATCATGATGCCGCATCCGGAGCGGGTCTACCGCACCGTCCAGAACTCCTGGGCGCCGTCGCACTGGGGCGAGGACGGCGGCTGGTTGCGCATGTTCCGCAATGCCCGGGTCTGGCTGGGGTGAGCACTGCCTCGAAACTCCCCTTGTGACTGCTGCCTGTTAATTTATAATGACGCACTTTTCGCGCGGGGCAGTCGCTGCTCCCGTATCCTGTTCTCCTGTTAGAGCGACACTATGCTGAACAAGTATCCCCTGTGGAAATACCTCCTCGTGCTGTTCGTGCTGCTGTTGGCGCTGTTCTACGCCGCGCCCAACCTGTATGCACCGGATCCAGCGCTGCAGATCACCGGTGAGAGCAGCGCCCAGCAGATCGATGAAAAAACCTGGCAACGCGCACTGACAGCGCTGGAGGACGCCGGGATAGAGCATTTTGGCGAGGTGATCGATCCCAGCGGGCGCACCGCGCTGCTGCGCCTGACCGATGCCGATCAGCAACTGGTGGCACAGGCCAGTGTCGCGAAAGCGCTGGGCGACGGCTATATCGTCGCGCTCAATCTCGCCCCGACCACCCCCGATTGGCTGAGCAGCTATGGCGGCCAGCCGATGAAACTGGGCCTGGACCTCAGTGGTGGTGTGCATTTCAAGCTGGAAGTGGACGTGGATGCAGCGGTGGAACGGCGTATGGAATCCTATTTCAACGCCACCAAACGGGCCCTGCGGGAGCAGCGGATACGCGGGTACGTGACACTCGACAAGCAGGGCACAATAGAGGCCCAGTTCAAGACCGAAGCACTGCGTGAGCAGGCGCGGGACCTGATCGCGGACGAGAGCCCCGGCCTGGTGTTGGAGCGGGTCGACACTGAGGACAGCTGGAACCTGGTCGCCACCATGTCGGAGCAGACCCGCAGTGAGATCGCCGACTACGCCGTCACCCAGAACCTGACCACGTTGCGCAACCGGGTCAATGAACTGGGCGTGTCCGAGCCGCTGGTACAGCGCCAGGGGCTCAACCGCATTGTGGTCGAGCTGCCGGGTATACAGGATACCGCCGAGGCGAAGCGTATCCTGGGCAAGGTCGCCAACCTGGAATTCCGGCTGGTGGCCAATATGGACGCGCCAGTGTCCGAGAAACAGCGTTTTGACTACCGCAGTGCCGACCGCGCCGGGGCCAGCGAATGGCTGGAACGCGACGTGATCATCACCGGTGAGCGCGTCTCCAATGCGCAGGCGAGCTTCGACCAGAACGGCCAGCCCAATGTGCAGATCAGCCTGGACAACGAGGGCGGCACGCTGATGTCGCGGGCCACACGGCACAATATCAAGCGCCGTATGGGAGTGCTGTTTATCGAGCGCAAATACCGCACCCGCTATGAGGTGGGTGAGGACGGCCAGGAGGTCGCGGTAAAAATCCCCTACGATGAGAAAAAACTGCTGACGGCGCCGGTGATCCAGTCTGCGCTGGGCGCGCAGTTCCAGATTACCGGCCTGGACAACCCGCTGGAGGCCTCGGAACTGGCCCTGATGCTGCGCGCGGGTGCGCTCGCGGCCCCGATCGAGTTTGTCGAGGAGCGCACCGTGGGGCCCTCGCTGGGTGCCGAGAATATCCGCATGGGCCTGCAGTCGGTCTACTACGGCCTCGCACTGGTGGTCCTGTTCATGGTGGTGTACTACCGGGTATTCGGTGTCGCTGCTGTGATCGCGCTGAGTTTCAACCTGGTGCTGCTGGTGGCGGTGATGTCGCTGCTGGGCGCTACGCTGACGCTGCCCGGAATCGCCGGTATCGTGTTGACGGTGGGCATGGCGGTGGATGCCAACGTGCTGATTTTTGCGCGGATACGCGAGGAGCTGGCCAACGGCCTGTCGCCGCAGATGGCAATTCATTCCGGCTATGAGCGGGCAGTCACCACGATTCTGGACTCCAACCTCACCACCCTGATTGTGGCGATCATTCTCTACGCGGTGGGGACAGGGCCGATCAAGGGCTTTGCGGTGACGCTGTCAGTGGGCATCCTGACCTCCATGTTCACCGCTATTATGGGTACCCGCGCACTGATCAACCTGATCTATGGTGGCCGTCGCGTGAAGAAGCTGTCTATCGGGGGACGTCAGTCATGAAAGTGATCAATTTTATGGGCCAGCGCAAGCTGGCATTGGCTTTTTCGGTGATCCTGCTGATCGTATCGATCGGCTCGCTGGCCACGAAACAGCTGAACTGGGGGCTGGACTTTACCGGAGGTACGCTGGTGGAGGTTCACTACAGCTCCAGCGCTGACCTGACCGCAATCCGCGGCACCCTGGAGACAAAGGGCTTTGCCGGTGCCACGGTGGTGAGTTTCGGCAGTGACCGCGACGTGATGATCCGCCTGCCCCAGGGGTATTCGGACGAACAGGGTGCCGAACTCCTGGGCATACTGCAGCAGGCGTTTGTCGCGGTCGAGCCGGGCGGGACAGTCGAGTTGCGGCGCTCCGAGTTTGTCGGCCCGCAGGTGGGCGATGAGCTGCGCGAGCAGGGGGGGCTGGCGATGCTGCTGGCGCTGGGGCTGGTGACGCTGTACGTCGCCTTCCGCTTCCAGCTGAAATTCGCGCTGGGTTCGGTGGCGGCACTGATCCACGACGTCGTCATCACGCTCGGCTTTTTCTCCGTCACCGGTATGGAGTTTGACCTCACCGTGCTGGCGGCGCTGATGGCGGTCATCGGCTACTCGCTGAATGACACCATTGTGGTGTTCGACAGGATTCGCGAGAACTTCCGCAAGATTCGCCGCGCTGAACCCGAGGAGGTGTTGAATATCTCCATCACCGAGACTCTGGACCGGACACTGGTGACGTCGGGCACCACCTTGCTGGTTGTTATCGCGCTGGCGCTGTTTGGCGGCGAGATGATATTCGGCTTCGCGATCACGCTGATTGTGGGTATCACCATCGGCACCTACTCTTCCATCTATGTGGCATCCGCTATGGCGCTGGTGCTGGGAGTGACGAAGGAAGACCTGATGATCCCGGTCAAGGAAGGCGTCGAGCAGGAAGACCTCACTCCCTAATTCACTCCCAGGACATACCCATGGAACCGATGATCAATATAGCGCTGCGAGCGGCCCGCAAGGCCGGCGAGAATATCGTGCGCGCCTCCGATGAACTGCACCGCTTTGAAGTGAAGGCGAAAGGGGTGAACAATTTTGTCACGGAGGTGGATATCAATGCCGAGCGTGAGATTATCTATCACCTGCAAAAAGCCTACCCCGACCACGCTATCCTCGGTGAAGAGAGCGGTCTCATCGGCAGCGAGCAGGCCGAGTACCGCTGGATCATCGATCCGCTGGATGGTACCACCAATTTTGTCCGCGGCATTCCGCATTATGCGGTCTCTATCGCCTGCATGTACCGGGGCCGGATCGAGCACGCCGTGATTGTGGACCCTGTGCGCCGCGAGGAGTTCACTGCCTCGCGCGGACGCGGTGCCCAGCTCAACGGCCATCGCATGCGCGTCAGCGACCTGGCCAGCCTGGACGGCGCATTGCTGGGTACCGGTATCCCGTTCAAGGAACACTGCGACGACAAGCTGGGTCCGTACAGCAAGTCGCTTGAGGTGCTGGCCTCGCAGTGTGCCGGCATACGGCGTGCCGGCGCGGCCTCACTGGACCTGGCCTACGTGGCCGCGGGCCGCCTTGATGCGTTCTGGGAGATAGGCCTGGCGCCATGGGATATGGCGGCCGGTGTGCTGCTGGTGCGCGAGGCGGGCGGCCTGGTCGCGGATATCGACGCCTCCGACAGGTACCTGGAGTCGGGCAATATCGTCTGCGGCAATCCCAAGTGTTTCAAGGCGGTGTTGCAGGTGGTCAAGCCGCTGCTGGGTTGAGCCGGCCACACGGCACGGAATCTGCCAATGAACCCCGACAATATCCGCATTGTACTGGTCAACACCACCCATCCGGGAAATATCGGCGGGGTTGCCCGCGCGATGAAAAACATGGGGCTGAGACGCCTCTACCTGGTGGAGCCGCGCGATTATCCCAACGAGCAGGCAGTGTGGCGCGCGGCGTCTGCGACGGATGTTCTCGAGGCCGCCGTGGTGGTGCCGACGCTCAGTGAGGCGATAGGCGACTGCCAGTTTATCGTCGGCACCAGTGCCCGCGAGCGGCGCATTCCCTGGCCACTGATGGATGCCAGGCAGTGTGCCCAGCGCATGGCGCTCGCCTCCGGGCAGGAGCAGGTGGCGGTGTTGTTCGGGCGCGAGGATCGCGGGCTGACCAACGACGAGCTGAAAGTCTGTAACCTGCACCTGAATATCCCGACGTCACAGGACTACAGCTCGTTGAACCTGGCGATGGCAGTGCAAATTGTTGCCTATGAGTTGCGTATGCTGGCGGTCGCGGGAGACGGGCCGGCAACCGGTGCCGACGACTGGGATGCACCGTTTGCCACGCAGGACAATATGGAGCGCTTTTACACCCACCTGGAGCAGGCGCTGGTGGATATCGAGTTCCTCGACCCGGCCGCTCCGCGCCAGTTGATGTCCCGCCTGCGACGCCTCTACAGCCGCGTCAGGTTGGATGAGATGGAGCTGAATATACTCCGCGGCATCCTCACTGAGACGCAGAAGTGGGTCCGCCGGGGCTCCGACAGGGAATCCTGACCCGGCATATCCGACAAATTTAGTAGGCTATAAAGTTGACCATTTTAGTGGGTTATTGCATACTTCAGCGCTACTGACGCTGGAGAAAGAGCGATGCGACTGACAACCAAAGGCCGGTATGCCGTAACTGCCATGTTGGACCTGGCCCTGAACGGGGTGGACCGACCGGTGAGTCTGGCAGATATTTCAGGCCGCCAGGATATCTCACTGTCCTATCTGGAACAGTTGTTTGCAAAGCTGCGCCGCAACAGCCTTGTCAGCAGCGTGCGTGGCCCCGGTGGTGGATACCGGCTCAGCCGCAGCGGCGACAAGATTTTCGTCGCAGAGATTATTGATGCGGTCAATGAGGCTGTCGATGCCACGGGCTGCGGCGGCACTGCGGACTGCCAGCAGGGTGAGGTCTGTCTCACCCACCACCTGTGGTGTGACCTCAGCGAGCAAATCCACAACTTCCTCAGCAGTATCAGCCTGGCGCACCTGGTGGAGCGCAGGGAAGTGCAGAGCATTTCAGCGCGGCAGGCAGCGCGCAGTCCCCAGGGGGCGACGCTGTCCCTGACAGAACTGTAGCCGGCCGACGAACGTACAATACGGAGCAACAGCGGTATGCAAAAACCCATTTATTTTGACTATCTGGCGACAACGCCGTGTGATCCCCGCGTGGTCGAGAAGATGGTTCACTGCCTGTCCATCGAGGGCAATTTTGGCAATCCGGCCTCACGCTCCCACCTCTACGGTTGGAAGGCGGAGGAAGCCGTCGAGAACGGTCGCCGCCAGGTGGCGGACCTGATCAACGCCGATCCAAGGGAGATCGTCTGGACCTCGGGTGCGACGGAGTCAGATAACCTGGCGATCAAGGGTGTAGCCCATTTCTATGTGAAAAAGGGCAAGCACATCGTCACCTCCAAAATCGAACACAAAGCTGTGCTCGATACCTGCCGCCAACTGGAGCGCGAGGGCTATGAGGTGACATATCTCGACCCCAGCCCGCAGGGCCTGATCAGCCCTCAATCGGTGGCAGAGGCACTGCGTGACGACACTATCCTGGTGAGTATCATGCACGCGAACAACGAGATTGGCACCGTCAATGATATCGCCGGCATCGGTGAGGTGACGCGTAACGCCGGTGTGCTGTTCCATGTGGATGCGGCGCAGAGTGCGGGAAAAAT
>JAGRIE010000003.1:46348-77031 GCA_020443425.1 Halioglobus sp.
CCCCATCGATATGGAGCAGATGAAGGTCGATTTGCTGTCCATGTCCGGTCACAAGATGTACGGTCCCAAAGGCATTGGTGCGCTGTATGTGCGGCGCAAGCCCCGGGTCAGGCTGGAGGCCCAGATGCACGGCGGTGGGCACGAGCGCGGCATGCGGTCCGGCACCCTCGCTACCCACCAGATCGTCGGAATGGGTGAGGCGGCGCAGATAGCGCGCGAGGGAATGGCGGACGAAACCCTGAGATTGCAGGCCCTGCGACGACGTTTCTGGGACGCTATCAGCGATATCGAGGAAGTGCATATCAACGGTGACGAAGAGCACCGCCTGCCGGGCGTGCTGAATGTCAGTATCGCGTTTGTCGAAGGTGAATCCCTGATCATGTCGCTGAAAGACCTGGCGGTATCCAGTGGTTCGGCCTGTACCTCGGCCAGCCTGGAACCCTCCTACGTACTGCGGGCGCTGGGGCTGAATGACGAACTGGCACACAGCTCGCTGCGCTTCAGCTTCGGCCGCTTTACCACCGACGCCGACGTGGATGCGGCGGCCGCACAGCTGCGCAATGCTGTGGACAAATTACGCGAACTGTCCCCGCTATGGGATATGTACAAGGATGGGGTGGACCTGAACAGCATTGAATGGGCTGCCCACTAATTCCAACTGGAGGAATACGACAATGGCATACAGCGACAAGGTATTGGACCACTACGAAAATCCCCGCAATGTCGGCAAGCTCGACGCGGAGGACGCCAATGTGGGGACGGGCATGGTCGGCGCACCGGCTTGCGGCGATGTCATGCGCCTGCAGATCAAGGTCAACGCCGATGGCGTCATTGAGGATGCCAAGTTCAAGACCTACGGCTGCGGCTCCGCAATCGCATCGAGCTCGCTGCTCACCGAGTGGGTGAAAGGCAAGAACCTCGATGAAGCGGAGCAGATACGCAACACCGAGATTGCCGAGGAACTGGCACTGCCACCCGTGAAGATTCACTGCTCGGTACTGGCCGAGGACGCGATCAAGGCGGCGGTCAAGGATCTGCGAGAGAAGAGGAGCCAGGGCTAGCATGGGCGTCAGTCTTACACCATCCGCAGCGAAACACGTTGCGGGCCAGTTGGCCAGCCGCGGCAAGGGGCTTGGCATCCGCCTGGGTGTCACCACGTCCGGGTGTTCCGGAATGGCCTATGTGCTGGAGTTTGTCGATGAAGTCCAGCCCGAGGACCAGGTGTTTGAGGATCACGGCGTGAAAGTCGTTATCGACCCCAAAAGCATGGTCTATCTGGATGGAACGGAGCTGGATTATGTGCGCGAGGGCCTCAACGAGGGCCTGCAGTTCCGCAATCCCAATGTCTCTGCCGAATGTGGCTGCGGGGAGAGTTTCACCGTTTAGTCGCAGCGGTGTGACACTCCCGTATGTCCAGTCCTGATTTTCAACGCAACTACTTCGAGCTTTTCGACCTGCCAGTCGCTTACGCACTGGATCAGGACAAGCTGGGTACACGCTATCGACAACTGCAGCGGGAGTTGCATCCCGACCGCTTCGCCGGTCGCTCAGCGCATGAGCAGCGTTTGGCGGTGCAATACTCCTCCCTGGTCAATGAGGCTTATGCGACACTGCGCAAGCCGCTGCCAAGGGCGCTCTATCTACTGGAAATTGCCGGCATGAGTGCTGAAACCATTGCCGGCCAGCCGCTTGACGGGGGCTTCCTGATACAGCAGATGGAGCTGCGCGAGAAACTTGAGGAAATGGAGGATCTGGTCGATCCTGAAACCGCACTGGATCACCTTGTTACCGAAATCGGCGAGGATGTCGCGGTACTGCAGGAGCAGTTTTCCCGCGCTTACAGCGCACAGGAGATGACGGCGGCGGCCGGCGCCTGTGTAAAAATGCAATACCTGGACAAGCTGCTGCGCGAGGCGGAACAGCTGGAATCCAGGTTGATAGACTAACGGGAATACCAAGCCAGTATGGCACTACTCCAAATTGCAGAACCCGGGCAATCGCCGTTACCGCATCAGGTAAAGCGAGCGGTCGGTATAGACTTAGGTACAACCAATTCACTGGTGGCGACAGTGCGCGGCGGTCGCGCGGCGGTGCTGCCCGATGAAACAGGCGCAGCGATGCTGCCCTCGGTTGTGAACTACAGTGAGGGCCGGGCGCCGCTGGTCGGTGCGGCTGCGCTGGCTTTGGGCTCACAGTTTCCAGCCGATACACTGATGTCAGTGAAGCGGTTCATGGGCCGCGGCAGCAGCGATGCCGCCAGTGACGCGCAGCGCTCACACTACCGTCTTGCCGAGGCCGAACAGGGGCTGGTGCGTTTTGTCACCAGTGGCGGGGAAGTGAGTCCGGTGGAGGCCTCCGCTGAAATTTTGCGGGTGCTGCGCCAGCGCGCTGTCGACACGCTGGGCGGTGAAATCGACGGTGCCGTGATTACTGTGCCCGCCTATTTTGACGAGGCGCAGCGCCAGGCAACCAAGGATGCCGCAACTCTGGCCGGGTTGCGCGTGTTGCGGCTGATGAACGAACCTACTGCGGCTGCCGTCGCCTACGGCCTGGATTCGGCAGAGCAGGGTGTGATTGCCGTCTACGACCTCGGCGGCGGTACATTTGACATCTCTATCCTGCGTCTGCAGAAAGGCGTGTTTGAAGTGCTCGCCACCGGGGGCGATACCGCGCTCGGCGGTGACGACCTCGATGGTGTGCTGGCGGACTGGGTGTTGCAGCAAAGCGGTGCGCCAGACCTGTCTTCCAGCCAGTACCGCCAGTTGCAAGCGGCTGCACGCGCTGCCAAGGAGCGCCTCTCTGATGAGCAGGAGGTCGATATTGACCTGCAGGGGGTGCTGTCTGCCGGCGGTTCGCTGCGCGTGACACGCGAGATATTCGAAGACCTGATACAGCCGCTGGTGAAGCGGACACTGCGCGCCTGCCGCAAGTGCCTGCGCGATGCCGGCCTGGATGCGGATGTCGACAATATCGTTATGGTGGGCGGCTCCACCCGCGTGCCGCTGGTGCGCGAGGCGGTGGCCGGGTTTTTCAAGCGGCCGCCGCTGATCGATATCGATCCGGATGAAGTGGTGGCGATCGGTGCGGCCATCCAGGCGGATATCCTCGTTGGCAATCGCCCCGAGGGTGACCTGCTGCTGCTAGATGTCATTCCACTGTCGCTGGGTATCGAGACCATGGGCGGGCTGGTGGAGAAGATTGTGCCGCGCAACACCACTATCCCGGTCAGCCGGGCACAGGAGTTCACGACCTTCAAGGACGGCCAGACAGCGCTGTCTGTGCACATCGTCCAGGGCGAGCGTGAGATGGTGAGCGACTGTCGCTCGCTGGCGCAGTTTGAATTGCGGGGCATTCCGCCGATGGTGGCGGGAGCGGCGCGTATTCGGGTAACCTTCCAGGTGGATGCGGACGGCCTGCTGAACGTGTCCGCGCGCGAGGAGATCACCGGCACCCGGACCAGTATTACCGTGAAACCCTCGTTTGGTCTCAGCGATGAGGAGATCGCGGATATGTTGCAGTCCTCATTCAGTCACGCCGAAGAAGACAAAGCGGCGCGCCAGCTGGCTGAGGAAAGGCTGGCGGCGTGGCAGTTACTGGAGGGGCTGAAGTCGGCCCTGCAGGCCGATGGCGACACCTTGCTTGACGGCGAGGAGCGCGCCGCTATCAGTGCAAAGATGACCGAGCTGCAGGCGCTGGTAGAGGGACAGGATGCGGACGCCATCCGCAACCACACTGAGCGACTGGGGCGCTTGAGTGAGGCCTTTGCCGCGCGGCGTATGGACAAGAGCATCCGCTCAGCGCTCGCTGGCGTATCCCTGGATTCATTTGATGACGAGGTGACACAGTGACGAAAATTGTAGTGCTACCCAATGAAAACCTCTGTCCGGACGGAGCTGTCATCGATGCCGAGCCGGGTGAGAGTATCTGCCGCGCGCTGTTGCGCAACCATATCGAAATAGAGCACGCCTGCGAGCTGTCCTGTGCCTGCACCACCTGTCACGTTTTTGTGCGTGAGGGCTACGACGCCCTGGAGCCGCCGGATGAACTGGAGGATGACTACCTGGATATGGCCTGGGGGCTGGAGCCCGACTCCCGCCTCAGCTGCCAGGCCATCGTCACTGATGAAGACCTGGTGGTGGAAATTCCGCGCTACACTATCAATATGGTATCTGAACAGCACTGAGGGGGGAGAGCGTCGATGCGGTGGACCGATGTAAACGATATCGCCATAGAATTACTGGAAGCCCATCCGGATATTGACCCCCTGTCCGTCAATTTTGTGGATCTGCGCAACTGGGTGATGGCACTGCCGGATTTCGACGATGACCCCAATCGCTGCGGCGAGAAAATCCTCGAGGGCATTCAGGCCGCCTGGATAGAGGAGCGGGAGTAGCTGTCACCGTTGCGGCGATATATACGCTGCTTTTGGGGGCGACGCCGGGCACTACCGGGGTGGATTGAGGTAGGCCGGCATCAGGGTAGGGCTGCAATACTGCACGGGTTCGATGATCGGGTGGGGAAGCCGCCCGCTTCCCCGATACTTTCGGACGGCTTCCCCACCCGATCACCGAACCCTCTTTTCCTGCCATCTTGAGCGCGGCGGTAACACTGGCGTACCGACCCGAGGCAGCAGCCGGGAGTGCCGTGTCGCCAGCAAGTATCGGGGCAGCTGGCGACGCGGCACTCCCGGCCGCTGCCGGCGCCCGGCACCCACCAAAAGATTGATTCCAGCCAGTCTGCCGTTGGTTGGGTGCGGCGCTGCAACCCCCGGGTGACGCCCGATTTAGGGTAAAATACCCGCTTTTCACCCTGGATTTGTAAATAACTGATTTCAAAGAAAAATAATCTTCAGTGAGACCGGGATAGCAGGTGAAACAGCGGCCTAAAATCCGTATAATTGCGCGCTTCCCAAAGTGAGCCTTTTCTGGAGATACCCCATGGCTGTAGAACGTACCCTGTCTATCATCAAACCCGACGCTGTTGGCAAAAACATCATTGGCAAAATCTACTCGCGATTTGAGGACAATGGCCTGCAAATCGTCGCCGCAAAAATGCTGCGCCTGAGCGACACTGTGGCAGGTGGTTTCTACGCTGAACACAAGGAGCGCCCCTTTTATCCCGCGCTGATCGAGTTCATGACATCCGGCCCGGTGGTCGTGCAGGTGCTGGAGGGTGAGGGCGCCATCGCCAAGAACCGTGAGTTGATGGGGGCCACCAACCCGGCCGAGGCGGACGCGGGTACGATTCGCGCTGATTTTGCCTCGTCTATCGACGCCAACGCCGTGCACGGTTCGGATTCGCCGCAGTCGGCCGCCCGCGAAATCGCGTATTTCTTCGCTGCCAGCGAACTCTGCGACCGCTAGGACTGCACGCCAGACACCTGCCGATGACAGCCGTCGATCCCAATGATGTAAGCGCCGTTCACAGCGAGAGCAAAGTGAACCTGTTGGGGTTGACGCGCCTGCAGATGGAGCAGTTCTTCCTGGACCTGGGGGAGAAGAAGTTCCGCGCGCAGCAGGTGTTGAAATGGATACATCACGCCGGGGTCACCCGTATCGAGGATATGTCCAACCTCGGTAAGGCACTGCGCGACAAGCTGTCGGCCATCGCCGAGGTGCGACCGCCCGAAATTGTCAGCCAGCAGGACTCCAGTGACGGTACCCGCAAGTGGGCGATCCGCGTCGAAGGCGGCGGCCTGGTGGAGACGGTTCTGATCCCCGCAGGCAACCGCGCCACACTCTGCGTGTCGTCGCAGGTCGGTTGCAGCCTGGACTGCAGCTTTTGCTCCACCGGCAAGCAGGGTTTCCAGCGCGACCTGAGCGCCGCGGAAATCATCGGCCAGGTGTGGCTGGCGATCAACTCCTACAACGCGTTCGGGCCCGGGCACAACCGAGTCGTCTCCAATGTCGTGATGATGGGTATGGGCGAGCCGCTGCTGAACTTTGACAATGTAGTGGCCGCGATGGACCTGATGCTGGAAGACCTGGCCTACGGCCTGTCGAAACGCCGGGTGACACTCAGCACTTCCGGTGTGGTCCCGGCGCTGGATCGCCTGGCGGGACTCAGCGAGGTCTCACTGGCCGTATCGCTGCACGCGCCGAATGACGAGCTGCGCAACCAGCTGGTGCCGATCAATCGCAAATACCCGATCGCGGTATTGCTGGAGAGCTGTCGCAATTATATGGCCTCGCAAACCGATAAGAGTCGTGTGGTGACGATTGAGTACACCCTGATTCATGAGGTCAACGACCAGGTGCATCACGCCCGCGAACTGGTGGCGTTGCTGCGGGATACACCCTGCAAGATCAATCTCATCCCGTTCAACACGTTTGCGCAATCGGACTACCGCCGCCCCAGCGGCAATGCGGTGTCGCGATTCTGGCAAGTACTGGTGGATGCGGGATATATTGTAACTATCAGAACCACTCGCGGTGATGACATCGACGCCGCCTGTGGGCAGTTGGTGGGGCAGGTCGCAGACCGCACCCGTCGCAGTGAGCGCTATCGGGCGATGGACGATAGCCAGATAATTACAGTGGGGTAGGCATGTTATTCACGTCGCGAGCAAACCTGGCCAAAACGCTCTCACCTGTGGTGCTGGTTGTACTGTGCCTGGGCCTGGGCGGCTGCATTACCACAACCGAGAGCGTCTTCACCGAGGACGCCTCGCCGAAGAAGGCGCTGGAAAAACGCGTGGCGCTGGCCCGCCAGTATATCGGTGAGGGCAACTGGGAGGCGGCCAAGCGCAACCTGCAGCTGGCCGACCAGATCGACGCCAATAATCCCGAAGTCTACGAAGCGTTTGCCCTGGTCTACCAGAGTACCGGCGAGTACGAGCTGGCCGAGGAGAACTTCAGGAAGGCGATCAGCCTGGATAAGAACTTCTCCCGCTGCCGCAATAACTACGCGGCCTTCCTGTACAGCCAGCAACGGTACAAAGAGGCGGAGGAACAGCTGGATTATGTGGTGAAGGACACGCTGTACTCCGGGCGTCCCAACGCCTTTGTCAATCTCGGTTTGTGCCGGCTGAAACTGTTCGATACCCAGGGTGCGGAAGAGGCTTTTGTGCGCGCATTGGCAATGGATCGCACCAACCCGATCGCGCTGTATGAACTCGCCAGGATTCGCTATGAGGCGCAGGATTACGCCACTGCGACCAAATACTATGACACCTACCGCACCGTGGTGCGCAAACAGTCCGCCGCCGGCCTGTTGCTGGGTATACAGTTGGCCAAGGCGGACGGCGACAAGGATTCCGAGGCGAGCTATGCGCTCGCGCTGCGTAACCTGTACCCGAAATCTGCCGAGTACCAGGCGTACAAGCGGGCCGTTAAGCAGTGAGCGATGAGGTTGTACAGCTCGATGCATTTACCACGCCGGGGTCGCTGTTGAAGGCGGCGCGGCTGGCCAAGGGCATGACAGAACGCGAGGCGGCAGACCGGCTCAATTTCATGCCGGACTATGTCGCCATTCTTGAGCGCGACGATTACCAGGCGCTGCGCAGTCCGCCCTTTGCCCGCGGCTATGTGAAAGCCTACGGTCGGCTGCTGGGGTTGGACGAACAAAACCTGATGACGGTGTTCGACGAGGTTGTCGATGTGCCCCCGGTGCAGTATGAGAGGCGTGAAGACACCCGCCCCGTGCAGTTGCAGCGCACAGGTCTGGGCGTGGTCATCGGTCTCGGCGTGCTGTTGCTGCTGGTGCTCGCGCTCTGGTGGTGGCAGGAGGGTGGCGCCGAGGGTGCGATTCCGGCGCTCGGTAAGGGCGTGCAGTCCGGTCTCGGTAATTCGCAACAGTATGCAGGGGGTGGTGAATGAAGTTTGAGTCTCCTATCTCTCGACGCGTGTCCAGGCAGATCCATGTCGGCAATGTGCCGGTCGGTGGCGATGCCCCCATCAGCGTCCAGAGCATGACCAATACCGACACCTGTGATGTGCCGGCGACGGTGGCACAGGTGAAAGCGATCGCGGATGCGGGTGCCGATATCGTCAGGGTATCTGTCCCCAGTATGGATGCGGCGGAGGCCTTCCGGCAGATACGCGCGCAGGTCAGCGTACCGCTGGTCGCCGATATCCACTTCGATCACAGGATTGCGCTGAAGGTGGCGGAGTACGGGGTGGACTGCCTGCGTATCAATCCCGGCAATATCGGTCGCGACGACAAGGTACGCGAGGTCATCGACAGCGCGCGTGACAAGGGCATACCGATCCGGATCGGCGTCAATGCGGGGTCGCTGGGCAAGGAGCTGCAGCGCAAGTACGGTGAGCCGACGCCGGAGGCGCTGGTGGAGTCAGCCATGCGCCATGTCGATATCCTCGACAAGTTCAATTACCCGGATTTCAAGGTCAGCGTGAAGGCCTCTGGTGTCTTCATGGCCGTGGCCGCCTACCGCCTGCTGGCGACCAAAATCGACCAGCCATTGCATCTGGGTATTACCGAGGCCGGTGGCCTGCGCGGCGGCACTGTGAAGTCGGCCGTCGGGCTGGGCATGCTGCTGATGGATGGTATCGGTGATACCCTGCGCGTCTCACTGGCGGCGGACCCCGTGGAAGAGGTCAAGGTGGGCTTCGATATCCTGAAAAGCCTGCAACTGCGGGCCAACGGTATCAATTTTATTGCCTGTCCGAGTTGCTCGCGGCAGAACTTTGATGTGGTGGGCACGATGAATACCCTGGAGCAGCGGCTGGAGGATATTCGCACACCGATGGATGTTGCTGTGATCGGCTGTATCGTGAACGGGCCGGGAGAGGCCAGGGAGGCCGATGTCGGGCTCACCGGGGCGACCCCCAACAACCTGATCTATGTGGACGGCGAGCCACACCATAAAATCAGCAATGAGGACTTTATCGATCACCTCGAAGAAGTGATCCGCAAGCGCGCCACCGAACTGGAACAGGCGCGAGCCGATCTGGAAGAACAATTAATCGCCAAATCGTCAACCTGATGGTTGGCCAGCGTTACTGGAGCCCACGTGAGTGAAATAACCGCCATTCGGGGGATGAACGATATCCTGCCGAGCGAAACAGCCTGCTGGCAGTTTCTGGAACGCACCGTCGCGGCCGTGTTATCCAGTTATGGCTACGATGAAATCCGCCTGCCTTTAGTGGAGAAAACCGCGCTGTTCAAGCGTTCCATCGGAGAGGTTACCGATATTGTCGAGAAGGAGATGTATACCTTCGACGATCGCAATGGTGATAGCATGACGCTCCGACCGGAGGGGACTGCCGGCTGTGTGCGCGCCGCGATACAGCAGGGGCTGCTGAACACGCCCCAGCGGCTGTGGTACACCGGCCCCATGTTTCGCTACGAGCGCCCGCAGAAAGGCCGGCAGCGCCAGTTTCACCAGACCGGTGTCGAGGCGTTTGGTGTCGCCACGCCGGACATGGATGCGGAACTCATTTTGTTGTGCGCGCAGATTTGGCGGCAACTGGGGCTGTTGGACTCGATGGAGCTGCAGCTCAACTCCATTGGCAGCGCCGAGGCGCGCAGGGCGTACCGGGAGGCACTGGTGGATTTCCTGCAGGCGCGGGTCGAGCAGTTGGATGAGGACAGCCAGCGTCGCCTGCACAGCAACCCCCTGCGTATCCTGGACAGCAAAAATTCCCAGACGCAGTCAGTGCTGGATGACGGGCCGAGCCTGGAGGATTTCCTGGACGAGGAGGCGAGCGCTGATTTCGCACGCCTGTGTGAACTGCTGCAGGCCGCCGGTATACAGTACGTGGTCAATCGGCGGCTGGTGCGGGGGTTGGATTACTACAATAAGACCGTGTTTGAGTGGGTGACACGGGAGCTCGGCGCACAGGGTACGGTTTGTGCGGGCGGCCGCTATGACGGTCTGGTCGGGCAATTGGGTGGCAAGGCCACACCGGCGATCGGTTGCGCGATGGGTATGGAGCGGCTGGTGTTGCTGCTGCTGGAGCACGGACAGGCGACGGCGCCGCCGGCTGCTGATGTCTATGTCGTGGCCGCCGGTGACGCTGCGCAGGGTATCGCACTGGCGGCGACACAGGCGCTGCGCTGTCAGCAGCCGCAGTTGCGTATCGTGCAGCACACCGGCGGCGGTAGTTTTAAAAGCCAGATGAAGAAAGCCGATAAGAGCGGTGCCCGGGTAGCCCTGATCTGGGGTGAGGACGAGGTGGCGGCAGAGAGCGTCACAGTCAAATCCCTGCGCGCCCAGAACGGCGAGCGCGCCGCGCAGGTCACGGTGGCGCTGCGGGAATTGGAAACGACACTGTGCGCAGCACTTGCGCCCTGAAATATAGATAAGAGGAAAGAACGACGTGGAACAGTACCGTACGGAAGATGAGCAGGTCGAGGCGCTGCGTCGCTGGTGGAATGAAAATGGACGTTCCACGATCGCGATCATAGTCTTGGCATTGGCCGCGGGCTTCGGCTGGCAGGCGTGGCAGGCCCACGATGTCACCCAGCAGCAGCAGGCTTCTGCGCTCTACCTCGCCATGCTGCGCGCGGTGGACGCACCGGACGCGCAACAGAAGCCGCAGGCCGTGGACCTGGCGGTGCAATTGCAGAGCGACTTCAGCAGCACGCAGTACGCGCAGTTTGCAGCGCTGCAACTGGCGGCGATGGCGGTGGAAGACGGCGACCTCGCGGAAGCGGAGGCACAGTTGCGCTGGGTGTTGGGCAAGGCCCCGTCGAACAGCGATACGGCCCGTGTTGCGCAGTTGCGCCTGGCGCGTGTGATGGCGGCATCCGGTGATACGGAGCAGGCACTGGAGATCCTGACGCAGTCTGATCCCGGTCCCTACGGCGCATCCTGGGCCATCGCGCAGGGCGATATCCTGTTGGCGGCGGCGCGCCGTGATGAAGCCCGCGCGGCTTACAACCAGGCACTGGTGATCGCTGCCAGCGGTGGCGCAGGAGTCAATCTCTCCATCCTGCAACAGAAACTGCAAAGCCTGACCCCGGTGCCTCCGGGTGCTGGCACAGAGGCCAGTGGTGAACCGGTGATGGAGAGTGATACCGTATCGGTGACGACCGAAGCCAACGATATACCGGAGGAATAAGAATATGCGGCAACTTTATCGGCACCTGATCCTGATATTCGTGGTTTTCAATCTGGCAGCCTGTAGCACCATATCAGGATGGTTTGAGTCCGATGACGATGACGCGACCGCCCCTGCCGAGCTGATTGACATAGACGAGACAGTGAACATTGACGAGTTGTGGTCGGTGGACGTGGGGAATGGCCAGGGCGAGGGCTTCTACCGGCTGCGCCCGGCGATACAGGGTGACATGATTTACGTGGCGGCGGCCGATGGCGAGATCGCAGCAGTCAACCGCCTGTCCGGTGACACGGTGTGGGAAGAAGAGTTGGAGACACAGCTGTCCGGTGGCGTCGGCGTCTACGACGACGCGCTGTTTGTAGGCAGCAGTGAGGGTTATGTACTGCGACTGGACGCCAATTCCGGGAAGCGCCTGTGGTCCACGCCGGTGCGCGGGGAAATTCTGTCGGCGCCCCAGAGCAACGGCAGCGTTGTCGTGGCCCAGACCTATGACGGGCGTCTGCAGGGTCTCGACTACGAGACTGGCAGTATCCTGTGGACCTATGACAGCAATGTGCCGGTATTGACGATCCGCGGCACGAGTACGCCGGTATTCAACAATAACCAGGTCTATGCGGGCTTCGCCAACGGGCGGGTGCTGGCATTCAACGCGCAGACAGGCGCGCTGCTTTGGGAGGTGCGCGTGGCGATCTCCCAGGGCCGCTCTGAAATTGAGCGCATTGTGGATGTCGACGGCACCATGGAGTTGATCGGTAACGAGTTGTTCGCCGTCAGCTACCAGGGCAGCGTCGTGGGTATCGATGCCCTGAGTGGCCGCAAGGTCTGGCAGCAGAAGGCCTCTTCGTTCTCGGGTGTGTCACAGGGGTTCAGCAATGTCTACGTCGCGGACGAAGACGGTACCCTGACGGCCTATATGCGCAACGGACAGGGTGTGCGCTGGGTTCAGGGTGCCCTGGCGTATCGTGAACTCTCCAGGCCGACCCCTGTCAGCAGTTATGTTGTGGTGGGTGACTTCGAAGGCTACGCACACATCCTGTCACAGGTGGATGGCAATTTTGTAGGTCGCTTCCGGGCTGATGATGAGGGCATCCGCGCCGACATGCTGAGCGAGGGCAATGTGCTCTATGTGTATGGCAATGGCGGTGAACTGGCGGCTTACGAGATCACCGCTAAAAACTGATGATCCCTGTGATCGCCCTGGTCGGGCGCCCCAATGTTGGCAAATCCACGCTGTTCAACCAACTGACACGCAGCCGTGACGCGCTGGTCGCGGATTTTCCCGGCCTGACACGGGATCGCAAGTACGGGGAATCCCGCATGGGCAGCCGTCCCTTCGTCGTCATCGACACGGGAGGCATCACCGGCGATGAAGTCGGCGTCGATACGCCGATGGCGCAGCAGGCACTGTCCGCGATAGAGGAGGCCGATGTCGTACTGTTTATCGTCGACGGCCGCGAGGGACTCAATGCAATAGACGAGTCCCTGGCCAGTCAGTTGCGGCAGCGAAACAAACCGTTCCATGTGGTTGTCAACAAGATCGACGGTCTCAATGAGGACGTGGTCACAGGCGATTTCTATTCGCTGGGTGTCGATTCCATGTTCGCCATTGCCGCATCCCACGGGCGCGGTGTGGCCAGCATGATAGAGGAGGTGCTGGCAACGTTCTCCGAGCCCGCCGACACCGTCGAGCGCGAGCGGTATCCCGACAGTATCCGGGTCGCGATCGTGGGGCGTCCCAATGTCGGCAAGTCGACACTGGTCAATCGCCTGCTGGGCGAAGAGCGCGTGGTGGTTTTTGACCAGCCGGGTACGACGCGCGACAGTATCTATGTCGACTACGAACGCGACGGCCAGAAGTACACACTGATCGATACCGCCGGCGTCAGGCGACGCAAAAACGTGAAAATGGTTGTCGAGAAGTTCTCCATTGTGAAAACACTCAAGGCCATTGATGACGCGCATGTAGTGGTATTGGTAATGGATGCCCACGAGGGGATTGTTGACCAGGACATGCACCTGCTCGGGCATTGCATGGATAAAGGCCGGTCACTGGTGTTGGCTGTGAACAAGTGGGACGGTATTGATTCCGACCAGCGAGACTGGATTAAAAGCGAGTTGGACCGTCGGTTGCGGTTCGCCGAGTATGCGGACATGCACTATATATCGGCGCTGCACGGTACCGGCGTCGGGCATCTGTACAAGTCCATCAACAGCGCCTACGCCTCGGCCACACGCAAGCTGAATACCAATGCGTTGACGCGGATTCTGGAAGCCGCGGTGTTTGATCATCCGCCGCCCATGGTCAATGGCCGGCGCATCAAATTGCGCTACGCCCATGCCGGGGGGCAGAATCCGCCGCTTATCGTGATTCATGGCAACCAGACCGGCAGCGTGCCGAACAGCTACCAGCGCTATCTGGAAAAAGTCTATCGCCGTGAACTGGAACTGGCCGGCACCCCGGTGCGCATTGAATTTCGAACCAGTGAGAACCCCTTCGCCGAGAAGCGTAACAAACTGACGCAGCGTCAGGTGCAGCGCAAGCGACGCCTTATGTCGCATGTCAAAAAGGCGAAGAGCGGTAAAAAGAAGAAGTAGTCCCGTGAGCGCGCCCGAGAGCAAGCCCGATCTGGATACCCGTGAGAATATCGAGCTGTTTGTAGACCGGTTTTACGAACGCATGCTGGCCGATGAACAGTTGGGACCCATTTTCCTCGATGTGGCCGGCATCGACCTCTCAGTACACCTGCCCCACATCAAGGATTACTGGTGCAAGCTGTTGCTGGGGGAGAAGAACTACCAGCGGCACACCATGGATATTCACCGGGAACTGCACCGCAAGCGCGCGCTTGAACCCGGTGATTTCCAGCGTTGGCTGGCGATTTTCAGGGAGACCGTGGATGCCGGTTTCTCAGGGGAGCGCGCCAGTCGTGCCAAGCAGGTTGCGGCCACGATAGCGGCCAATATGGAGCGTGCACTGCCGAGTCCACGCTGAGCGACCCCTACTATTTACAATTTTGTGTGTTTCTCCGCTCTGCTAAAGTGTCAGCAGACCAGGGAAACCTTACAAAAGGATAGTGGCTATGAAACGTTCGACTGCAATTCCCTCACGCTGCGCCCTTGCCAGTGCTGTCGCGCTGTCAGTCGGGGTCAGTTCCCCCGTTTTTTCGCAGGTACTGGAAGAAGTGGTGGTGACTGCGCAGAAACGCAGCCAGTCGCTGCAGGACGTGCCCATTGCCCTCAGCGCATTCAATGCGACTTTCCTGCAAACCACGGGGGTTCAGAACCTCGGCGGCCTGGAGCAGTTCACGCCCGGCCTCGATATCGAAGCACTCTCTGTTACCCAGCCTACCTACAAGATCCGTGGCATCGGCAGTGGCGGCTTGAGCATCGGCACCGACCCCGCAGTGGGAATTTACACTGACGGTATCTACGTCGGGCGCTCTGCCAGTTCCAATGTGGAGTTCAGTGATATCGAGCGGGTGGAGGTGCTGAAAGGCCCGCAGGGCACCCTGTTCGGCCGCAATGCCGCAGCGGGTGCGATACAGATCATTACGCAGAAGCCGGTACAGGAGACGGAGGGCTCTGTGCGGGTGAGGTACGGCAACTACGACAAAATGCTCGGTGAAGCGATCTACAACACTCCGCTCATCGACGATGAACTCGCCGCGCGATTCAATGTGATTGCCAACAGTCGCGATGGGTATATCGATAACGCGCTCAACGGCAACGATCTCGGCGACGAGCACTATTACGCGGGTCGTGCCAGTTTTCTGTGGACGCCACAGAGTGAGACCTCGGTGCGATTGTCGTTCGATTACAACAGGCTGGACCAGGACGCCCCGGTCGCCATCGGTTTGAACCCCGACCTCAGCCCAACCGGTACACCCGGAGGGCAACTGGGCGATGTGGATGTCTTTGGCAAGGTCGCCAACGATGTGATCAAGGGCGAAGAAAAGCGCAAGATGTATGCCTACAGCCTCGAAATGGATCACGAGTTCGAAGCCGCCACGATGACGTATATCGCCTCTTACCGCCATTTCGATTCCAACGCGCGCCAGGATGAGGACGGTCTCGGTTCACTCGATTACCAACCGCCGGTCGAGTACCTGTATCTCGACACCAACAATATTGAACACAACAGCCAGTTCTATACCGAGTTGCGCTTTGCCGGAGAGACCGGCGACCTGACCTGGGTCGGCGGTGTCAGCTTCTATGACGAGAGCGGCAAACAAAGTGCCGAGGTGACTGCCAACGTCGGCTCCCTGGTGCGCAACCTGACCAGCGATCCGGTCAACGATGTCTACACCACACCGGACAACGCGACCTGCCTCTCGCTGAGTGCGCTGGCACTGGGCGGGACGGCGTACCCGTGCAGTGCATTTGACACTGAAACGATGAACAACGAAGCGAAAACCAAAAGCTATGCCGCCTTTGGCGATGTCACCTGGCAGATCAACAACATGGTGAGCCTCACCGCAGGTGCGCGACTGACTTACGATGACAAAAAGTTTGGCTGGTACAACCCGCCGAATTCACTGACCGGAAATTCAGCGCAGGATGTCATTTTCCCGGTGGACTCGCCGCAGTCGGCGCTGGCGAAAACGCGCTGGTACCGGCAGAAAGGATCCTGGGACAATTTTGATCCGCGCGTGGTGCTGAACGTGTATCCGATGGAGGACGTGATGCTCTGGGCGTCCTATGCCAACGGCTATACAGCGGGCGGTTTCAACTCGCTGCAGGTTGGTTCAGAGTTTGATCCCGAGGAAGTGGACAACTACGAGATCGGCATCAAGTCGGAGTTTCTGGACAGTACTGTGCGGGTAAATGCGTCGGTGTACCACTTCATCTACTCAGACAAGCAGGACATTATCCAGATTGATACCGGCGGTGCGGTGCGCCAGTTTTCCACCTCAACCGGCGATGCCCAGGGTACCGGCTTTGATTCAGAATTTCTCTGGTTGCCGGTGGACAACCTGCAGTTGGCCATGAATTACGGCTACCTGGACGCGCAGTGGACAGACCGTGAACTGGAGGGCTATTACAATGGCTGTGGTGTCGGAGTGCCGCGCACGGCCGGCAATCTCGACGGCGAGCAGTTGGACGGCCCCAAGCAGCGGGTGGCCCTCAGCGCGGATTACGATCTGCAGCTGGGTGACCGCGGAACCGTGCTGTTTCATGTTGATTACAGCCTGACCTCGAAGGTGGAGCGCAATCCGGCGTCCAGCGACTACTGTGCGAACTACGAGACCAAGGAAGATGACTATCACCTGACCAACGCGCGGATCGCCTGGGAGGATACCTCGGCGGCGTGGCAGGTGGCGCTGTGGGCAGAGAATATTTTCGATACCGAGTATGTGGTGGTGTATAACGCGATCACGGCGGACCTGGGGTCGCCGTATGTGCGGCGGAACCTGCCCCGGATGTACGGACTGGAAGTCATCTATAAGTGGTGATCGCCCCAACGAAAAAGCCCGCCGGTAATTTGCGGCGGGCTCAGCGGGTGCAGTGGTTTACAGTGTGGTGAGGTTCCCCGCCGCCCGCGCGCGAGGCGGGGCGGCGGGTACAAGGGCGTCATCCCTAGAAGGAGTAGCGCACGTCGATCCCGTATGTCAGCGGGTCCAGGATATCGGTCTTGTAAACGCCGAGGTTCGCCGCGGCAAAACCGCCGGGGTTTGCAGCACTTTCATTGTCCTGCAGGTTCTTACCCCAGATTGCCACCTCAAAATTCTCCTCGTTGTTGGTCCAGGCGATACGCGCGCTGAGTATTTCCTTGTCCTGGAAGTACCATTCGCCGGTGGTGTAGATCGGGCTGTTGGTGTCGCTGGGATCTTCTGACTCGACGAACACGTAGTCCACATGCACCAGCAGGTAGCCGACGGGGATTTCCGGGGTCCAGTCGAGGCGCAAGGTGTAATCTGTGTTGGTGCTGTCGTGCTCCTTGGTGCCCCCCACTTCGCGGCCGCCGCTGTTGAAATAGCGCTGCGGGGTTTTCACGGAACTGCGTACCGTCGTCAGCCCGGACAGCAGCAGGTTGTCCAGTGCGCGCCACTGCAGCATGATTTCAGCGCCTTCTATGTTGAGATCCTGGCTGATCACCGAGGGCGCTGCGGTCGGATCCTGGATATTACACTCTTCTACTGTCGACCCGGGGGTACAGGATTTGGTGTCCTCTGTCTGCTGCTGGCCGTTCAGGTCCTGGTAGAAAATCGAGGTCTCTACCCGCAGGATGTCATCGAAGAAATCTCCCTTCATACCGAGTTCGTAGCTGGTCATCTCCTCGGGTTCAAACGGCCCGGCCACGTAGGCAGAAAAGTCCTGGCCGTCATAGCCGCCCGACTTATAGCCCGTGGCATAGGAGAGGTAGGTCATGGCGGTGTCCATAAACTGCCAGTCAAGCACCAGTCGCCCGGTGACCTTGCTCCAGTCATGGGAGTCCTCAAATTTGTCATAGTAGTTTGCGGGATCGGCACCGGTAGCCACCGGATCATAGTTGATGCGGGCGGGTGCCACAGGCCAGTCGCCTACGCTGACTGGATACGTTTGCCATGAGTAGGTCTTCTGGTCCGCGCTGTAGCGCAGGCCGCCGGACACGCGCCAGGTATCCGTCAGGTTGTAGGTCACATCACCGAAAATACCGAAGTTCTCGAAATCGCCGGTATTATCCATGGTTTCGACAAAGTACTGTCCGGAATAGCTCGGTGGCAGCACGGCCAGTCCCAGCACTTCGGACAGCCCCAGCCAGAAAGAATCCGGTGCGTCCGGGTTGTCGTCCCACAGGCTGCCGTCCTGGTCACCGGTGATGACTTCGCTGACGAACTGCATATAGGAGTCGGCGTAGAGACCGAGATTGGTGCGCTGCTTCACATCCTCGGTGCTGTAGTTCAGGCCGCCGACCGCGTTGAACTTGTCGTTCACGAAGTTGAAGCGGATTTCACTGTACCAGATATTGGAGTCTTCAATATTGTTGGAGTCCAGATACCGCCTGATGTCGGCTGTGCCGTCTTCGTCCTGCAGGTTTGTGGTATCCCACTCGCGGTAGCTGAGGATACCGAACAGTGACAGTTCATCGTTGAAAGCGTGGTCGCCCTGCAGCGAGGCGCCCCACATATTGCGGTTTTCTTCGCGGTTGGCTACGTCGTTCGCCGCTTTGCTGTTGTAGGGATCTGTGCTGTATGCGTATTTGCTCACACCGATGGAGTACTGCGGATCTTCGCTGCGATCTTCATAGTCACCTGACAACTGGATGCTGGTGTCGGGAGAGATATCCCAGAGCACGGACATCCGCCCGGCGATGAATCCCTCGTCGCGGAGATCATCGCCGATACCCACGTTCTCGATAATGCCATCGCGTTGATGGGAGAAGATATTGGCACGCACTGCGATATCGTCAGTGATGGGCTGGTTCACCATGCCCTCCACATCGAACCGGTTGTAGTTGCCGACCCGGGTTCTGATGAAGCCTTCAAATTCCTGCACCGGCTTGTTCGGGACGATGTTGATAACCCCTGCGGTGGCATTGCGGCCAAACAGCGTACCCTGTGGCCCTTTCAGTACTTCCGTGCGTGCGATATCGGTAAACGGGATGGAGGTCGCTGCCCTGGGCATGTAGGCATTGTCGTAAAACGTGGCGACCGAGGGGTCGCCGCCGGAGCTGATATTCGGGCTCTTGACGCCGCGAATCCGGATCCCCACCTGTGTGGCACCGCCGTCATCGATCTCAACGCCCGGCATGAAATCGGAGATGTCCTGTATATTGTCAGCGCCGGTGTTGAGCATATCCTGCGCGGTGAAGGCGTTGACAGTAATAGGAACCGTCATGGTGTCTTCTTCACGCTTCTGCGCGGTCACCAGTACTTCCTCAAGCTGCAGGGAGTAGCCTTTGGCCTTGGCGTCCTGGGAGAGTACATCGCCAGACGTGATTGCAAACGCGCTCGCCACCGCAATGGAATGCAGGTACCGGGCAGAGAGAGGCCTGCCAGAGCCAGAGTTGCTTCCGAACATTCGAGTCTTCCTTTGGAATTTGGATTATTATCTGGTTGATAGTGCCGTCGATCATAACTGAAAGGCAATCAAATTAAAATATGGTAGTGATAACTAATATTATGTGGTTAACTTGCATCCGCAGAGCTGGGTGGTTGTTTTAGTGCCTGCCTTTGGGGGCCGCTTCCTGTGGGAGGACAGATGCATATGAGAAAAATCCTGACGTTTATACTGATGAGCTGCACGCCGTTGGTACTCGGTTCTGCCGCAAGCCACGCCGACGAGGCAGCGGCGGCCAGGTACCAGAGCTGCGCCGCCTGCCACGGCGATGCCGGCCAGGGGAATCCCGAGCTTCATGCGCCCGCATTGGCGGGCCAGGACGCCGCCTACCTGGCGCGGCAACTGCAGCATTTCAAGGCCGGTATCCGCGGCGCGGACCCACGGGATACCCAGGGCGCGCAGATGAAAGCGATGGCCGCGACAGTGTCCGATGAGGATATCCTGGTCATTGCAGAATACCTTGCGGCGCTCCCGCTACCGGCGCAGGTCGCACCGGACACCGGTGACCTGAAGAACGGCAACAACTACTACCACGCCAACTGTGGGGCCTGCCACGGTGGTGAGGCGCAGGGCAATCCGGGATTGAACGCGCCAGCGCTGGCGGGACTGGACCCCGTCTACCTGAAAACCCAGTTCCAGAACTTTCGCCTGGGTGTTCGCGGGTCTCACCCCGAGGATACCTACGGAAAACAGATGAAAATGATGTCGAGCACACTGCCCTCGGACAAGGATCTGGATGATGTCATTGTATTCATCCAATCCCAGGGCCTGGCCGAGTAGGGCATCGGGTGCCAGTCATGCGAACACTGGTCCTGCTCGCTGCAGGGCTATTGCTGTGGACAGGGATGGTCACGGCAGACCCCGGCGTGTTTGAGTTGCGCGATACCTGTCCGCCCAGCTTCGAGAAAACACAGGAGGACGTGTGTCGCCTGCGCACCCTGTACGATTTTTACGACTCCGTACAGGATGCCGGACTGGGTGGTACACAGACATCACTGCCGGCGCATCGCGACGGCTTCACCCCGCAGCAGATTGACCTCGGCCGCTACCTGTTTTTTGACCCCGTGCTGTCAGCTGATGGCTCCATCGCCTGTGCGAGCTGCCACAACCCGGATATGGGTTTTTCGGATGACCTGCCGCGCTCGCTCGGCATTGGGGGCCAGGAGGTGTCGCGGGCGGCGCCCACACTGTGGAATAGCGCGTTCCTGACGCGGTTCTTCTGGGATGCGCATGCCGCTACACTGGAGGAACAGCTGGTGGGGCCGTTATTTGCGCCCAACGAGATGGGAAACTCGCCGCAGAACCTGCTGCAGACGCTGAACAGTATCCCGGCCTACCGGGCGCTGTTCCAGCAGGCTTTCCCGCAGCGCGAGGGTGAGCAGATTCGGCTCGATGAAGTCTATCTCTCGCTCGCGGCCTTCCAGACCTCGCTCATCTCGTTGAACAGCCGTTACGATCGCTATGCCCACGGCTACCACGCCGCGCTGACTGCACCCGAGATCGAGGGTCTGAATATCTTTCGCTCATTTGTGGCGCGGTGTGCGGAATGCCACACGCCGCCGCTGTTCACCAACCAGCAGGTCGCTGTCATCGGCGCGCCCGAGCCCGAGGGATGGCCACTCGATATTGGCGCGGAACGCACGTATGATGCGCCCGAACTGAAAGCGGGGTTTAAAGTGCCGACGCTGCGCAATATTGTGCAGACAGCGCCCTATATGCACTCCGGCAAATTTGCCAACCTGCGCGAGGTCGCGGAATTCTACAACGGTGGTCGCGGCCATGCGGTGCCGGAAGGCCTGGACCTGCAGTTGCACTGGCATATTTCCTCGCCCAACCTGACTGACTACGAACTGGACCGACTGGTCGATTTTTTGGGTGCGCTCACCGATGACAGTCTCAAACCGGAGGTGCCGCAGCAGGTGCCCTCGGGACTGGTGCCCGTCACCGGTGAGTCACAACCACACATCGTAACAACAGAGAAATCATCGGGAGATGCTTCATGAATATGGGAAGAATTCTGGCCGTGATCCTGATCCTGGCAGCATTTGCCGGCGGGATGGTTATTGGCAAGGGCGATCGCGAGGACGCAGGCCCGGTGGTGGTCGAGTCCGCCGGTAGCGGCGCGACCTACAGCGGTGGGTTTGCCGCGACAGATAATGAGTTCACGCTCAGCGGCAACAGCAAATCCGTCGCCGGCCCACCGATGACTGATATCGTTGTGGTGGTCAGGAACGGTGAATCCATCCAGCAGGCAGTGCAGGATGCCGAGCCCGGCACGACCATCCAGGTTATGCCCGGCACCTATAAGGAAACGGTTTTCATCGATAAAGACGGGATTCGCCTGATCGGTGTGATCAGGGGCAGCGAGCGCCCGGTGCTGGACGGGGAGGGCGAGCTGAATGACGCCATTCTTTACTCCGGCAACAATATCGTGGTGGAGAACTTCAAGATTACCCGTTACAAGGGCAACGGCATCATGAGCCAGGCCGGCAACAACTGGGAAATCAGGAACAACTATATTGTCGATACCGGTGTCTACGGGATTTTCCCGCAGCTGGGACAGAACGGCGTTGTTGAACACAACGTGGTATCGGGTATCGAGGATGCGGCCATCTACGTGGGCATGAGCGACAATGTCCACGTCGCCTACAACGATGTCTACGACAGCGTCGCCGGTATTGAAATCGAGAACAGCCGTCACGCCGTGGTCGAGGCGAACCGCGTTTACAATAACACCGGTGGTATCCTCGCGTTCATCACACCCGGCCTGCCGATCAAGACCACCTTCGATGTGATCATCCGCAACAACTTTGTTCTCTCCAATAACCACCCCAACTTCGGTGCGCCGGGTTCCACTGTGGCCGGTATCCCCGCGGGCACCGGCATACTGGTGATGGCGGCGGACGATGTGGTAATCGAAGGCAATATCATCAAGGACAACAAGAACGCGGGCATCCTGGTCACCGACCACGGCAATGCCTCCAATGTGACGATTGATCCCGAGTCCGATCCGAATTCTGATCGTGTCAAAATCCTGAATAACACCATGATCAACAACGGCTACGATCCGGTCACTGAGGTCAAGGCATTCATGTTGAGCCAGCTGACAACGGGCAACCCCGATATTGTTGTTGTCGGTCCCACCCAGGACAGCTGCATCGTCAACCGCGAGCAGTACATCACCGTGGGCCTGGACAGTTTTGGCAACTGCGACTTCACCAACACCGCCAGTATCGGCAACTACCTGTTGCCGCCGGTGCCGCCGCGCGAGATCAAGCCGGAGGACAAAGGCAAAATCGCCTATCTGGGCATCTGTGCAGGGTGTCATACCTACACGGGTCGCATGATAGGGCCGCCGGTGCAGATCATCCAGGCGCTGTATATGGACAACCCGCAGGGTATTGCTGAGTACATTGCCAACCCGGTGAAGAAACGGGACGACTATCCTGAGATGCCGCCGCAGGATTATCTCGATGAAGAGACACGGCTGGCTGTCGCGGAATACATGCTGGAAGTCAAAAAATAAGCGCCATTCGACCCTGCTGCACGCCACCCCCGGCAGCGCGGGGGTGGCGTTGTTCACCGCCTCTCCAATCCCCCGAGTCTTTCGCCTCTCCCCTGTAGCCGGGTCGCTATCGGCATTCGGTATCGGTTGCTGGGTAGCCCACTGAATGCCGGTATTTCAATTCACCCTGTGAATAGTAAAAATCGCCACTATTAATTTCAATTATATGCTCGCGGTCACTACACTAGCCGCAACTTGACCAGAGGGGGCATTCAGGCTCCACGTGACCTCTCGGTCATTTGACACTACCGCAACAGAAATCCAGAGGAACGACCATGTCTACATTCCAAGACGAAATTGCTGAATTGGCCCGGCTGCGAGATAGCAACGGCAGCGCCTGGGATCACATCAACCCGGAATCTGCTGCGCGTATGCGATTACAGAACCGTTTCCGCACCGGCCTGGATATCGCCAGATACACCGCGTCCATTATGCGCAAGGATATGGCAGAGTACGATGCGGACACCAGCCAGTACACGCAGTCCCTGGGCTGCTGGCACGGCTTCATCGGCCAGCAGAAGCTGATTGCGATCAAAAAGCACTTTGACGACACCAGCAAGCGCTACCTGTACCTGTCCGGCTGGATGATTGCGGCGCTGCGCTCCGAGTTCGGACCGCTGCCTGACCAGTCAATGCATGAGAAGACCACCGTACCCGGCCTGATTGAAGAGCTTTACACCTTCCTGCGCCAGGCGGATGCCCGCGAGCTGGGCGGTCTGTTCCGTGCGCTGGATGCTGCCCGCGAAGCAGGCAATGAAGTGGAGGCCAAAGCGGTACAGAGCCAGATCGACAACTTCCAGACTCACGTCGTACCTATCATCGCTGATATCGATGCCGGTTTCGGTAATGCCGAGGCGACCTACCTGCTGGCGAAGAAAATGATTGAGGCGGGCGCCTGCGCTATCCAGATCGAGAACCAGGTGTCGGACGAGAAGCAGTGTGGCCACCAGGACGGCAAGGTCACTGTACCGCATGAGGACTTCCTCGCGAAAATCCGCGCGGTTCGCTACGCCTTCCTGGAACTGGGCGTTGATGACGGTGTGATCGTAGCCCGTACCGATTCGCTCGGCGCCGGCCTCACCAAGCAGATCGCTGTGACACACACACCGGGTGACCTCGGTGACCAGTACAACAGCTTCCTCGATATGGAAGAGCTGGATGTTGCGGAGATGAGCCACGGTGATGTCATTATCAAATACCATGACCAGCTGATGCGTCCCAAGCGCCTGCCGTCCAACCTGTACCAGTTCCGCAAGGGTACCGGTGAAGACCGCTGTGTGCTGGACTGCATCACCTCACTGCAGCACGGTGCTGACCTGTTGTGGATTGAGACTGAAAAGCCGCATATCGGCCAGATCGCCGGTATGGTGAACCGTATCCGTGAGGTGGTCCCCAATGCCAAGCTGGTGTACAACAATTCACCGTCCTTCAACTGGACGCTGAACTTCCGCCAGCAGGTCTTTGACGCATGGAGTGAAGCGGGCAAGGATGTTTCCGCCTACAACCGTGATTCGTTGATGAGCGTAGAGTATGACGACAGCGAACTGGCGGCGGAAGCGGATGAGCGGATTCGCACCTTCCAGGCCGATTCATCGCGTGAAGCGGGTATCTTCCACCACCTGATCACTCTGCCGACCTACCACACCGCGGCGTTGTCGACTGACAACCTGGCCAAGGAGTACTTCGGCGAGCAGGGTATGCTGGGCTATGTGAAAGGTGTGCAGCGCAAGGAGATCCGTCAGGGTATCGCCTGTGTCAAGCACCAGAACATGGCTGGCTCCGATCTCGGTGACGACCACAAGGAGTACTTTGCCGGTGAAGCGGCCCTCAAGGCTGGCGGTAAAGACAACACCATGAACCAGTTTGGCTAAGCTATTCGTAGCTTGGTTATCCTGGAAAAGGGCGGGTTTATCCCCGCCCTTTTTTTGTTTGGTATTTCACGAGGTGCTGGCCGCTGGAGAGCGCACACCTCGCTTGTTCGAAAAGCCTGCTCACCGCGAGGCGACAGGATGTCGCCGCCCGAGCCTGCACATGGAGCTGCACTTTTTGCCGCGTCCCGCCTGTGCAGCAGTCTCATCGGGTCTCGGTCGATACAGGTAAGCAGATTCAAGCAAACAGTTACCCACGACGTTCCGGGGTCCCTGCCATAATCGAATGTGGTACCGTTTGCCGAGCTGCACGCGAGAATAAGAGAATCAGGAGAATAGATATGCGCTGGGATGATATCGACAAACAGGTGTGCTCTGTGGCCCGGGCGCTCTCCGTGGTGGGGGAGCGCTGGACCATGCTGATAGTGCGTGACGCGTTTCTGGGTACGCGACGGTTTGACCAGTTCCAGAACAATCTCGGTATCACCCGGCACCGGTTGGCGGAGCGACTCGGCAAGCTGGTGGAGCAGGGCGTACTGGTGAAAGTGCCGTATCACGATCGACCGCTGCGCTACGAGTACCGGCTCACGCGCAAGGGCCTGGGGCTGTATCCGGTATTGATGAGCCTCTCGCGCTGGGGCGATGAGTGGATGGACGGCGGCAACGGCGCGCCGCTGGAGTATGTGCACCAGGCCTGTGGGCACAAGACGCGGCCGACGCTGACCTGCAGTGAATGCGGCGAACCGCTGCGGCCGGAGGGTGTGCGGCCGAAACTGGGTCCGGCACTGTGCCAGCACGGTGATTTACAGCGGGACACGCCGCTGAAGGAAATCCCCGCGCTGCTGCGCGGCAGCGCTGAGGAGCCCGCCTGACAGGTGCTTATTTCGCGGCTTCGAGTGCCTGTTCGATATCCGCAAGGATGTCATCGATATGCTCTATGCCGATCGACAGTCGCACCATATCCTCACTGACACCCGCTGAGGCCAGTTCCTCCGGGTTGAGTTGACGGTGGGTGGTGCTGGCCGGATGGCAGGCCAGTGATTTGGCGTCGCCGATATTGACCAGTCGCAAAATCAGCTGCAGCGCGTCGATAAAGCGCATGCCGGCCTCAATGCCACCTTCAATGCCGAAGCTCAGAATCCCGGCGGCCTTGCCATTGCAGTACTTCTTGCAGTTCTCGCGGTGTGGGCTGTTGTGCAGTCCGGCGTAGTTCACCCAGTTCACCTGCGGGTGTTTCTGCAGGTACTTGGCGACTTTCCTGGCGTTCTTGCAATGCTGTTTCATGCGCAGGCTGAGCGTTTCCAGCCCCTGCATGATCAGGAAGGCGCTGTGCGGTGACAGGGCCGCGCCGGTATTGCGCAGCGGCACCACGCGACAGCGACCGATGTATGCGGCCGGCCCCATGGCCTCGGTATAGACGACACCGTGGTAGGACGGGTCCGGCGTATTCATGATCGGGTAGCGCTCGCTGTGGGCGGCCCAGTCGAACTTGCCCGAATCGATGATAGCGCCACCGATGGTGGTGCCGTGGCCGCCGATATACTTGGTGAGCGAATGCACGGCGATGTCCGCACCGTGGTCGAACACCCGGCACAGGACTGGTGTCGCCACGGTGTTGTCGACAATTAGCGGCACCCCGGCGGCGTGTGCGATATCCGCCCAGCGCTGGATATCCACAACATTGCCGGCGGGGTTGCCGATGGACTCACAGAACAGTGCTTTGGTGTTCTCATCGATCAGCGAGGCAACTTTGTCGAAATCATCGGCGGTGGCGAAGCGCGTCTCAATACCCTGGCGCGGGAAGGTGTGTGCGAACAGGTTATAGGTGCCGCCGTAGAGCTGCGTGGTACTGACGATATTGCTGCCGACTTCGGCAATCGCCTCGATGGCATAGCGTATCGCCGCCATGCCGGAACCGACGGCCAGCGCGCCGACACCGCCTTCGAGTTCGGTCAGGCGCTGCTCCAGCACCGCGTTGGTCGGGTTCATGATGCGGCTGTAGATATTGCCCGGTACGGCGAGATTGAACAGGTCGGCGCCGTGCTGGCTGTCGTTGAAAGTGAACGACGTGGTCTGGTAAATCGGTGTGGTAGCGGCATTTGTCGTCGGGTCGCCTGCGAATCCGGCATGCAGTGCAATGGTTTCTGGTTTCATGGTTTTATCCTGTGTGAAAGTGATGCCGCGAAAAGCCTGGAGTGCGAAGCTTAGCAAAGGTAGGTCATCTGGCAAGCATTTGACAACCCGCAGGCAAGTCACTACAGTTTGCGACCGAGCCAGGTGCCTGGTGGGGCGGCTTTTGCAGCGCGCTGTAACCAGGCTAAATGGGAAGTGTGGAACTGCATTTGCAGCCGCCACCGCTGCCCCCGCAACGGTTTCAGTCACGTGAACAACGTGCTGGGAGCCCGATACCAGCCTGGCACAGCGGCAATGAAGCGGAGGGCTTCTGCAAAGGTTGTCCAGCCAGTATGACTGGCGTTCCTTTCCTGTCTTCCTCTCGATACTGCCACACCCACGCCCAGATCCGCATGACACGCGGTTACGTGCCCGAGAGCGATACTGCAGTGACAGAGCCGGTTAACGCCAAGACCCTGATGGTTCAGGGCACTACCTCCGATGCGGGCAAGAGTATCCTGGTGGCAGGCCTTTGCCGCGTGCTCGCGCGCAGGAACTGCAGTGTCGCGCCTTTCAAGCCGCAGAACATGGCGCTGAACAGCGCTGTCACCTGCGACGGCGGAGAGATCGGGCGCGCCCAGGCATTGCAGGCGCTGGCCTGCTACCTGCAACCGCATACTGATATGAATCCCGTGCTGTTGAAGCCCTCCAGTGATACCGGGGCGCAGGTAATCATTCACGGCCGGGTGGTGTCGGAGCTCGATGCCAGGGCGTTCCACGATTACAAACTGGTGGCGATGGCAGCAGTGCTGGAGTCACATGCGCGGCTGTGCCGGCAGTATGATTATATCGTGGTGGAGGGCGCCGGAAGTCCCGCAGAAATCAACCTGCGCGACAAGGATATCGCCAATATGGGGTTCGCCGAAAAAGTCGATTGCCCTGTGATCCTTGTCGCCGATATTGATCGCGGTGGTGTGTTTGCGCATCTGGTGGGCACACTGCAACTGCTGTCTGCGACAGAGCAGGCCCGTGTCAAAGGGTTTGTAATCAACAAGTTCCGCGGTGATATCAGCCTGCTGCAGCCCGGGATTGACTGGCTGGAAGACTACACGCAGAAGCCGGTGCTGGGGGTGCTGCCGTATCTGCACGGCCTGCACCTGGATGCTGAGGATGCAATCACCACGGCACAGGCCGACAATGACAGTGGGCGTCTGCTGCGGGTGATTGTCCCGGTGTTCTCGCGTATCAGCAATCACACGGATTTTGATGCCCTGCGGCTGCACCCGCAGGTTGACCTGCAGTTTGTCGGCCCGGATCGGTCCCCTCCCGACGCCGACCTTATCATCCTCCCCGGCAGTAAAAATGTGCGCATGGATATGCAGTGGTTGCAGGACCATCACTGGCCCGAGGCGATAGCCCGCCACCTGCGCTACGGCGGCAAGCTGATCGGTATCTGCGGCGGTTTCCAGATGCTGGGGCAGCGCATCGCAGATATCGGCGGGGTAGAGGGCCCGGCCGGGTCCTCGTCCGGCCTGGGGCTGCTGCAGATGTCCACCGAATTGCTCGCCGACAAGCAGTTGCGACAGGTCAGCGGCACGCTCGCTTTCAACGGCGCCGCCATCGACGGCTATGAAATTCACTGCGGGATCTCCTCCGGTGAGGCGCTCAAGCGCTGTGCCGTCACGCTGTCAGATGGACGCTGCGATGGCGCGGTGTCCGACGATGGCCAGATCATGGGCACGTATCTGCACGGACTGTTCGACAACCCCGAGGCGCGCGACGAGTTGTTGCGCTGGGCGGGCCTGACACCGACACGCGCACCGGGGATGTCTGACATCCGCGAGCAGCAGTTGGAGCGCCTGGCTGATGTGCTGGAGCGAGAGATCGACTGTGGCAGGCTATTCGAGGGGGCGATGTGATGCTGCGAGGCGGGTCAGCAACGGGTCGCCGTGGCGGTCGGGCGCGGTCATGCAGTTGACGGCGCTGACCGGTGAAGCGGCCCGCTGCCTGATGCCCGGCGTCGAACTGTCGCGGCTGGAGCGCTGTGTCCACCTCAGGTTTTCCAGCCCGCATAAAACCCTGAGTTCCGCGGTGCTCAACGGCGGGTACTGCGCCGCCAGTGATTTTCTGAATGTCCGTGTGCCCAGGCACTGTCCCGAACCGCCCGAGGATCCCGCAATTACCCTGCAGCGGCTCAGTGATGAACTGCAGTGTCGCGGCACCACAGTGGCGATGATGACAGCGGCGTCACTGGATTCGCTGCGGGTGGCGAGCGGCGCTGTCTGTGGTGAGACACTTGCTGTACTCGTCACCACCGGTCTGGAAAATGCGCGGCGCGCGGGCGACCCCGCCGAGTACCGTACACTGGATGTCGAGCCGGCCGAGCGGGGTACTATCAACCTGGCCATTGTGACCAGTGCGCGTATTGCCGACGCAGCGCTGGTGGAGATGGTGGCGATCGCCACCGAGGCCAAAGCGGCGGTATTGCAGGAACTGTGCATCAGCAGCCCGGTGTCGGGTGGGCTGGCCACGGGAACCGGCACAGACGCAATTGCTGTATTCTCCGGCCATGGCGCGGCCGGTGCGCGCTTTGCCGGCAAACACACGCTGTTGGGAGAGCGCTTGGCCGTCATGGTCATGGACGCCATCCGCAGTTCCGTGAACTACCAGCAGGCACCTGCCGCATGAGGCTGATGGCGCCCTCACGACTGCTGCTCATACTGTGCTGCTCGCTGTTGCCGCTGGCGCTGGTCGCGCTGATGATGGGCCCGGTGGTGATATCGCCCGACGGTATGGTGCGCGCACTGCTGGCTTCGCTGGGCGCTGGCACAGCCGCGTCGCAGGAGGGGCTGATTCTGTTTTCGATTCGGTTGCCCAGGGTACTGCTGGCCGGTCTGGTCGGAGTGTGCCTGGCAGTGTGTGGTACCGCGATGCAGGGGTTGTTTCGCAACCCGCTGGCAGACCCGTCCCTGATCGGAGTCTCCAGCGGGGCATCGGCCGGTGCCAGCCTGATGATTGTGATGGGCGGCGGCGCGCTGCTGCAGGGTGGCCAGTTTGCCGGCCTGTCGGTCGTCGCACTCGGTGCCTTTGTCGGTGGCTTCCTGGCAGTGATCCTGGTCTACCGGCTGGCGACCTCGGCCACCGGGACCTCCGTGGCCACCATGTTGCTGGCGGGTATCGCCATCAGTGCGCTGGCCGGTGCGCTGAACAGCCTGCTGTCATTCTTCGCCGATGACGAGATGCTGCGGCGGATCAGCCTGTGGCAGATGGGCAGCCTCGATGCGGCCAACTGGCCGCGGGTGTGGATTGCTGCCGCCGCAGTCGCCGTGGTGATGTGGGTGCTGCCGCGCGAGGGCGCGGCGTTGAACGCCTTCCTGCTCGGGGAGTCCGAAGCCCGGCATCTCGGTATAGAGGTGGATCGGGTGAAACGGCGCCTGATCCTGATGACGGCGTTGGCGATTGGTATATCGGTGGCGGTGGCCGGCACAATCTCCTTTGTAGGCTTGATTGTGCCGCATATCGTACGCCTGCTGATAGGCCCAGATCACCGCTACCTGATTCCGGCCTCGGCGCTTGCCGGTGCGATGCTGTTGATCCTGGCCGATGCGGTGGCGCGTGTGGTGGTGGCGCCGGCGGAATTGCCTGCGGGAATTCTGACGGCACTGCTGGGCACGCCGTTTTTCTTTTCACTGCTCGCACAGAAGAGCCGGGTGGAGGAGCGCTAGCGATGTCACTGTCTGCTGACAATGTGTCACTGACGCTGTCGGACGCGCCGCTGCTCAGTGCCATCAACCTGGCGGTGCGGCCGGGCAGGATAACCACAGTGCTGGGCCCGAACGGCGCGGGCAAGACCAGCTTGTTGCGCGTTCTGGTCGGTGAATTGGCTGCGGATACCGGCACAGTGTCGCTCAATGGCCGGCCGCTTGCCGACTGGGCGCCGATCCAGCGAGCGGGGATGCTGGCCGTGTTGCCCCAGCATTCACTGTTGAACTTCCCGTTTACCGCCGCCGAAGTGGTCATGCTCGGCCGCATACCGCATTCCAGCGGGCTGGCGCACGACAGTGAGATTGTTGC
>JAGRIE010000003.1:77130-202977 GCA_020443425.1 Halioglobus sp.
GCAGGCCTTGCAGGCAGTCGACGGTGACTATCTGGCAAACCGCTTTTATACACAGCTCTCGGGCGGTGAAAAGCAGCGCGTACATCTGGCGCGGGTGCTGGCGCAGATATGGGAGCCCTCGCTCGACGGCGAGCGCTACCTGGTGCTGGACGAGCCGACGTCCTCATTTGACCTGGCGCACCAGCAGCTGACACTGGAAGTGGTGCGCAACCTGGCGGCAAGCGGTGTCGGTGTGCTGATGGTGATTCACGACCTCAACCTGGCGGCGCGCTGTGCGGATGAAATGTTCCTGATGCAGTGCGGCAAGCAGGTGATCAGCGGTACGCCGCAACAGGTGTTGCAGCGGGATATCATCGCCCGCGTTTTCCAGGTGGAAGCGAGCATCGGCGTACACCCGACCAGTGGCACACCGCTGGTCATCACCTGAGGATGTGTGAGTTGTGAACGGATTTTGTGAATTGATACTCGGCGGTGCCAGGTCGGGCAAGAGTGCACTGGCGGAACAGCGTGCACAGGACAGTGGACTGGAGTGCGTGTATGTGGCGACCGCGACGGCAGGCGACGGCGAGATGCGCGCACGCATCGCGCATCACCGCCAGCGCAGGGATAGCAGCTGGGCGCTGGTCGAGGAACCTGTGAGCCTGGCCGATGCGCTTCTGCAGCAGCAGGGCAGCGAGCGCTGTATCCTTGTAGACTGTCTCACACTGTGGCTTAGCAACTGCCTGCACCAGCAGTGTTGGCCGCGCGAGAGAGCGCGCCTGCTGGAGGTGTTGCCCACGCTCAGCGGGCACATCATTCTGGTCAGCAATGAAACCGGTCTGGGGGTTGTGCCAATGGGCGAACTGTCACGCCAGTTTGTCGATGAAGCGGGCTTTTTACACCAGCGCCTGGCGGCACTGTGCCAGCAGGTCACCCTGACTGTGGCGGGCCTGCCGCTGTCGCTGAAATCGCCGCGAGAGGTGTAGTATGGAGTGGTGGTCGCAACCGGTAGCAGCATTGCATGTGGACGCGGTGGCCCTGGCGCGAGCGCGCCAGCAGCAGCTGACCAAGCCGCCCGGTTCACTCGGTGAACTGGAACACCTCGCCCTGCAGTTTGCCGGTTGGCAGGGCCGCGTCGACCCGCGCATCGAGCACCTGCATATCCGCATCTTCGCCGGCGATCACGGTGTGGTCGCCGAGGGCGTGTCCGCATTCCCACAGGCGGTCACTGTCCAGATGATCCGGAATTTCACCAGTGGCGGTGCCGCGATTGCGGTGCTGGCGCGACACTGCAATGCCGATTTCGCTGTGGTCAATATGGGGACTGCGACACCGACACCGGAGTTGGCCAAACTGGTGAATGTGCAGTTGGCGCCCGGCACCGCCAACTTCTGTGATGCGGCGGCCATGAGTGAAGCGCAGCTGTCGCAGGCGCTGGCGTGTGGCGCTGATCATGCGCCCGTCGAGGGACACCTGTTCATCGGTGGCGAAATGGGTATCGGTAATACCAGCGCGGCGGCGGCGCTGACCAGTGCGCTGCTGTCGCTGCCGGCCGCGACCACAGTCGGGCGTGGTACCGGCGTCGATGATGACGGCCTGGCCCTGAAGTGCAGCGCTGTGCAGCGTGCGCTGGCACGGCACCTGACCGCGGAGATCGGGCCGCTTGAAATACTGCGTCGGCTCGGCGGACTGGAGATCGCTGCGCTCACCGGTGCCTATATCGCCTGTGCCCAGCGCGGTATCCCCGTGCTGGTCGATGGCTACATCTGCACGGCGGCAGCACTGCTGGCCTGTCGTCTCAACCCCGGCGCGCGCGCCTGGATGCTGTTCGCACATGAATCCGCAGAGCCGGGTCACCGGCACCTCTTGCAGGCGCTGGAGGCCTCACCGTTGTTGAATTTCGGTATGCGCCTGGGGGAGGGCAGTGGTGCCGCCGTGGCGGTGCCACTGTTGCAGTCCGCCTGCCGCCTGCACTGTGAAATGGCGACGTTTGCAGAGGCGGGTGTCAGCACCGCGGAGGGCCCCTGATGGCGGCCGGGGATGCAGCGATAACGACTGTCGACCTGCTGCGGCACGGCGCTTGTGAGGGTGGTGAAATCTATCGTGGGCGCACTGATGTCTCACTCAGCCGCGAGGGCTGGCAGCAGATGGAGCGGGCAACGGCCACGGCTGACGGCTGGCAGGTGGTAGTCACCTCCCCGCTGCAGCGCTGCCGGTCGTTCGCCGAGCACTGCGGAAGTCGCCTCGATATCCCGGTACAGGTGATCGGCGGAATGCGGGAGATGGACTTCGGCGAGTGGGAGGGCAGGCGGGTGCAGGAGGTCTGGCGCAGCGATGCCGACCTGGTGAGCCGCTTCTACGATGATCCCGGCTCGGTCACTCCCCCCGGCGGTGAACCGGTCGCCGAGGCAAAGGCCCGCGTGGTGCAGGCGTGGGAGTCACTGCTGCAAGCAGCCACCGGGCAGCACCTGTTACTGGTCTGCCACGGCGGCGTGATCCGCCTGCTGCTGAGCCACCTGTTGCAGATGCCGCTGGCGACGATTGCGCGACTGCATATCCCTTACGCATCCATTGCGCGTGTTCAGGTCTATCGGCGCGATGGACGCGATTTCCCGGTACTCATGGCGCTGAATGCCAGTGGAGAACAGCGTTGAAAGCCTTTGTATCCGAACAGTTCCGCGCGCTGTTGTCAGCCGTGCAGTTCCTCACCACACTGCCTACGCCCGCCCGCGGTGACAGCAGTGCTCGCCAGCAGGGGCTGTCCCTGCTCTGGTACCCGGCAGTGGGCCTGTTGCTCGGCCTGATGCTGACGCTGGCCCTGACGCTGCTGCCCCTGCCTTTCTACCTGCAGGCGGCGGTCGCGGTGGTGCTGTGGGTGGTGCTGACCGGCGGCCTGCACCTCGACGGCGTGGCCGATTGTGCCGACGCCTGGATGGGCGGGCTGGGTGACCGCGAACAAACCCTGCGCCTGTTGCAGGACCCGCTGTGTGGCAGCATGGGCGTGATCGCGCTGGTGATCGTGATTGTCCTCAAGGCTGCTGCGCTGGCCGCGGTGATCCAGGCCGGGCAGTCGATGTGGTTGTGGTCGGTACCACTGCTTGCCAGGCTGGCGCTGTTGCTACTGTTCCTGACCACACCGTATGTGCGGGCGCAGGGTCTCGGTGAGGTCCTCGCGCAGCACTTCCCTCGCAATTGGGCCAAGGCATGGCTGCTGGTCGCCGGGTTGCTATTGCTGTGTATTCTACCGCTCGATCTCTGGTGTGCGTTTGCGCTGGGCTCTGCAGCCATTTTTCTGCTGGTGCGGGCGGCGGCCATGCGGCGGCTGGGCGGCTTTACCGGGGATGTGGCCGGGGCACAGGTTGAACTGGTGGAAGTCGGCCTGCTGCTGGCGCTGGCATGTCGCACTGTGAGTTGATGCGATGACCAGCCTGAATCTGCTGCTGGCGCTGCTGGCCGACCGCATCTGGGGCGAGGCGCCGCGCTGCCATCCACTGGTCGGTTTCGGACGTCTGGCCAACTGGCTGGAGCAGCGTGCGCGGCAGTCGATGCAGGTGCGCAGCGACGGGCGGGAGGCAGCGGTCGCTGCAGATGCGGCGAGACAGCGATGGTACGGCCTGCTCTGCTGGACCGCGCTGGTCATTCCACCCACCGCCCTGCTGTGGCTGTTGCAGGGTGTCCTCGACGAAGCGGTTGCCTCAGCACTTGGTATTATTGTGTTGTACTTCTGTATCGGCTGGCGCAGTCTGCGCGAGCATGCCAACGCGGTGGCCGAACCGCTGGCGCGCGGTGACCTGGCGGGTGCGAGAGTGCAGTTGGCGCGCATCGTCAGTCGCGACACAGCCCACCTCGACGCCCCATCCGTGGCCAGGGCAACCGTGGAATCGGTACTGGAAAACGGCAGCGACGCGGTGCTGGCGCCGGTGTTCTGGTTCGCGGTGGCGGGTGCGCCCGGGGCGCTGTGCTATCGACTGGCCAATACGCTCGATGCGATGTGGGGTTATCGCAACGCCCGTTATCTCCACTTCGGCCGCGCTGCGGCGCGGCTGGACGATGCACTCAACTGGCTGCCTGCGCGGTGCTGCGCACTGAGTTATGCCCTGGTCGGGCGGCGGCACTCGGCGCTGCACTGTTGGCGCACGCAGGCCGCCCAGTGTGACAGTCCCAACGCCGGCCCGGTGATGGCCGCCGGTGCCGGCGCGCTGGGAATTGTACTGGGCGGGCCCGCCCGCTACGGGCACGTGGAGCACTGGCGGCCGGAACTGGGCCAGGGCCGCCCGGTGCAGCCGGGCGACATCGGGCGCGGCCTGTCGCTGCTGGATCGCGCCATCGGTGTCTGGGTCGCCGTGTTGCTCGGCATTGAGGTGTTGCTGTGACGTTGGAACACGGCGGCAATATTGCCGCAGCGGCCAGCCGTTTCAATATCCCGGCGGCGCACTGGATAGACCTGTCCACGGGCATCAGTCCCTGGATCTGGCCGGTACCGGCGGTGCCGCAACAGGTCTGGCAGCAGTTGCCGTATCCGGATGGGCAGCTTGAACTCGCCGCCGCCGCTTACTACGGCTGCCAACGCGAGGCACTGGTCGCCGTGCCCGGCTCCCAGTATGCACTGCAGTACACACCGGCGCTGCTGCCAGCGGGCGCGGTGGCGATACCGCAGCGCGGCTATGCCGAGCATCGCGTCGCCTGGCGCAGCGCCGGTCACCGGATTGTCGAGTACGCCGACAGTGCAGCGCTGCGCGGGCTTGTGGAAGCAGGCAGCGTGGATCACGCACTGGTGATCAACCCGAACAACCCGACCGCGGAGATCATCCCGGCGCGGCAGTTACAGGATTTGCACATGCAGCTGCAGCAGCGCGGCGGCTGGCTGGTGGTGGATGAAGCCTTCGCCGATATCTGTGCGGCCCACAGCCTTGCCGCGACCTGCCCGCAGCCCGGCCTGGTCGTGTACCGCTCGCTGGGCAAGTTCTTTGGGCTGGCCGGTGTCCGGCTCGGTTTCATGCTGGCACCGCAGCCGCTGTGTCAGCGGATGCAGGCGCTGATGCCACCCTGGAGCCTGTCGCACCCGGCGCGCTGGGTCGGCGAGGTCGCACTGCGCGACAGGCACTGGCAGTCAGGGCAACTGCTGCGCCTGCAGCAGGCATCTGCGCAGTGGCTCCAGCTGCTGCGAGACTGTGTGCCGCGCCTGCGGTTTGTTGCCACAGCGCTGTTTGTCACCGGTCAGGGTGAGGCCAATTACTGCCAGGCGCTGTACCAGGCCATGGGCCGGCGCGCGGTGTTGCTGCGTGTGTTTGAAGCCATCGGGGGAAGCGGCCTGCTGCGGTTTGGGCTGCCGCTGCCGGCTGATCGAGACCTTATTGCACAGTTGATCCGGGAAGCCGTGGAGGAATGCGAATGTATAGGCAATTGATGGTGCTGGCATGGTTTGCACTGGCCTGCTGCGCCAGGGCGGATATCAGGGTGGAGGATTCGCTGGGTCGGGAACTGGTGCTGGAGCAGCCGGCGACGCGCGTGGTCAGCCTTGCGCCGCACATGACGGAAGTGGCGTTTGCCGCCGGTGCCGGCGAGCAGTTGATCGGCGCTGTGTCCTACAGCGATTATCCCGAGGCGGCACAGGCCATTCCCCGCGTCGGCTCTTATGACAATGTCAGTTACGAGACGCTGGTGGCGCTCAATCCCGATCTGGTGCTCGCGTGGCGCAGTGGCAACGGGGATGAAGTCATCGCGCGGCTGCAGTCACTGGGGCTGACAGTCTATGTCGATGAATCCAAAACCCTGGAAGACGTGGCGGCGTCGCTGCGCGCGGTCGGCCGGCTGACTGCGCACGAAGATACGGCCGAGGCCGAGGCCGAGGCGTTTTTGCGCCGGCTCTCGCAGCTGCGCGCGCGCTACTCCACGCAGCCCGAAGTCAGCGTCTACTACCAGATATGGGACGAGCCGCTGTTGACCCTGAACGGGGATCACCTGATTTCGGATGTGGTCAGGCTCTGCGGCGGTCGCAATGTGTTTGCCGATTCGCCGGTGCTGGTGTCACGTATCAGTGTGGAATCCGTCATTCGGGCCGATCCGCAAGTGATCATTGCCAGCGGTATGGACAAGGCGCGCCCGGAGTGGCTGGATGACTGGCGTCAGTGGACCTCGATGACAGCCGTCGGCAACAACCAGCTGTATTTTGTGCCACCGGATCTGCTCCAGCGGCACACGCCGCGCATCATTGAAGGGGCCAGCTTGATGTGTGAGAAATTGCAGCTCGCCCGCGAACATTACGGGCTGCGGGAATAAGAGAGAATCACCATGCAGGGATTTTACGAGACACTGTTCGGGCGCCGTGACGTGCGCGGGGAATTCAGGTCTGCGCCGATACCGGAGGACGTGCTGGCGCGACTGATCATCGCGGCGCATCACGCGCCGTCGGTGGGGCTGTCGCAGCCGTGGAATTTTATCGTGATCCAGCGGCCGGCGGTGAAGGCCGCCGTGCACGAGGCCTTCTGCGATGCCAATGAGGAGGCTGCGGCGATGTTCGAAGGCGAGCGGCAGGACAGGTATCGACAACTGAAGTTGCAGGGTATCCTGGACGCCCCGGTGAACCTGTGTATTACCTGTGACCGACAGCGGGGCGGGGACGTGGTGCTGGGCCGTACGCATCAACCGCAGATGGATGTGTACAGCACGGTGTGTGCGGTGCAGAACCTGTGGCTGGCGGCACGGGCGGAAGACGTCGGGGTCGGCTGGGTGTCGATCATAGCCCCCGGACGCTTGGCAGGGATTCTCGGCCTGCCCGAGCATGTGGTGCCGGTTGCGTATCTCTGCCTCGGGTACGTGGCGTATTTTCGCCAGCAGCCCGAGCTGCAGGAGAGGGGGTGGGAGCGCCGTCTCCCGGTTGAGGACCTGGTGTTTACCGATCAATGGGAGGAGCGCGGTGAGAGCCACCCCGTATACCGCGGCCTGCGCTCACAGCGTGAGTGGCCGCGCCAGTACCAGCGGGCAAAGCCCGGTGGCGGCCGGTGATGGTGTGCACGGCCGGCCACTGCCTGGCCAATACTCACCACCGCCACGCAGTGGGCCGGCAATCAGTAGTCAACACCTTTGCGCGCCTTGATGCCCGCAGCGTAGGCGTGTTTGATGTCTTTGACTTCAGAGACAGTATCCATCACCTCCTGCAGCGCGGAGCCGCCACCGCGGCCGGTTACCACAACGCTCTGGTTGACCGGGCGCGATGACAGTGCCTTGAGGATCATGGCTTCATCCAGGTATTTGTAGCCGATCATGTAGGTCAGCTCATCCAGAACCACCAGGTCGTAGCTCGGGTCCGCGAGCATGGGGGCAGCGACTTCCCAGGTTTTTTCCGCAGCGGCGATATCCCCGGATTTATCCTGTGTATTCCAGGTGAATCCGGTCCCCATCTGGTAGAAGTCTACCTGCGGGCAGTGCTCGCGCAGGTAGATTTCCTCACCGGAGAGCTGCGCCCCCTTGATGAACTGAACGACACCCACTTTCTGCTTGTAGCCCAGCGCGCGCATCACCATGCCGAAGGCGGAGCTGGATTTTCCCTTGCCATTGCCGGTCAGCAGCAATGCAATGCCGCGCTCTGTGTCGGCGGCGGCGATGGCCGAATCGACCTTCTCCTTTTGCTTCTGCATTGCGGCCTTGTGCTTGGCCTCGCTGCGGGCTTTATCGTCAGTGTTTGTCATTTGCGGTCTCCGTGGTGACGTCGGTCAGAACGTGTAGCGCAGGCCCGCGTAACCGGCCGCGCCAGGCGTGTTGTAGTACGGTATTTCCTGGTAGTTCTCATCGGTCAGGTTATCAATACGACCGTAGATTTGCAGCGACGCCAGGATCTGGTAGCTCATGCTCAGGTCCAGTATCTCATAATCGTCGACACTGCCACTGCTTTCGTCTGCGCTGTCCCTCGAGATACGATAGTTGAGGCTGACCTCCAGTCGGCCGTCCCAGGGGCGCAGGATGATACCGATATTACCCATATTCTTCGGGGTCCGCAGTCGTTGCTCGCCGGTGTAGTCCTGTGTGTCGGTATAGGTGTAGTTGCCGGTCAGGGTCACCATTTCACCAATCATCGTCTCGGCTGTCAGTTCGATGCCATCGGAGGAGGACTCCCCGTCACCCTGCAGGTAGCCGGAAAAATCGACCAGGTCGAAGTAGATTTCATTGTCGATCTTCTGGTCGAAATACACGAGGTCAACATACCAACCTGCGTTGGCATAATACCCCGCGCCGATGTCGTAGCCCTTGCTCTCTTCTGCCTCCAGCGTCGTATCCTGTGCCGGCGCATAGGCATACGGCCCTGTGTTATAGGCCAGTTCGTAGAGGCTGGGCGCACGGAACCCGGTGCCGTAGGTACCCTTGAACTTGATTTCGCCGTCACCGGCCTCTACCAGGTAAACCGCACCTGTGCGATAGGTGGTTTTGGTGCCGAAGTCCTCGTTGTCCGTATAGCGGGCACCGGCAGTGAGGTAGACGCTGTCGGCGAAACCGCCCTGGTACTCCAGGAAATAACCCTCCTGGTCGCGCTCCTCGTCACTGAAGCCATCGTTGCTGGAGTCCTTCTGCAACTCCGCGCCGTACACCAGTTGCAGGGTGTCGGAGCGCTTCCAGTTGCCCAGATACTCCAACTGCTGCAGTTCGCCCCTGTAGCGGTAGTCGTTGACGCCGTCGGTGTAGAACTTGCGGTCTGTCTTGCTGGCGTTGTAGGACAGCGAGTTGGAAAACGCCACGCCGCTGTGTGTGAGGGCCACTCGGCCGGCATCCTGGGTGTAGTCGTTTTCACAGTGGTCGGAGCGAGCCCCGATCTCACTGTTGAAGCAATTGTCGTAGTTGTTCTTGCCATCGACGGTACGCGCCACCAGCTCCGCACGCAATGTGTCGCTGATGTTCCAGCCGGCGCGCCCATGCAGTGTTGTATTTTTATAGCCGTCGTCGTCCTGCAATACGGTATCGGTGCTCAGCGTATTGTAGCCGTCGGTCTCGAAACGCTCGGCCATCAGGGTGCCGTCGACAATTTCAGTGCCGCCGTTGATATGTCCACCGTACTGCTGCGTGCCGTAGCGACCGCCCTCTGCTTCGAGTCCACCGCTGAGGCCGGCCTGGGGAGTGGCCGTATACATATTGATGACACCGCCGGCGTCTGCGCCGTACATGAGGCCTTCCGGCCCGCGCAGGATTTCAATCCGATCAATGCCGCCGGTCAGTAGATTGGCGAAGTTGGGGCCGGCCTGCGGCGATGAGTTGTCGGTGATGTCGATGCCATCGAGGTAGACCTGCGTCCGGTAGCCGCGCTCGCCGCGAATCCGCACCTCGGTGGTGCTGCCAGCTCCGCCATTACTGGTCACAGATATGGCTGGTTCGTAGCGCAGTGTGTTGGCGACGCTGCTGAATCCACGCAACTGGATCTCCTCGCCGGTGATCACCGAGATCGAGGTCGCCACTTCCCGCAGGGGCATCTCCACACGGGATGAGGTGACCACGGTTTCTTCCAGCTTGTTTTCTGCATGCACACCCAGGGCGCTGACACCGGTCAGTGCCAGCAGGGTGGCGGTGGGTAGTTTTTTCATTTTCTGGTCCTCAATTGCCTATTAGATTAATGGCGATTGAGGGAGGGGATCTGGGAACGCAATGCCGCGGCACTGAGCAACCGTGTATGAAGCCCTCCGCTCCATCGTTGCACTAGACCAGGCAGGTATCGGGCTCACAGTCATGGACTGTATACCGTTGCGGGGGCAGCGGTGGATTAGGCGCGAGCCATTCCACACTTCCCATTTAACTCACCCAGAGAACTGTAATAACAGATCCCGGTGAGCACCTGGTTCCGGCGTGCACTGTAGTGAGGAGGTGATGCCTTGTCAACCTGCGGTATCGCGCAGCGATTATTGGGTCGGCGGCAGGGTGTCGAGTCGCTCGAGCCAGAACACGGCGTCCACGTAGGAAACGAAGCGCGCCAGATAAGCGGGTGATTCGTCCCGCATGATGGCCAGTGAGCGCAGCGCGAGCTTCTGTGGGTTGAGAGGACCTGCGTCCTGCGGTGCCGCCATGATGGCCTGTGTGACGAGCCTGTCTGCGTGCTGTCGCTGCAGTGCTTCGCGAAAATGGTGTACCGCTTTCAGTTCCTGTGCATCGTCGGAGCCGGGGAGGTCCTGGTCTTCACGTGTGGCCTGCAGCATCCGCGTCAGCCCGGCGACACTGTCAGGCGAGTCGATCTTGCGCTGCTTACTGGCCAAACGCGCCAGGGCCCTGAATTCATAACACTCAAACAGCTGCCGCGCCTGTCCGTCGTCATCGGGGCGCTGCGCGCTGACCTGTTGCAGTAATGCACCGGCTGCAGTGCGCTGTGTGGCGATATCGGCCTGGAACGACCGCAGCGCCTGCCAGGCCTTGTCCAGCAGCAGTTGCGCGACTGCGGGTTGCTGTTGACGACTGCGCGTCGCCATGCTGTGTATAAAGTGCAAGCGTGCGGGGTCGAGGCGGGCGGCACCGCTGTCCTGCAGTGCTGCCAGAGCGGCGAGTAGCGCTTCTGCCGTGTCAGTATCGGAGCTTGCAGGTCGGCCGCGTTCTGGCATATCAATCCGGCACTGTCGCTGTTTGCGCACTTTTCGGTACCGGGGCCATCTCCACCCTGCGATTCAGGGACCGGCCCTGGTCATCGGTGTTGGGGGCCACCGGTTGCTGCGCGCCGAAAGCCGCTGCAAAGACCAGTGTCGGCGGCATCCCTTCCTCGATCAGCGCGCGTGTCACTGTGAGGGCGCGCTGCGCCGATAACTCCCAGTTGTCGGCGTAGTGGCTGTTGCCTTTCTGTATCGGCAGGTCATCGGTGAAACCACTGACCATCAGCAGTTCGTCGCGCTCGCCGAGGTAAACCTGCAGCGGCGCCACCAGTGTTTGCAACAGTGCCCTGCCCTCGGGTTGCAACTGATCGGAGTTCAGCGTGAACAGCACGCTGCCGCTGATGCCGATACGACCGTTGCGCAGTGTTACCCGGCCGGTGGCCAGCGGGTCGGCCAGCGCCTCCTCGAGTGCCATCCTGCGCTGCTCTTCCACCTGGCGTTTACTGACTTCCTCTTCCAGCGTTTGTGCAAGCTGCACCTGGTAACCCAGGACCCATACCAGCAGCAGCACGAAGATGCCCACCACCCCGGCCATCAGATCGCCGAAGATCGCCCACACGGGCATGTCCTGCGATGCATCGTCGTGCAGTTCTTCCACTACTTCGCCTCGCTGGCAATTTTCTGGGTACTGCGATTGATGCGCCGCAGGTCATCCATGATTTCCTTCTGCGATAGCATGCTGTAGTCAATGATTTCCCGGGCCTGTGCCACATAGTAGGCCATCTGCTCCTCGCTGCGGTTACTGGAGCGCTCCATGGACGCCTCGACGCGGGCGAGCTGTTCAATCATCGCCTCATTGGCGCTGTTGAACTGCTGGACAGCGACGCTGAAGGCCTCACCGAGGCTGCCCAGTTCGATCGCGCCTGCGGCGACATGGGTGCTGGCCTCGGATATCCGGCCGGCCTCGGCGAGCAGGTGGTCGCCGATGCGGCTGGTGGTTTCCTCCAGCAGTGTGGTCGACGTGGCGACGAGGTTCTCCATCGCGCTGCGTTGCTCGCTCGTCATGTCCTGCAGCAGTACAGTGGAGGAGGTGACCAGGTTGTCCACCGCGCTGTGCTGCTCGGCGGCTGCCTTCTGCAACAGTGTAGAGGAGGCGCTGACGAGGTTCTCCATCGCCGTGCGCTGATCTGTCGTGACCGCCTGTAACAGTTCGGTGGCGTTGACGATGATGTTCTCCACGGCGCTGCGCTGTTCGGCAGCGGTGTCCTGCAACAGTGTGGCGGAGGACGCAATGAGGTCTGTCACCGCGCTGCGCTGGCCGCTGGTGGCTTCGCGTAGCGATTCGGACAGCGCGTTCAAGTCCACCATCACGCTGCGGCGCTCTTCCAGCAACTGGTTGTCACGCTCGACGTTGTTGCTGATCTCGGTGCGCAGTTGGCTGATCACTTCCGCGGCTGCGCGCGGCGTTTCCGAGGCGGTTTCTATAAGCCGCGTCATCGGGCCCTCCAGCCCAGCGCCCAGTGCCGTGAGGTGCTGGGCGACAGTGGCTTCAAGCTCGCTGAGGCGGGCCTGGGCGGCAGCCTGGCCCCGCTCCTCCTGTGCTCTCAGTTCACCCAGTTGCGCGGTGACGGTGGCGGTGAGTGTGCTCATGCGCTCGTTCTGGTTGTCCAGCAGGGTGGTTTCCGACTCAGCCCTCGCCTGCACCAGCGCCTCCGTCGATTGCAGCAGGCCGGCGATCTCGGTGAGCATCGCGGTGCTGCTGTTACGGGTTGTGTCCGCCACTTCGCGTATCGACGCCGTCAGTGTCTGCCGGATGTCACCCTGCAGTGCCAGTGTCTGCTCCGTCCACGACGCGGAGGTGGCGGCAAAGCCGTCCAGCAGTGAGGTGCTGGTGCTGCCCAGCTCGGCGCCCAGTGCCCGCAGTTGTTCTGTCGCTGCCTGTGCCTGTTGCTGCTGTGTCTCGCGCAGCATATTACTGATCTCCGCGACCGCGCCCGTCAGCACTGGCTGCATGCTGTCGCCGGCGGCTTTACCGCTGGCGGCCAGGCTTTCGCGAAGCGACCGGTCCACCGAGGTGGCGAGCTCGCCGAAGCGCTGTTCCGCGCTGGCGTGAAACTGCTGCTGGTTGGCCAGCAAGGAGCTTGCCAGCCTGTCGCCCAGTTGCGCCAGTTGCGCCGCCACGCCCTGCAGTTCGATCGCCACGGTGGGCAGTACACCGGCTTGTGATTGCAGCGCGTCGTAGGCCTGTTGTCGCTGGTGCGCCAGCGAGAACACCTTGAAGGTATCGGCGATGGCGGTATCCAGTTGCCGTGTGACACGCACGCGCTGGTGACGCACCAGCGTCGACATGAGACCCAGCATGGCAGAGGCGGCGACACCGGCAACCGAGGTGCCGAAGGCGATGCCCAGGCCCTGCATCGGGGCGGTGAGGCTGGCGCGGATCGCGTCCAGCTCCGTGCTGCCCTGCAGCGCCGACACCGCGCCACTGAGTGTGTCGACCATTCCCACGAAGGTGCCCAGCAGTCCGAGCATGACCAGCAGGCCGACCAGGTAGGGGGTGAACATCGGCGGGGGCAGGGCGCTGCGTTCGCCGACGATGCGTAGGTGCACACTGCCGCGCAGGGCGGGGTCCAGCTGCCGGAGCCAGTGTTCCAGACCGAGCTCGTCGGCGGTGACCTGTGGTGTGACGCCCGCCAGCGCCTGCTCCAGAGACGCTGTGGCGCGCCGGAACCGCAGCAGTTCGACGATGCCGATCAGGTAGACAGCGCCGATGGCGGCAGTGACGGCAAAGGCCAGTGTATTGGCCCCGGCGAAGTCATTGCCCATCCAGCCGATGGCGATGGCACCCAGCAGGGCGGCGGCAATAAACAGCAGGTTATTCATAGCGTTTTTAGTCATCATTGTTGTCGTGTTCATCCACGGCCTCGATCAGGCCCAGTGTCGGGAGCAGGCGCGCGTCGATCTCGGCCAGCAGCAGGCCCTGCATTTCCGTGCGCAACCGGCCCAGTGCCTGCAGCCAGCGCTCGCGGGCTATCGAGGGCTCCGGCTCGCTGCTGTGGTAGTTCGCCAGCAGCGCGTCAAAGCGCCTTCTCAGCAGGCGCGGCACGGCGGCAAACGAGCGTCTGACCGCGGTTGACAGTGGGTCTGCCAGCACCTCGTCCAGCGCTGCCAGTCGCGCCAGTTTGGGCGAGAGATCGGCGAGTGCGCTGCGGGTGCTTGCATGCAGGTCGCGTATTCTGTAATCGATATTGCGCTGCTGTGCGACGTAGAAGATTGCGTAGGGCTCTGGTGCCATCGCCTCCTCCAGCGTCATCTCGGGACGAACCCGTGGGAACCGCATCCGGCCGCTGTCGTCGTCGGCAAAGCTCTGCAGGGCGCTGCGCGTGATCGCGGCGCGCTCGCGCTGGTACGCCTCCTTGACCGCCTGCCTGTCAGTGTTCGCCGGTAGAGCCTCCACTGTCGGCGCCTGCTCGTGGACCGCTGAGATCCTGATCGAGTCCGCCAGGTCGAAGGTCTGCCCCAGGCGCTCGATAAAGCGCTGGTGCGGGAGCTGGGCGTCCACCTCAAGCAATTCGGCCAGCGTGCGCACCAGCGCCGAGGACTTCGCGTGGCTCTGGTGGGCAGAGCTGAGTAGTGAGGCCTGGGTCATAATTATTTATGACAAGCAAAATGCTGCCATTTAACTGCCTGAAAAGAATGGGAAAATGTTCGGCGCGAAAGGTTGTGATACAGCTGTGGTTCGCATCTTTACCAGCGCTACCCGCTGGGTGTCCGGCCCGCAGGAAGCGACGGGCAGTGTGTCGACACCGCCCGCATTATCACCATTTTGCCCGAATATTCAAGCAGCCGCCGGTGGCGGCCGCTGCGGGGCGACGGTCAGCGTGCGATCAGGATCAGCTTGCCGCTGTCCGGATCGCGGTATACCTGGCCCAGCGATTCCATGCCCTGTGGCCCCGCGTCCTGCAATTGTTGCCGCAGCGCCTCGGGCGGATCAGGCAGTTCCCGGCCCTGGCGTACATCGACGGAGGTCTCGAGCTGGAAGTGGCGGCGCAGTTCCTGGCTCTGGGCGATCAGGGTGATCAACAGGCCCAGGGCGAACACCAGCATCACATCCATGATATTGGCGAAACCGGACAGCGGATCGGTATCGCTGTCGCTGAAGCGCCCGCGCTCCCACGGCGGTCGCTCAGTGCTCATCGCAATGCACCTGCGCGGCCTGCCAGGTCGCCTCATACCAGCGCCGCCGCACCCGTCCGATCAGGTAGGCCACCAGCCCGACCAGCAGCCCGATGACCGTGGTATCAAACGCCACCGTGAGGGCGGTGGCGAGAATCTCGATATCGCCGGAGCCCAGTGCTGAAAGGCCCGGACCCAGCGGTATCAGGGTGCCCATGAGCCCGAGAATCGGGCCGCTGCGCGCCAGCAGGTCAGCGCGCTCCAATCGTCGCTGGGCGTACTGCTCAAAGTCTGCCGGCCGTCCCCGGCGGTAGCGGGCCAGCGTCACCCAGCGCTCGGCGAGCACCATGCCCAGTTCCCACAGGGTCAGCAGCAGGGCCAGGCCCAGCCCGAGGACGACCGGGTACAGTAGCCAGCCGACGATCTGGTGCAGGATGCCCAGTAGCAGTCCGTGATCGATCATGAGGTTGCTCCCCTGCTGTCTCGCACCGCGCGGTAGAAGCCGGCGCCGACCACTGCCGCCGTCAGCGCCAACAGCCACCAGTGCCAGACGGCCCTGCTGTGGTCGCCAGCCGCGCTGTCAGGTGCTGCCGGTGTTGCCGTGGCGGCAGCGGGAGGGCTGTCCACGGCGGCGGCCTGCAGCTCGATCTCCATCAGGCGGTGCACCTCCGGCTGTGCCACCGGTTCCTGCTGTACGCGCGCAACCACCTGTGCCAGCGCGTCCCAATCTGCTGCGGACAGGTGTTGCTGTAGCCACGGCAGCATGGGGTGGTCCGGTGTGGTGTGGCCGCTGCCGGGCAGGCCGTTTTTGACGACCAGTGCGGTAAACGCCTCAGCCAGCTGTTGCGTGGTGACGGCGTCGGCCTGCCAGTACCCTTTGTGGATCGCCACCAGCATGATGGCCAGCATATTGCTTTTCACATGCGCGTTGTGCCCCTGCTCCAGGAATTCGTCCAGCGACAGCCCGTAGCGGTCGTCCATATAGACCTCCTTCACTTCCTGCCAGGCCCAGTCGCCCACCAGTGTCGGGTTGGTCACCTGCCAGCCCCACAGGTATTCCAGGAATTCAGAGCCCATGGTGCGCGCCCCGGCATACCCGTGTTGCATCAGGCCCTGCAGCCACTGGGGGTTGAGGTAGCGGCCGCGCAGTTCCTGCCGCAGTGCCACTGCCAGCGGCTCGGTGTTGATGCTGTCCGGGTTCGCGTGGTTGAGCACGAAATTGTTCGGTACCTGCCCGGTGAGGGTCTCCACCGCGAGACTGAGCCCGCCCAGGTAGTCGAATGCGTCGTTGTTATCGATCAGCCCGTAGAGGTTGCTTGAGCGTCCGAAATAGGTGTTCTCCACGTGCTGGAGATTGGTGCGGAACGCGGCCTGCGCCGGTGCACCGAAGCCGCCGCCGGAATCGGCAGTGCGGCCGTAGCTGTGGCCGAGGCGGCGCATATAGACGGCCGCCAGTTCCTCGCGTTGCTGCCATGCGCCGGAGCGCTCCACGAGGCGGTTGATCCCGGCACCGTAGCTGCCGGGGGCATCGCCGAACACCCGCAGGCTGGCCAGGGTGCCGGCCTCCGCCGCGCTGTGGCCCTGTGCGAGCAGTTCCTGTGCATGCTCGACCCAGTGCGCGGCCACCTGGTTGCTGTCCAGCGTTTCGTCTGCCGCGCGCGCTGCATCCGCGGGGCTGTCAGGCAGGGGGCTCAGTGCCTGTTGCAGCGCCAGGGTCAGCGCGGGGTGGTCGCGCCGGATGGTATCTGCGCTGGCCGCCAGTGCCATCAGCACCGCCTGGTCCAGCAGTACCATCTGGCTGCTGTAAAGATCGCGGAACAGGCCGGAGGTGGTGAAGACGACATCGCGCCGCACCTCGCCCCGGCCCAGTGCGCGCCGCTGCAGGCCCTTGACCAGGCCACGGCTGTTCCACACCGGTTCCAGGCCGAGCATGTCCAGCCCGAACGCAATCATCACCCCTTCATCGCGCACCACGTCCGACGCCCACAGTACCAGCGCCTCGCGCTTGTCCGGGCTCTGCGGGTTGTCGGCCCTGGCGCTGGCGGCCATCTCCCTTCCCAGTTGCCAGGCCACGGGGCTGGGTATCAGGCTGTTGTCCAGCGCGTAGAAGTTGCGCCCGGTGGGCAGGCTACCGGGGCTGCGGATGGGGTCGTTACCGGGCCCGGGGGGAATGTAGCCGCCGTCCAGCCCGCGCAGCAGCGCCGTCATTTCGGCCGCGGGTGACTGCTGCAACAGCTGCTGCCAGTCGGCCCGCTCGGCGCTGTCCTGTGGCGCCATCGAGTCCAGCATCATGGTCACGGCGTCGCCGTCCCAGTCGCGGCCGAAGACATGCAGGCCCAGCGGCATGAAGCGCTCCTGCAGGTTGGTGAGATAGTGGCCGACCTCGTGCACCAGCATATCGTCGTCCACCTCTTCAAAGCTGATGCCCATCACCGCCAGTTCCGCCGACATCGCCTCGGCCAGCTCATCCCGCAGTTCCAGTGCATCGACCTTGTCGCGGATCTGCGCCACCAGGCGCTTGGCCAGCGCCTTATTGTCACTTCCGTGGCTCGCCTCGAAACTCTCGATCAACTGCCGCAGTTGCAGCAGGTCGTCATACAGGGGCGTGTGCTCCAGCGGCGGTGTCAGGTGGTCGATCATGACCGCCAGTCCGCGGCGCTTGGCCTGTATGCCTTCGCCCACGCCCTCGACGATATACGGGTACAGCCCCGGAATATCGCTGGCGACGATTCGCGCGTAATCATCTTCGGCCAGCCCAGCGGAGCGGCGGGGCAGGAATTCGTAGGTGGAGTGCCTGCCCAAGTGCACGAGTGCGTCGGCTTTGAAAACATCGCGCAGGTAGTGATAGAACGCCAGGTACTGATGCGGCGGCGGGAAGGCGAGGTTGGCGTGCAGCAGCTCCTCGTTGATTTCCCAGCCCCGGGGAGGTTGTGGCCCGATAAAGATATTGCCGAAGCGCAGACCCGGCAGCAGGATGTCGCCGTTATGGGTCATCACCTGCCCCGGTGCCGCGCCCCAGCCGCCGAGACCTTCAATGCCGGTTTGTTGCAGCGCGCTGATCAGCGTCAGCGCCTCATCCTGGCAAGGCGCGTCGGCGCTGAGCATCTGCTCATAGCACTGCTGCAGCTGTGCCAGCAGCGCCAGTGCGCGCTCCCGCGCCGGGTGATCCACACCCTCCAGCAGGTGCAGCATCTCCTCGGTGGTGTGCTGCAGGGCGTCGCGCGCCAGCTCGGGATTGCCGGCGGCCAGTGCCGCGTTCACCTGCGCATGCAGCAGGCCGAAGGGGCCGTGCACCATTTCTTGCTGTACCGCGCGCGGCAGGCGGTCGAACCACTGGCGATAGTCCTGTGCCGACATGTGCTCGACCAGGGGGCTCATTGCTTGCAGCGCTCCGGCGTCATTGGGCAGATTGACCCCGCGCGCCTGCATCTGGTCCAGCAGGGCCTCCTGAGAGTCAGGCAACTCACCGGTGGTGTAACCGGCCGCCCGCAGTTGGCTCAGTATCTGCCACAGCGAGGCCGGGACGTCGAGGTTGTCTGCGCCGATATTGTGCCGCCCGGGTGGGTGATTGTAGTAGATGATAGCGAGGCGTTTGTCGCGGTTGGGGGCGACCTGTAAATGCCGCCAGCGGCTGATGCGGGAGAGCAGGCTGTCCAGCTCCGCGTCGAGCGCTGTGATCGGCTGGATGCGGATACCGGTGAGTGGGTCGTTCGTCGCGCCGCCGGCGGCGGCGATCACCAGCGGTTGGCTGGCGCCCTGTAACTCGGGCATGGCGATCTGGTAGTAGACCTTGTCGTGGGCCAGCCCATCTGAGGACAGCTGCCACTCCAGGGCCGTGCGGTCGCGCAACTTGATCGCCTTCACCAGCGGCACGTCCAGGCTGTTGAGTGCCGCGGTCACAGCTTCGCGACCCTCGCCGCCGCCAATCACGAAATCCTGTAGCATGACCACCGCGCTCAGCGGTGCTTGGAGCCCCTGCAGCGCGCTCACTGCGGCCACACCTGCCTCACCCCAGTACGCCAGGCCGACCAGGCATTGCAGCTGGTACTGCTGTTGTGCCCGGTGGCACAGTTCGCGCAGCAGGGCGCTGTCGGCGGGGCGGTCGCCACCGGCATGATCGAGCACCACCAGTACCGGCCTGGTATCGTCAAGTGGGGGCAGGGTGGTGGTGATCCCATCGCGGTACAGCCAGCGCAGGCGCGGCTGCGGCTGCGCTGGCTGTACCGCGATGTCCTCACCGAGCAATTGATACGCCCAGCCGAACAGGTTCGCGGTATTGCTGCTGCCGCCGGCCTGCCAGTAGCGCCGCGCGCTGATCCAGTCAGCCTGTCCGGGATGCTGTCGCAGCAGGTCGTCCAGCTGCTGCTCGGAATCGTGGTCGGGCTGCATGCCGGCGATGTGGGCGACCTGTGCGTCGTCGGCAAACACGTCTGTCCGGTGCAGTCGGCTGAGGCGGATCAGTCGGTGGTCGCTGTTCATGATCAGCAGCGAGGTGTCAGTGGCTTGCAGTGGCGGGAGCAGCTCCGCGACAGCGGCACCAAACAGGCCCATGCCCAGAACCAGGTCCGCGCTGTCTATCAGTGCCTGTACCTGGGCCGGGGTCATCTCCCACAGCTGTGCGTCGCTGCGCGCGGTGATGCGGTACTGCGGGTATCGGTCTGTGAACTGCCGCGCCGCATCGGCGATGGTCTCGGCATTGCGCTGCGAGGTCAGGACCAGTAATTGCGGCGGCAGGCCTCCGGTTTGTGACGCGCCGCCGACACCCGGTTGGGCGATCAGCGGGCTGTTCACCTGCAGCCAGAAGCCCAGAATCAGCACAGCGGCCAGTCGCCGTGTGCTTGAATAGCGGCCCCCGGAGGGCTGATGTTGCGGGTCGGACGGGCGAGCGGTGCAACGGCCGCACAGGCGCATAGGTAAGCAGGTCATGGTAGCGATGGTCCTCACGCGTTGTGGCGCAACGAAACGAGGAGAGACAGGCGCGCAACCCGGAGCGGGTGAATGGCCTGCGTGGGGAAGCCCTCCGCTTCATCATGCAGATAACAAATGCAACGAATGGGGGGGGCACAACCGCCGGTGGTTGTGATAGCGACCTGTTGGTCAAGCCAGCGCGAAGCCCTCCGCTTCATCGTCACAGCAATGCAATTGTGGTGAATTGACATTCACCACCAGGCCGGTTCCGGGCTCATGAGCGCGCGATCGCGTTCAGTTACCGTTGCGGGGCAGCGTTGGATTTGTCGGCAGCGGCCAGTCGGGATATCCCGCGGGGCGTCGACGCACCAATCTTCCCGTTTAACCTGCTCCAGCTCTCCCTGGCAAAGGGTGAGCCAGCAGGCACCTGATGCAGTTGCGGGAGTCTATAGCGTGGCTGTGATAAGTCAACTGATGCGTATACCTGCAGGAGTTGCGGGCTGCGAAAGCGGCTGGCTTTGCGTAGAATGGCGGCCCGAGACACTACTGTGGTTGAGCGCCTGATGCTTTCCCCTGACGTTACACAACAGGTTGCCGCGCTGTTGGGCCGGGAGCCCCGCGGCCTCGAGGCTGTCGCCGTGGCCGGCCCGGACGGGCAGCCGCGGGTCATCCGGGTCGCCTCCCTGGTGGAGGACAAACCCTTCCCGACGCTGTTCTGGCTGGTCGATCCGGTGCTGTGTTACCGCATCGACCAGGAGGAGGCGCGCGGCCTGATCGCACAGTTCCAGCAGCGTATCGACGCCGATGCCAGCCTGCTCAGCAAGCTGCGGCGGGATCACATCGCCCATATCGCGCTGCGCGAGTCCTATATGTCCGCCGCGGTACGACAGCGACTGCAGGCGCTGAACTTCAGCGATGCGCTGGCCGGGCGGGGCATCGGCGGTATTGCCAATTTCTCCCGTATCCGCTGCCTGCACACCTGGTACGGCGCCCACCTGGTGGTGCCCAATACGGTGGGTACTATGCTGGATGACTGGTGGAGCGAGCAATCCTCCTGATGGTATAGTGTGCGCCCCCTGAATATGGAACGGATTATGACAGCGAGAACCGACGATCTGCGGATCCAGCAGATCAACGAACTGATATCCCCTCAACAACTGATCAAGGATATCGGGCTCAGCGATACCGCAGCGGACACCGTCGCTCACGCCCGCGAGGCTATTCACCGGGTGCTCACCGGCGAGGATGACCGGCTGGTCGTCGTCGTGGGGCCGTGTTCAATCCACGATCCCGCAGCGGCACTGGAATATGCGACGCTGCTGAAGCGCGCGGCAGATGAACTGCAGGAGGACCTGTTCATTGTCATGCGCGTCTACTTTGAAAAGCCGCGCACCACGGTCGGCTGGAAAGGCCTGATCAACGATCCGGACCTGAATGACAGTTTCCAGATCAACAAGGGGCTGCACCTGGCCCGCAAGCTGTTGCTGGATCTCGCTGAGATGGGTTTGCCGGCAGGCACCGAGTACCTCGACCTGATCAGCCCGCAATACCTCGCCGACCTGGTGTCCTGGGGCGCTATCGGCGCCCGTACCACAGAGAGCCAGACACATCGGGAACTGACGTCCGGGCTGTCCTGTCCGGTGGGTTTCAAGAACGCCACCGACGGCGATATCCAGGTGGCCATCGATGCGATCAAATCCGCTTCGCAGCCGCACCACTTTTTGTCGGTGACCAAGCAGGGCCGCTCGGCTATTTTCCAGACCACCGGTAACGAGGATTGCCATATTATCCTGCGCGGTGGCAAGAGCCCCAACTACGATATGTTTTCGGTGGAGGACTCGGAGGCAATGCTGGCCAAAGCCGGGCTGCCGCCACGCATCATGATTGATGCCAGTCACGCCAACAGTCGCAAGATTCCCGCCCGCCAGGTGGATGTCGCCACCGATATCGCCAACCAGGTGGCGCGGGGCAACCGCAGCATCTTCGGTCTGATGCTCGAGAGCAACCTGGTGGAGGGGCGCCAGAACGTGGTCCCCGGAACGCCATTGACCTACGGGCAAAGCATTACCGACCCCTGTATCAGCTGGGACGCTACACTGCCGGCGCTGCAGACGCTGGCGGCGGCGGTGCGCCAGCGCCGGGCCGCTGCCGGTGGTGATGCCTGACGCTCGCGTCTATCAATCTGAACTGTTGCCGCCTATTGTTCGGTCCGCGCTGGAGCGCAGCCTGCGACGGGGCTACTGTGGCAGGCCCGGGATACTGACAACGACATAATTCTGCGCGAGGTATAGAGCATGCATCTGGGTTTCAGTTCGATGAATACGGCGGATGATCCGGCCCCCCACCTGCTGGCAAAGACGCTGGAAGAGGCCGGCTTTGAATCGCTCTGGTACGGCGAGCACAGTCACATCCCGGTATCGCGCTTGACGCCGTATCCGCCCGGCGGCGAGCTGCCTGAGCCGTATAAGAAAATGATGGACCCGTATATATCGCTGATGGCCGCGGCGGCGGCCACCACGACCCTCAAACTCGGCACGGGAATCGCACTGCTGATGGAGCGGGAACTGTTTTCCCAGGCCAAGACCATCGCCACGCTGGACAGGCTCTCCAACGGCCGGGTTGTGATCGGCTGCGGCGTGGGCTGGAATCAGGAAGAGTTCGAGAATGCCACCCGGCTGCCGTTCAAACGCCGCTATCTCGGGCTGAAGGAGACCGTGCTGGCGCAGCGCGCCTTGCTCACCGATGCCGAGCCGGAATTCCACGGCGAACTGATCAATTTTGATCCCGTGTGGTTCGAGCCCAAGGCAACCCGTCCCGGCGGGCCACCGGTAACGCTGGGCGCGATGGGGCCGCTGGGTGTGAAGCATGCCGCGCAATGGGCCGATGGCTGGATGCCGGTGGATGTGGCGATGCAGGATGTCGAACAGGATATCAAGCGCTTCCGGGCGTTGGTCAGTGACCATGGGCGCGATCCCGACGCCGTGGAAATCACGCTGGTGGTGATGTCGCCGGTCACAGCCGACCTGCTGAAATCCTATCGCGATATGGGGGTCCATCGCTGTAATATCGGTGTCGGTATGGAGAACTGGGACAAGCCGGAGATTGTGATGCCGATGATTGAGCAGTTTTCCAGGTTGATTCCCGAACTTTGAGTAGCCCCCGATAAAATGGCTCTTGCGCATGCCATCATGACGGCCCTGATCGATGCTGACCTGTCGGGTTATGAGCTGGCGCGGGATTTTGAAACCTCGATGGGATTTTTCTGGCATGCCTCCCATCAACAGATATACCAGGAACTGCGCAAGCTCGCCGAGAAACAGTGGCTGAGCAAACGCGAGGTACAGCAGAGCGGCAAGCCGAACAAGATCGTCTACGGGCTGACGCCCGCCGGTCGCGAGGCGCTGTCAGAGTGGGTGTTCAGTGCCACCAGGAACCAGGCGGCCAAGGACGAGCTGGTTATCAAACTGTACAACCTCAGTGCCGCCAACGCTGCCCATCTGGCAGCAGAAATCTCTGACCGTCGCAAGCAGATGATGCGGCTGTTGTACACCTATGAAAAAATTCGCCTGCGGCACTACAGCGACCCTGCATCCCTGCCGACCCGCAGCAAGGGCGCCTACCTGGCATTGATCCGCGGCCTCGGCCAGGGCCAGCAGTTTCTCGCCTGGTGCGACGAGGCGCTGGCCCTGATCGGCAGTGTCGATCCCACCGTTCAGGACTGAATTTCCAGCTGCGGCTCCTCGCGGAAGGTGCCGGCCTCATCACCCCAGATCTCCTGCAGGCGCTGGTCGCGGCCGCAGTTCCAGCGGTAGTACTTGTAGCGGATGGGATTCTTCAGGTAGTAGTCCTGGTGGTATTCCTCCACCGGCCAGAACGTGCCTGCATCCTGGATCTCGGTGTATACGGTGTGATCGCGGAAGCGCTCTGCCACGGCGGTTTTTGAGGCCTCGGCCAGTGCACGCTCGGTGGCGTCGCCCGGGAAAATCGCGCTGCGGTAGCTCGCGCCCTTGTCGCAGAACTGCCCCTTGTTATCAAACGGGTCGATACTGTGCCAGAAAAGGTCCAGCAGTTGCGCATAGCTGACCACGTCCGGATCGTAGGTCACCTCGACCGCTTCGACATGCCCCTGGTGATTGCCCGAGTAGGTCGGGTTGGGCAGCGTGCCACCGGTGAAGCCGGAGACCACACTGCTGACTCCGTCCAGTGCCTCATAGTCGGACTCCATGCACCAGAAACAGCCGCCGGCGAAGACCGCTGTCGCCGAGCCTGCCTGTGCGGTGAGAGGCAGGTTGAGCAGGGTGAGAAGCAGCAGGGCGGCGCGCGGCATGGGATAGTCCATCAGTGTCGGGGGTGTCAGTGTAGACATTGCTGCACCGCGATAGTTCAACCCCGGATATGGCCGCCATACATTCACTGGAAAGTAGGTTATTTCACCCTGTCGGTTGCTTTTTGCGAGGTATTTCACCTTTCTGGAGAAAACACGACATTTTTGTCGCCTCGCCGACAGGACTCGGTCTACTCTACCAGATATAGACAAATGGAATGGGGTGATTAATATGATTCGCCGTATTGTTATAGCACTGCTGTTGATGGGGCCGCAGTTGGCGGCGGCGCGTGTGTATATGTGCACTGATCATGCGACAGGGGCTACCACCTTTACCGACACGGCCTGTGAGACGGCGAGTTCGCGGGAAGAGGTGCGGGTGGATCCCGCCAACCTGGATTCCGGCACCCGCTATGTCGCCCCGGCGAAGCAAAAGACCTGGCGCAGCGAGGCGGACATCCGCAAGTCGGGTGTCGAGTACAATGCCGAGCGTCGCAGTGTCTATGAGAACAAGGCCACGGCCAGCACGCATTAGCAGGGCGCTGCAGTCTGCAACGGGGCCTATACGGCGCCGTTTCCTGAGTCGTGGTTGCTGCCGGTCCTGTCACTGGCGAGATAGATGGTGAGGAGTCCGCCTGCGACCACCAGTACACTGCCCAGTACTGACCAGGTATCCGGTATCTGGTCCCAGAACAGCCAGCCCCAGAATCCAGCCAGGACCACCGCGAGGTAGTTGATGGGTGCGATCGCCGCAGTCGGTGCCATGCCGTAAGCGCGAGTATACAGTTCAAGTGTCCAGTAAATGGCGGCGCCAATGTAGAGCATCGCCAGCCAGTGCAGCAGCGGGAGGCCTGCGAAGTCATGCACTGCAAAGGGCAGTACGCAGGCCAGCGACAGCACACAGTAGTAGAACAATATGCGCGCGGTCGGTTCCGTCACGGCCAGTTTGCGCGTCGCGACCATGGAGACGGCGAGCGCGAGAGCCGACAGGAAGCCGCCGGCGTGCCACCAGCTCAACCCGGTGGGCGATGGCCGCAGGATGATGGCGACCCCGACAAACCCGATCAGCAGCGGCAGCCAGGCGTTCCTGGCGATCATTTCCCGGCCCCACAGCCACATCACAAGCGGCACTGTCAGCGGCGCACTCTGGCGCAGCATCATCGCATCCATCAGCGGGATATGGTTCAGTGCCGCATAGAACAGGTAGAAACCCGCCACGCCCGCAAGTCCGCGCACCAGGTGCAGGCCGACGCGATCCGTGCTCAGGCTGCCGAGCCCCGGCCGCAAGATGCGCGGCAGGCACAGCAGCGTGGCCACGGCATACTGCACGGTGACAATCGCCTCTACCGTAACATGCGCAGCGACATACTTCGTCACCGCCGCCGCGGTACTGCCGAGCAAGACCATCACTACAGAAAGATAAATTGCGTGGCGTACCGCATGCCGTTCGGCTGTCATGAAAGCGCGCTCGAAAAAGGGAGCTATTGTAGTTGAGCGCAACGACATGCGGTATAGCCATCTCTGGGCTGGTGTCGCCAGTGCATGGGCATGGCTTGCAGCGGCATGGGCCTGTCCCGATTGCGCGATGTCGGGTGGCCGTAAATAATTGTCGGGGTGACCGTGCCGCCGATTTTTTCTTTTCCCGATCGACGCTGTACTATGGCTGCCTGTTCACTCATTCCATAACAAGAGGCAATCATCATGCGACGAATCAATTTGGCGGATGCCGCGTTCCTGTTGGCCGAAAAGCGTGAAACGCCGATGCATGTCGGCGGGGTGGGTCTGTACACCCTGCCCAAGGGCGCGACGGCGCAGGACTTTGTCGGGGAGTTGCAGCTGGACGGCCTGACCGCTGATGATTTTCGCGAGCCGTTTGGCGAGTATGTCACCACCGGTCGTGCCGGCCCGCTGGGGCCGATGTACTGGGAAAAGGACAAGAACATCGATATCGACTACCACGTTCGCCATTCTGCGCTGCCCAGTCCGGGCCGTTATCGCGAGCTGTTCGCATTGGTGTCGCGCCTGCACAGCACGCTGCTGGACCGCAATCGCCCGCTGTGGGAGATCCACCTGATCGAGGGTCTGCAAAACAACCAGTTCGCGGTGTATTCGAAAATGCACCACGCGGCGATCGACGGCGTGGCGTCCATGCAGCTGACGCAGGGGGTGTCCTCGACCGACCCGGATTTCAGGACTCCCGATCTCCCCATGTCGCTGAGCGCCTATCAGCGCTATCTCGCCACCATCGGTGCCAGGAAGCAGCGGCGCGTGGTGCCGGACGAGCCGGAGTTGCGCGCGGTGGCAGACGCGCTGAAGCAGCAGTTCGACAGCTCAGCGCATGTACTGGGAGCACTGCGGCGATTTGGCGGCGCATTTTTCGGACGCGGCGGCAATCTCGCCGTACCCTGGCACAATGTCCCGCGTACCTCGATCAATACCCGTGTCGACGGCGCGCGGCGCTTTGTCGCGCAATCCTGGGAGTTCGATCGCATACAGGCGGTGTGCAAGGCGATAGGCGGCACCGTGAATGACGTGGTGCTGGCGATGTGCTCCGGCGCGCTGCGCGAATACCTGATCGGCCACCACGAGTTGCCCGCGCACTCACTGAAAGCGATGGCGCCGGTATCGCTGCGTGAGAAGGGCGACTTCAGTGCCGGCAATGCGGTGGGATTTATCACCGCCGACCTGGCCACGAATATCGCCGACCCGGAGCGACGCCTGCGCACCATCCAGGAATCCATGCACGCGGGCAAGGATTTGCTCAAGGGTCTGAGTCCCCGCGAGGCGATGATCTTTATGCAACTGACGCAGGTGCCGGCGCTGCTGACCACCATGCTCGGCCTGGCGGCCCAGTTTCCAGCATTCAGTACGGTTATCTCCAATGTCCCCGGCCCGCGAGAGCAACTCTACTGGAACGGGGCGAGGATGGACGGTGTGTATCCCGCCTCCATTGTATTCGACGGCTTCGCGATGAATATCACCCTGGTGAGCTACGCCCGAAGCCTGGACTTCGGCATCGTCGCCTGTCGGCGTTCGCTGCCGGAAATCCAGCGCATGATCGACTATCTGGAGAATGCGCTGGTCGAGTTGGAACAGGTTGTGGGATTGCGTGCCCCGGCCAAACGTGCCCCGACCAAGCGTGGCCCGACCAAGCGTGGCCCGACCAAAAAGGTGAAGTCGGCAGCACCCAAAAAAGCAGCGAAGAAAACGCCGGCGCCGCGCCGCCCTGCGGCAAAAAAGGCGGCTTCCGAGCGGGCCGGGACGCCAGCAGCCAAGAGTGGGGCAAAAACCAAAACCAAAACCAAAGCCAAAACCAAAACCAAAGCCAAAGTCAAAGCTAAAGCCAAAAGCAAAACCGAACCCAAAGTGCAGCTCGGCGCCAGGCCGAAAGTAAAGGTCAGCGCCAAGCGCAAGGTGCGGCCGAAGCAGGTGTCGGCGTCCTGATGAGAAGGCGCAGAGGTCGCTCCGCGGCGGCGTTCCGCCAGCGATGAATCTCCATAAAGTCTGGCTTCTGCGACTGGTGTTGCCGGTTCAGTACGGCCGCGTCTGGACCGGGTTGCTGCTGGCGACGCTGCTGTTGACGCTGTTTTACGCCGGCGCGGCAGAGTCCTCGGAGCACCGGCCACCGGCACTGTTCTTCGGCCTGATAATCGCCTATATCATTCCCATCTTCAGTTACATCACGGCCAAGGCGCAGGAGGCCATGCGCGCCTTGCGCCCGATACTGGCGCTGGATGACACGGGCTTTGAGTATATGTATGCGCGCCTCGATTCCGCCAGTCTGCGGCTGACGCTGGTCTGTCTGGGCGGGGGCGCGCTGGCGGAGTGTATGCACCTGGCCTTCATCTCCCGCTCGTGGTCGGCTGCGGTCGCAAAGGCTGTCGCCAGTGTGTCGGACCTGCTGACCGTGGTGGGTACGCTGATGGTCTGGGTGGTGATGACCACGGTCATTGCCATGTTGATCCAACAGGCTGTTATCTTCGGGCGTCTCGGCGGGACATATGCGCGTGTCTCACTGTTGGATACGCGCAAGCTGCTGCCCTTTGCGCGTGTCTCCATCATCTCCAGCCTGGCGATTATCGGAGCGCTGGCGCTGTTCCCGCTGATTAACCTCGAAGGCGGGCTGGACCTCGCCGAGAGCGTACCTGGTGCGGTGGCGATTCTGGGGCCGTTGATTGTGATGTTTATCATACCGGTGTGGCCGCTGCACCAGCGTCTGGTGGCGTTGAAAAATCAGGAGATGCTGCGGTTGCTCGACAGGATTGAGGCGGTGACCGGTAATGACGGGAGTGTGGATCTCGACGCCGGTGAACTGGATGCGCTGCTGCCCCTGCTCACGTATCGGCGTGAGGTGGCACAGCTGTCGACCTGGCCGTTCAACCTGGGCAATATCACCACGCTGGCGTTCTACCTGGTCATTCCGCCGCTGACCTGGGTGGGGGCAGCGCTGATTGAAAACCTGGTGAACCTGCTGCTGTAGAGACGAGGTGGCAGCCCCAGTGCCCAGCCGGCGCCAGCGCTGCGAACGCTGTGCGGATGTTCCGGTCCAGTTCGCCCTGTGTGTCGCAGCCATTCACCCCAGTTTGAGGTAGGCCATTTCACCGAAATTGGAGGAGGGGTCCAACTGGATCACCTTTTCGTAATAGCGCCTGGCCTGGGCGGCAGCACCGGTGGCCTCATGCAGTTGCCCGAGGTAAAAGCTGGTGTAGACCTGGTAGACCAGGCGTGTGCCTTCCGCCGGCAAGCCCAGTGCCTGGTAGCTGTTGCCCTCGAGTTTTTCCTGCATGCTCTGCAGATCGCTGATCGCCTCTGGCAGCGCGTTGATCGCATCGGGGAATATGGTGTTGGCCCGCGCGCGCAGCAGGCTGGCTTCAAAGTGATCAAACGCCTCCTCCGCCGACACCGACAGCGGTTCGCGGAACAGGTCTGCCGCCTGTTTCATCAGCTCCGTGGTGTCGGAGACGCCGCCGAGTTTGGCCGCCTGCATCAGCAGTGTCAGCAGGCGCGCCTCCATCGCGATGGTATGGGTACTCTGCGCTGTCGCCAGCATGTCGGCATAGCGCTGCGCCTGTTCGAGATCTTTGTCCATCGCGTAGGCGAGGCATTTGCAGGCGATGGCGAAATCATCATTGCGCTTGAGCGCAAGGGCGGCATCAGCGAAGCCCTGCGCGCCCTCGTAATCGGCCAGCAGCAGACAGGTGCGGCAGGCATTGTGCAGCGCCTTGCGATTGCGCGGGTTTTTGCTGATGGCCTGTGCGATACCCGCCAGTTCCTCGTCGATACGGAAGCGTTTGCGGAAGAGCTTGCTGGGGAGGTAGATGGTGTCGTGTACGGTCGACAGCGCCTTCTCCGAGTTCTCGATCACGCGCTGGAACAAGTGCCTCGCCATCCGGGTCTTCTCGCTGATCATCCAGCGGTTCACGACGCGGTCGGTGCCGGTCACGGCTGACACCACCTCGCCAAAGTGCAACTGCGGGCGCTGTATGGCGATCAGGGCCTTGACCTCAAGTTCGGCCAGTGCCTGCAGTTTTTCCCGCGCGGCCTGGAAAAAATCGATCGGAACGCCCTCGTTACTCGCCGCCCACAGCAGCCCGGCAATCTCCCTCTGGCTTTCATCGAGGTGATCTGTCTGGTCCAGCAGGCCGTGGCGGTGCAGGTTGTCGAGAAACGCCTGCGGTACGCTGAGGCTGACGTCGCTGCGGGTTTCGGCTTCGAACGGAATGATGAAATCGCGGCGGCCGGCGTGGTATTTGTCTGATAGCAATTCGATTTCAATGGTGGTGGGGTCGTAGTTGGCCGCGCGAAACGCCGTCGCAATCTCTGGCAGTGACAGGCTGGTTTGCTGCTGTACGCGCAGGATCAGTCGAATCAATAACAGGTGGTTGTCTGTGTACAGCGAGAGATTGGGGCGCGGTTTGCTCGGCTGTGGCAGCAGCCCGGCGCGCAGGTAGTACTTGATCATGTCGCGGGAGACGCCGGACGTCTGCACCAGTTCCGACATACGGTACTGTCGGCTGTCGCCGCTGTGGGCTTTTACCTTGTGTCTGGGCATGCACGGTCTCTCGCGTCTGCGGAACCGCAGCGGGGCGAGCCGGGCGCGTACCAGTCGCTGCGTGAACCTTTCGATGGCGTTATTATAGATAATTTATTGACACACTCAATGGATAAAACTATTATCCATTAAGGTCGCAGGTAAGCGACCTTTATCTATCCGGAGGGTCCTCTCATGGGCGCAGCAGAGCAGTTCAGTGAATCCAACACTCCCCTCACGATTCAAGTGAGGAAGTTTGATCCGGCGGCCACGAACCACGCACCCAGGTATTTTTTCGACAACGATCCCTTCAAAACGCATTTCATGAACGCCCTGTCGATCCTGTTTCCCGAGGGAGAGCGCTTCTTCATTCGCTCGGTGCTGGCCTACCGCGACCAGGTCAGCGATCCGAAGTTGCTGCAGGAAATCAGGGAGTTCTGCGCCCAGGAGGCACAGCATACACTGGTGCACGAGGCGATGAACGATCTCGCCGCCCGCCACGGCTATCCGGTGGCATGGCTGGAGGGGCTGGTGCGCCGTGATCTGCGGGCGTTCAGCAAGTTTGGCAAAAAGTACCGGGCCGTGCGCCGGGCAGCGCTGGCGATAACCGTGTGCATGGAGCACTTCACTGCCATCCTCGCCTACCAGGTGCTCACCAACGCTGACGCCACGCAGCAGGGGCTGGACCCCAGTGTGCAGGCGCTGTTCAAGTGGCACGCGGTGGAGGAGACCGAACACAAGGGTGTCGCCTTTGATGTGTATCACGCCACTGGCGGCGGTCCGGTCTTCCTGCGTTTTGCGATGTTTTTCGCCAGTTTCTTTTTCCTGCTGGGGCTGTTTGTGAACCTGACGGTGCTGCTGTACAAGGATGGCAGCCTGTGGAAATGGTCGACCTGGAAAACCGGCCTCAAGTTCTGCTTCGGTCCGAAGGAGGGCTTCCTGACCCGGCCGTTCCGCGACTGGCTGGCATTTTTCAAGCCCGGTTTTCACCCCTGGAAGCAGCACCGGGACCTCGATACACACCGCTATGCGGAGCAGTTGGGCGCGTACGTTGCGTGAGTGGCGCAGCCGACTGCCACGGAGTTTACGCCGTCGGGATTGTCCCTCGGTAAGGTCCGTGGCCGCGCCAGCGCACCGGTAGCCGGGGAAACCCCGTAACGGCGATTCGATCATTGAGCGAGGTGTGGTATAAAACAGCTTCGCAGAACGCATTGTTCACTCATACCGCCGCACCACAAGCTGGATCACCATGGATAGTCTGATCATTCTCGTCGCCTTTGCCTGTGGCTTTGCCGCCCGGCAGATCGGTCAGCCGCCGCTGGTGGGATACCTGATAGCCGGCTTTGGGCTGGGAATGGCCGGCTTTGAGTCATCCGAAACGATTGAGTTTATCGCCAATATCGGCATTTCACTGATGCTTTTCATAATCGGCCTCAAGCTGGATCTCGCCAGCTTGCTGCGACCGGAAATCTACCGATCCACGTTTGAACACACCGCGAGCTTCGGATTGGTCTCGTTCGGTTTCCTGCTGGTACTGGGCGTGCTGGGCTTGCCTTTGGTGTCCGACATCAGCATGCAGCACGCGGCGCTGGTGGCGTTTGCGCTGAGTTTCAGCTCCACGGTGTGCGCGGTCGCCATTCTGGAAGATCGCGGTGAGTTCCGCGTGCGTCACGGCCAGATCGCGGTGGGGATACTGATTGTCCAGGATATCATTGCCGTGCTGTTCCTCACCGCGTCGACGGGGAAAGTGCCCTCTGAGTGGGCGCTGTTGTTGCCGCTGCTGTATTTTGCCCGGCCACTGGCCAGCTATGTCCTGCGCGCCAGCGGGCACGACGAGGTGTTGATCCTGGCCGGTATCATCATCACGTTTGCCGGCAGTGCGCTGTTTGAAGTGGTGGGCATGAAGGCCGATCTCGGGGCGCTGGTCATGGGTATGCTGCTCAGCGGCGACCGCAAGGCGGGCGAGTTGAGCAAGTCGATGATGAGCTTCAAGGACATTTTCCTGATCGGCTTTTTCCTCAACATCGGCCTTGCGGTGACGCCCTCGCTGTCGATGTTGGCAGTGGCCCTGGGCCTCTGCCTGCTGTTGCCCCTGAAGGGTGTGGCGTTTTTCTTCCTGCTCGCGCGCTACAAACTGCGGGCCAGGACGGCTTTACTGGCGGCATTGGCGCTGACCCAGTTCAGTGAGTTCGGCTTGATTGTCGCCGCTCTCAGCGTCAAGAAGGGCTGGCTGAGTGATGACTGGATGGCAATCCTGGCGCTGGCAGTGGCGCTGTCATTCGTGATTTCCACACTGCTCAACGGCCGCTCACACACCTTCTACAGCAGGTTCAAGGGTTCGCTCAAGCGGTTTGAGTCGGCGTCCGCGTTTGAGGACAACCCCGAGTGCCCGGCGCGCAATGTCGAGGTGCTCATCATTGGGATGGGGCGGGTGGGCTCCGGTGCCTACGACACGATTGAATCGCAGTATCACCTGCGTGTGTGCGGTGTCGATACCGATAAATCGAAGATGAGCCAGCACAACGCCGCCGGCCGTCGCGTCATCTACGGGGATGCCGAGGATGCTGATTTCTGGGAGGGCCTGCACGCCACGGACTATAAGCTGGTGATGTTTACCATGCCGTCGCTGTCCGAGATGGTGGATGCCGTGCAGCAGTTGCGCAACTCCGGTTACACCGGCAAAGTGGCCGCGGTGGCAAAGTATGAGGACGAGCGGGCGCGCATGCGAGCGGCTGGCGCGGATGTGGTGTTCAATTACTACGCCGAGGCGGGAGCCGGTTTCGCTGAGCACGCGCTGTCCAATATGCTGGACATACTTCCGAACAAGCCCGCGAGCACTGCGGTGTGACCGGGGGCGGCCGGCGATCCAGCGCGCCGGCGCCCACAAACCTCGCCCGGTCCTGCTGCCGACATAGCATTGCCGCCAGCGCTTGGGCATAATGCCCGCAGATTGAAACGCACAGGCCACTGGCTAGCGACTGCATGTACTACCAATACTTTGGATTGACGGAAGCACCATTCTCCATTGCGGTGAATCCCCGCTACCTGTTCATGAGTGCCCGCCACCGGGATGCGCTGGCGCATCTCCTCTATGGGGTCGGAACCGGCGGCGGCTTCATCCTCCTGACCGGCGAGGTGGGCACCGGAAAAACCACCATCAACCGCTGCCTGCTGGAACAGTTGCCCAGCGACACAGATGTGGCGATCATACTGAACCCGGCACTGAACGCGATTGAACTGTTGGGCAGCGTCTGCGACGAACTGGGTATCGACTACGATCACGACAACCACACACTCAAGACCCTGACCGATAAACTGCACAGTTTCCTGCTCGAGAACCACGCTCGCGGTCGCAAGACAGTGCTGCTGATCGATGAGGCGCAACACCTGGATTTCGATGTGCTGGAACAGATCCGGCTGCTCACCAACCTTGAAACCGACAATGAGAAACTGCTGCAGATCATCCTGATAGGCCAGCCCGAGCTGGCGCAGATGCTGGCGCGTCCCGAGTTGCGGCAGCTGAACCAGCGTATCACTGCTCGCTACAACCTCGATCCCCTCAACTTTGATGAAACCAATGCCTACATCCAGCACCGGCTGCAGGTGGCTGGCATGAGCCCGGAGCGCGTGGTGTTCTCTCCGGCGGTGGTGCGTGGTATCTACAAGGCCACGCGCGGGATACCCCGGGTCATCAATGTGCTCTGCGACCGCATGTTGCTGGGCGCCTACGGCCGCAATGCCGGGCATGTGGATCACGATATGCTGAGGCTGGCGGTAAAAGAGGTGTTGGGCGAACAGCAGGCGGAGCCTAACCCCTGGCGCTGGTTGGTACTGGCGCTGCTGGTAGCGCTGCTGGTTTGGGCCGGCGGCTGGCTGCTGGGGAAATACACGGCGGCCCCTGATGTGGAGCCTGCAGTCGCCGCTCGCGATTCGGCGCCGGCGGCACTCACCGTCGCTGAACCGGGTAGCAGTCCCGCCGCGGCCATCGCAGAAGCGGCCGCCGAGCAGCCTGTCGTCGATGCCAGCGGCAGCGCCGGGCCGGGCGCTGCGGAGGCACCGGTTGCGGCGACTGCGCCCGTCGAGGCCGCGTCGCCAGCGACCATCAGCATCGCCGATGCCATGCAGCCGCCGGGTGATGCGCTGGCGCTGCTATGGGCGCTGAACTCCGATCTTCCGGCGCCGCCCTACCCCTGTTCCGAGAGCACACAACTGGGCCTGGCCTGCCTCGAAGGCGAGCTCTGGACCTGGGATGAGCTGGCGGCTTTTGACCGCCCCGTATCGCTGGAGACGATCACGCCGGAGCGCTTTTCCGCCGAAGTGTTGTTGATTGATATCGAGGGGCCGAGGGCCACCGTCTTGACCGCAGCCGGCCTGGCGCAGGTGAACCTGGCGGACTTGGCGCCGCACTGGACGGGCCGCTATCGGCTGCTGTGGCACCCGCCGGAGAATTTTGGCAGACCGCTGGTGGTCGGCGATGACAGCGCCGTGGTCGCGTCGGTGGCACAGTTGTTTGCACAGCTTGACAACCAGCCGCAGCCGCTGGCCGGGCGTCGCTTCAACCGCGCACTGGAACAGCGGGTACGCCTGTTCCAGCAGCAGAATGGTTTGATAGACGACGGTGTGGTCGGGGTGCAGACGCTGCTTACACTCAACGAACAGCTGGGCGTGGACGTCACCGCGGAACAGGCGCTGCGACAATTGCAGTCGGCTGTCGCACCGCAGGCAAGCGAATGAAGCACATTGTTATCCACACCCCTGCCGAGGTAGCCTGCCTGTGTCGCTGATCCTGGATGCCCTCAACCGCTCGCGCGACGATGCCAACCCTGTCCCCGGATTGTCGACGCATCACCCGGTGGCCCAGGTGTCGGTCAACCGGCGACAGTATCTGCTGTGGGTGGCGCTGTGCATCGCCATCGTCGTTATCGCCTGGCTGTTCATGGAGCGCTACAGTGCACCGAAACCGGCCCGGCACAGCGATGCCAGTACAGCGCAGCCGGCCGCGACGGCTGACGCGATAGCGACGGGTCCAGTAGTGATGCCGCCGCCGACGGTGGCCGCCGCTCCGCCCGCCAGGCCTGAGCTAGCGCCTGCGCCCGCGGCACCGGCGCTGCCCGGCGCGACGGACAACCCTGCTCAGACCGTGCCGGCCGACGGGGTCGCGGCGGTGCCACCCCCGGCGGAGCGCCAGCCCGGGGAGGTTGACCGGCAGGGTGTCGACACTGCCACCGTCACTGACTCCCCGACACCGACACCGACACCGACACCAGCCGCGGTGCCGGAGCCTGCGGCACCGGTGAACGAGGCCATCGCCAGGCTCTATGAGAATCCGGATTTGGCGGAGGAGCCTGAAGTGCGGCGTCCGCAGCGACCCGCCGCGGACAGCACCGAGCAGACGATAGACGTCGATACCATGATCAAGCTGGCGCAGCAGGAGGCGAAAAATCTCGGCCTCACCGATCATCCTGTGCCCCTGCTGATCGATCTGTCGCAGCAGGTGAAAGACAGCATACCCACGGTCTACTACCTGCGCCATGACTACTCCAGTGACAGCGCGCGCTCCACCGTCGTGCTGAACAGCAAGACACTGAGTGTCGGCGGCAGCCCCGCCGCGGGTATGAAGGTGGAGGAGATTCTGCCCGATTCGGTAGTACTGAACTACCAGGGCACGCAGTTCCGGCTGCGGGCGCTGAACAGCTGGATCAATCTCTGATAGCCAGTCACCGGTGCGGCGCGGGCCCCACCGGGTACTACAGCCCCAGATAGTCCCTTGAGAGGGTGAAGATGCCGGACTGTCGTATAAAGGGCGGAATCCGCCCCAGCCCCTCGTCGTTGCTGAACAGCGGCACTGCGGCGCCGGTATGCTCCTCCATCACAAAGTTGTTGGTACCGTAGTTCACCGCCATCTGCCCCCCTTCCGGGGTGATGATCCGCGCCACCTTGCCGGGTGTGAACACCGGGATGGGGAATTGCGCGAACAGACTCTCGTCGGGAGTCAGCTGCGCGGCCTGGGCGTGATCAGCCGTCACCATGACCAGTGTGTTGGGGTGCGTGGCGGCAAAGTCCAGGGCGCTATCCAGCGCCTCCTCGAGTTGCTCCAGCTCACCGATAGAGCCGCAGGGCTTGCGCTCGTGTGACTGTTTGTCGATAGAGGCTGATTCAACCATCAGGAAGAACCCTCGCTCGTTGTTATCGCTCAGGTGCTGCAGTGCCGCATCCGTCATCTGGCGCAGCGTCGGCACGCTGGCGAACGCGGGGTTTGGCTCGCATCGCATCGGGGTGGGCAGGGTGACGCTGCCCAGGTAGGGGTGCAGGTGGTTGAGCCAGCTGCGCTGCGGATGCTCCGCCTCACGCCCGTTTTCTCCTTGCAGGCGCACCGGCATGGTGCCGTCGGAAAACAGGCCGAGTAATTTGGTATCCGGCGCCGCGGTGGCCAGTGCCTCGGCGCTGGTGACCACAGTGTAGCCATTGCGCTGCGCCAGTTCGAGGGTGCTGAGGGTGTCGCCCTCGGCTACCGGGCTGAAGTGAGAGCGGCCGCCGCCCAGGATCACATCTACACCGGATACCGCCAGTTGCTCGGCGATGGAGCCGCTGCCGCCGTTCGCCTTCAGGTCAGCCGTGCACTCTCCCAGCGGAATATCGTGGTACCTGATGTCCACCATGGTGGCGGCGTCCTCGCACAGGCGCAGGCTGATATGGGCGGCGAACGCGGCGGGTGTGGCGTCAGTGACGCTCGCCGTAGTGACGATGCCGGTGCGCAGGCCCGCTGCAGTGGCCAGTTCGGCGATGGTGGTGAGGTCGCGGTCGTCGCCGGCGCTGGTGCTGATGCGGCCGATACTGGTAACGGCGCCGGTCGCCATGGTGCTGGCGGTATTGGCGGAATCCGCGACGTACACGGGCTGGCCGTCCACACTGTCCTCAATCGTCTCGATATGCACTGCCGCGCGCAGCGGCATGCGATCGAGCAGCAGTTCTCCCCCGGCGCCGCGCAGGTAGTTGCGCGCGATGGTAATCTGCTGCTCATCCATGCCATCGCCGATGATCAGGATCACCTGGCGGGGCAGGGCGGGTGCCGGCGGCGCGGCATCGCTGCCCTGTTCGGCCCGTGTTGTGGCGGCAGTCAGCAGCAGGGCCGCTGTGAGGAAGCAAGTCAATGATTTCATGAATACGCCTGTTCGGCTCCAGCGGAAAGTGCGTATTGATACCATGTCACACAGGGTGATGCACGTCCAGATCAAGGCCGCTGGCAGTGGCGGGCGCTGCGTCGGCGCGCGGCACTTCCCCATTTGGTACAGGAGACTGTTAACCTTTGCACCACACTGTGGCAGGATGCGGGTACCGCCGCGTCGTGTGGCGGGGACAACTGCACCAGAGACCCCGGTAGTCGATAACAGATAACTCAGCGGGGCACTATAATCGTGAGGAAACAACATGAAGATGATGACCGCTATCATCAAGCCGTTCAAGCTTGACGACGTTCGCGATGCGCTGCAACAGATAGGCATCATGGGTATGACCGTGGAAGAGGTGAAGGGCTACGGTCGCCAGAAGGGCCATACCGAGCTCTATCGCGGCGCCGAGTACCTGGTCGAATTCCAGCCCAAGGTGAAGATCCAGATCGGTATTCCCGACCACCAGGTCGAGGCCGCTATCGAAGTGATCTGCAACGCCGCCAGTACCGGCAAGATCGGCGACGGCAAAATTTTTATCACCCCGCTGGAGCAGAGTATCCGCATTCGCACCGGTGAAACCGGCGAAGAGGCGCTTTAGCGATGCCGGCGCTCACCGGAAAGGCGCAGGCGCATACACTGGCCTTTGCGTTGCTGCTGGCCTCCACGGGAGCCAGCGCAGATGAGCTGAATGGCGCCGATACCGCGTGGATACTGACCGCCACCGCGCTGGTACTGTTTATGACCATACCCGGCCTGTCGCTGTTCTACGCCGGCCTGGTGCGCGTCAAGAATGTGCTGTCGGTACTGATGCAGTGTTTTGCCCTGACCTGCCTGATGTCGGTGCTGTGGTTTGCGGTCGGTTACACCATGGCGTTCGGCAGCGAAGGTGTCGAGCAGGGGCCGTTTCTCGGTGATTTCGGCAATGTCTTTTTTGCCGGTATCACTGTCGATTCCATGAGTGGGGGCATACCCACCAGCCTGTTTGCGATCTTCCAGATGACGTTTGCGGTCATCACACCGGCGTTGATCGTCGGGGCGTTTGCCGAGCGCATGCGATTTTCCGCGATGCTGATTTTCTGCTCCATCTGGCTGCTGGTGGTGTATGCACCGGTGTGTCACTGGGTCTGGGGCGGCGGCTGGCTGGGCGCTATGGGCTTGCAGGATTTTGCCGGTGGTACGGTCGTGCATATCACGGCCGCCGTCGCCGCCCTGGTGGCGGCGCTGGTCATCGGGCCGCGCAAGGGCTTCGGCACGGTGCCGATGGCACCGCACAATCTCACCATCACTGTAGCCGGTGCCGGCATGCTGTGGGTCGGCTGGTTTGGTTTCAACGCCGGGTCTGCGCTGGGCGCCAATAGCAGCGCGGCCATGGCAATGCTGGTCACGCACCTGTCTGCCGCCTGTGGCGCACTGGCGTGGATGACGATGGAGTGGGTGCGCCACGGCAAGCCCTCGGTGCTGGGTATTGTCACCGGTATGGTGGCGGGCCTGGGTACGATCACCCCGGCTTCAGGTTCGGTCGGGCCGGCGGCTGCAGTTGTCATCGGGCTCACTGCCGGTGTGGTCTGCTACTTCGCCACCAACCTGCTGAGAAATGTGCTGAAGGTGGATGACAGCCTGGATGTCTTCCCGGTGCACGGCGTCGGCGGTATTCTCGGTACGCTGCTGGCCGGTATCTTCTGCTCTACGCAGCTTGGCATTTTCAGTGGCAATGGGTTTTCCGAGGGTATCACCAGCATCGGCGGACAGTTTGCCGTGCAGGCGACCGGGGTTGTGGTGACCTTTGTCTACACCGCGGTGATGAGCTATATCATTCTCAAGCTGGTCAATGCGATGGTCGGTTTGCGGGTCGACGCGGACGAGGAGAACCAGGGTCTCGACCTGGTGCTCCACGACGAGCGTGGCTACGATCTGTAAGCGCAGTCGCTGCCACGGACAGGCCACCGTCGGTGGCCTGTGTTACGGGGAGTAGAATGTTGTGAACTGGCAGCACCACCACGCGACCATCAACGGTATCCGGACCCACTATGTGGAGCAGGGGGAGGGTATGCCGGTGGTCCTGTGCCACGGTTTCCCCCACCTGTGGTTCAGCTGGCACCGCCAGATCACTGCGCTGGCAGCCGCCGGCTACCGTGTGATTGCCCCTGATATGCGCGGTATGGGCCAGACCGAGGCGCCCCCGGAGCCGGCCGCCTACGATATCGATCACATTACCGGTGACTTGCTGGGTTTACTGGATCACCTCGGTGTGGAACGCGCCGTGTTTGCCGGTCTGGATTTCGGCGCCTTCGCGATCTACGATCTGGCACTGCGGCATCCGGATCGCGTGATCGCCGTGATCGGGCTGGAGAACCCCGCTGCGCCGCACAATCCCGAAGAGTCCCCCCTCACAGAGTACCGGCGCATCGCGCAGGAGCATTTTCTCCACATTGAGTATTTCCGTGAGCCGCCCAGGGCCGACCGGGAACTCGCGGCCGAGCCGCGGCGTTTCCTGCACAAGGTGTTTCACACCCTGAGCGGTGCCGGCAACTATTTCGATGTGTTCAAGTACCCGCCGGGGGCCTCGTATATCGAGGCGATGGCGGAACCGCCGCCACTGCCCTGGAGCTGGCTGTCCGAGCTGGAGCTGGAGTTTTTTGTCAGTGAGTACAGTCGCAGCGGTTTTACCGGTGGCCTCAACTGGTACCGCTCATTCGATCTCAAGTGGGAGCAGCGCAGGCCCTTTGAAGGTGTGCAGAGCACCGTGCCCGCCTATTTCCTCGGCAGTGAACACGACGTCGACCTGGAGGGTTTTCACGGCGATGACCCGATCAGTCAGATGCGGGCGATATTCCCCGATTTGCGCGCGGTGCGCATGATTCCGGGTGCCGGGCACATGGTGCAGTTGGAGGCGTCGGCAGCGGTGAATACGATTCTGCTCGACTACCTCAGGGATATAGCGGCGCGGGCGTAACAGGGCCGGCGGGTCAGCTGATTTTCAGTTTCAGGCCAGCTTTCCCCAGTACCAGTTTCTCCTCCCGCAGTTCGCGCTCTGTCAGCGGGTGATCGTCCAGCCATCCCTCGGGAAAAGCCAGGCTCAGCGATTGCTCCCCGGCTGTCATCGAGAAGTCGGGCAATTGCTCCAGCACTTCGACGTGTTTGAAGCAGCTGGCCAGACGGATAATCGCCAGCATGTACAGTATGCGCGGCAGCTCCGCGTCGGCGATATCAGCGAAAAAATCGGCTTTCAGCTTGCCTTTCTGCCCCAGTGCCAACACCGCCAGCAACTCCTGCTCCTCCTGCGAAAAACCGGGTAGGTCGGCGTTGCGCAATACATAGGCGGAATGGCGATTGAAGTGCTTGTGGGCAATCGCCATGCCGATTTCATGGGTGCGCGTCAGCCAGTGCAGCAGGTCCCAGTCGTACGGGGTCAGCTGCCAGGCCTCGCGCGTGGCGAGGTAGAAGGTGCGCGCCCGGCGCTCATAGATATCGGCCGTATCGGTGTCCACGGCATAGCGCTGCATCAACGCATTCACCGTGCGCTCCCGCACGTCCTCGTGGCTGAGGCGCCCCATCAAATCGTAGATGACACCTTCACGCAGCGCGCCCCTGGAGGTGCGCATATGCTCTATACCGAGCACGTCGAACAGTGCGCTGGTGATGGCGACACCTGGCAGTATCACGCCGCGCCGGGATGCCGCGAGGCCGTCCAGTGCGATGTCATCCATTGTCTTGAATTTGAGCAGGCGTTTTTCGAGTGCGGCCAGGCCGCGCCGGGAAATGCCGCCGTCTTCCAAACCGTTTTGCGTCAGCAGTGTCTCGATGGCCTGCAGTGTGCCCGATGAACCCACGCACTCCTCCCAGCGCCTGGCGTTGAAGCGGTGGCGGATCGGGTAGATCTGGTCCCGCGCCTGTTCGTACGCGCGGCGGTAGTTGCCGCGACTGACGCGGCCGCCGGGGAAGTGTGCGTCACCATAGGAGACGCAGCCCATCTGCAGGCTCTCCAGCGACTGCGGTTCAAAGCGCTGGCCGACGATACACTCGGTGCTGCCGCCGCCGATATCGATCACCAGGCGGGACTGAGCGTCATCGGCCAGCGAGTGGGCGACGCCGAGGTAGACCAGTCGCGCCTCCTCCAGGCCATATATCACATCCACCCGGCTGCCGAGGATACGCTTGGCGGGTACCGTGAAGGCGCGGCGGTTCTTTGCCAGTCGCAGTGCATGGGTGCCGACCACGCGCACGCGCTCGGGGCCAACACTGCCCAGCAACTGCGCAAAGCGCGACAGGCAATCCAGCCCGCGCTGAATGGCCTCGTCGCTGAGCATGCCATCCTTGAGGCCGGCACCGAGCTGCACTTTCTCGGCCAGTGCTTCCACAGTGCGCATTTCACCGTGTTCGATTTTAACGATGATCAGGTGAAATGAATTGCTGCCGAGGTCTATTGCGGCAAGTTGACTGCCGTCCGGGAGGACATCCTGTGTATCTGTTTCCAAAGCGTGGTGATTCCGTGAGTGATGTGCACAGGGCTAATGGTAAAGCATTCTGCGTACTCACGCACAATGCAAGCCGGAATTGGCCGCAGGCGTATTGCGGCGGTTCACGGTATCGCCGGTGAATACCAGATCGGTGACGTCCACGCGCGTTCCTGTATCTGCCACGGCAGGTCGGGGTCGGAACAGCTCTGTGGGCGCTCGGCCTCAGGGAGTGACAGGCAGTCGTAGTGATGCCAGCGGCAGCTCGGGTTCTCCAGAACCCTCGCGTAGTACACGGCGGCCAGCTGCGGGTCGAACGCCGGATCCTGCCAGCTGGCGCACAGTTGGGAGAAGCCGCGGCCGGTGACCTCACAGGTCTGCGCATCCACACTGGCCTCACCGGCCGGCGCACCCGCTATGTCGAACACCGCCTGGTGTGTCTGTCCATCGCCATCGATCCAGCCCTTGATGATCTGGATACGCTGTAACAGGTTGCCGCCGTCGCGCGGGTCGCGGGTCGCCGAGGCGACGAAGACCGGGCTGCGCAGCGCGGCGCCCGCCGGGGCTGGCGGCAGATTCGCGCCCATTGGCACCCCGTTTCGGTAGGCGTCTGCCAGGTATTCAGCGCTCTGGCAGACATCCTCGCGCAACGTCCAGCCAGCGAAAAAGCGCGGTTCGATGCGCGGCCCGCTGGTGCCGAATGTCTCGCGCCGCTGCATCGCGGCAAACAGTGCGCTGCGGCTGTTCTCGCTGGCGTAGATGCCGGCGATACCGCCCGGGTTGTAGCGCACGGGTGAACCGGTGGCAACATCGCCGGGGACTTCGATCTTGCTCAGCAGGCGATCCTGGATGTCGCGGTCATTGCCGTGGGAGCCTTGGTAGCCTTTTTCCGTCACTGCCGCTGGTGCCCCGATATGGGTGTCGGTTGAGGCGACGATGCCGAACTGGAAAGGATTGACGCCCAGTTTCTGCTGCTCCGCCAGGCCGGCGCTGAGCGCATACCGCAGGTAGCTGTAGCGCGATGCGCAACCCTTGAGCATCATGCCGCCGGCGGAGACCTCCTCACCACAATCGGCAATGGCCTCGCTGGCTGGGCGCAGTTTCTCAAAGTCACAGAATTCATCAGCTGCGCCCAGTACGCTGGCGATACCGTTGCGGCATTCGGAGTCACCCTTGACCTGCATCACTTCCGCCAGCGGCTCCAGACGTGCGCGCAGCGCGGCCTGTTCGCGCTGCTGTTGCAGCGGAATGTCGCGGTTGGAGTAGGGGTACCACATACGCCCGCTGCTCCAGTTGCTGTTGTGCGGAATGGCGAGTACGTTGCAGTCCGCATGGCCGGCAATGCATACGGTGTCAAGCCATTGCCACAGCAATTCCGGTGTCGCGGCGTCCTTGGCGCTGAGCGCCGCCTGCGGCACAGTCGCGGATTCGAAGATCACATTGCGGTGCAGGTTGGCGGCTTCGTTGGCGAGTGAATACTCATAGGCGTGAAAGGTGGTGAACTCGCAGTTCTCACTGAAATCGTTGAAGGCCTCGGCGCTGGCCTGGTTCTCCTGCCAGACGGCGATTGCCCGGTCCCGGCACTGCGAGCCATCATCGCCACAGACGCGCAAGGAGCGGTCCTGGCCAAAGATCGCGAGGCTCGCCAGCCGCACCAGCGACTGCAGGCGGTCGCCGATCGGTACGCGAACATCGCCCCGGTACAGCCCGCACACCAGGCTGTCATATGCCGCTGTTCCCGGTGAATAGCAGAGCCGGGTCTCCGCCAGTGCCTCCGCGTGATCAGTGACAGCCATAAAGTCCAGCGGCGCGCTGATACGCAGCACAGGAGGACGGTAATCCGGCGGATCCCCGCGAAGGTGCATTGTCAGCGGTTCACCGCGCGCGAAGCGATAGGCCTGGTCCGCAGTGGTGCTGACACCGAATGAAGTGGCGTCGTAAGACGCGGCGGTGTGTACATGCAGGTCGCCGAACCACGCCTTGTTGTGCGGATACTGCCGGCTGCACTTCGCCGCTCGCGATGCGTCCTCGCGCAGGGAGCGCACGGAGACCTGGTTCCAGGTGTCTGGCACGCTGTCCGCCTGTTGCACACGCTGGAATTCATAGCGCAGCCACAGCAGTGTTGCGGCGCCGATGAGAAGTACTGCCAGTGTTGAGAAAAGTAAATATTTGAAAAATATTTTCACAGGCGGCACCGCCATGTCATTGGAATAATTATTCGTGATTCATCCTAACGCAGGTCAAAGCGCAGCGACAGCGAGGCCTGCGGGAGATCGGAGTGCCAGAGGCGATAAGTGTGCGCGGGATTAAAAATTGAACCTGCACAATAGTGGCCTGTGTCGAAGCCCAGCGTATTGGAATATACTGGAACCCGTTAACGATACAGGAGGATGTGCTATGAACAAGTCCATGTTGGTGGGAGTGGTATTCGGTGCAGGTATCGCCACGGCAGCCGGCGGTATCGCCGGCTACAAAATGTTGAGTGGGCCGGAGTACGCCAGGGTCGTGTCGGTGACCCCGGTGACACAAACGGTGAAAACGCCGCGGGAAGAGTGTAAGGATCAGGTCGTGACGCATCAGGAACCGGTCAAGGATACGCATAAGATCGCGGGTACGGTACTGGGTGCGGTTGCGGGCGGTCTGCTCGGTGACGCCATAGGTGGCGGCGGCAAGAATACCGCGGCCAAGATAGCGGGCGCCGCAGCCGGTGGTTACGCGGGTAATAAAACGCAGGAAGCGATGCAGAAAAATGACACCTACCAGACCACGGAGCGCGTTTGTAAAACTGTCTATGACGAGAGCGAGCGTACAGTGGGTTACGACGTGAAGTACCAGATAGGTGATGTGCCCGGCGAGATCCGCATGGATCGCGATCCCGGTGACACCCTGCCACTGCAGGACGGCAAGCTGGCGATCCAGGGCGAGTCTGCCGCGACAGGCCCCGGCTGAACCAGCTTGCGCACTAGAGGAGGTTGGCGGGGTCCAGTAGTGCCGCCAGTTTGTCGCGGGGGAGGTCGGTCATCTCCTGTGCGATGTCCAGGATGGGACGTCCCTCCCGGTAAGCGCGTTTGGCAATTTCAGCCGCCTTGCTGTAGCCGATCTCCCGGTTGAGCGCGGTCACAAGGATAGGGTTTCTCGCCAGGTTGGCGTCGATATTCTCCGCGTTGACGACAAAATCTGTGATGCAGTGATCGGCCAGCGCCTTACAGCTGTTTGCCAACAGGGAGATGCTTTGCAGCAGGTTGTGGGCGATCAGTGGCAACATCACGTTGAGTTGGAAATTGCCCGCCTGCCCACCGATGGTGATGGCGCAGTCATTCCCCATGACCTGGGCCGCGGCCATTGCCACCGCTTCGGGAATCACCGGGTTGACCTTTCCCGGCATGATGCTGCTGCCCGGTTGCAGTGCCTTGAGGCTGATCTCTCCCAGCCCGGATAGCGGGCCGCTGTTCATCCAGCGCAGATCATTGGCGAGTTTCATCAGCGCTGTCGCCAGCGACTTCAGTTGCCCAGACAGCGCCACTGCGACGTCCTGGCTGGCGAGGGCGGCAAAGAAGTTGTCGGCGGGTGCAAAATTTTGGCCACAGCTTTCGCTGAGGTAAAAACAAAACCGCGCAGCGAATTTCGGGTCGGCATTGACGCCGGTGCCGACCGCTGTGGCGCCCTGTGCCAGCCGGCGCAACTGTGTCCGTGAAGTGTCAATCCGCTGCGCCGCCTGTTGCAGTTGTGCGCGCCAGCCCGACAGTTCCTGCGCCATACTGAGCGGCATGGCATCCATCAAGTGGGTGCGCCCGGTCTTGATACTGCCTGCCAGCGTCCTTTCCCGCGCCGCGATAGCGTTCGCCAGTGCGTTGATTGCCGGCATCAACTCGGTGTCGAGCGCCAGTTCTGCACTGACATGAATCACTGTCGGGATCACATCGTTGCTGCTCTGGCTGCAGTTTACATGATCGTTGGGATGCACCGGTTTTCCCAGGTGCGCACTGGCCAGTGCAGCGATGACCTCATTCGCATTCATATTGGTGCTGGTGCCGGAGCCGGTCTGGAAGATATCGATGGGGAACTGGCCCAGGTGCTCACCCTGCGCAATCGACATTGCGGCTTCGCCGATACTGTTCGCCATCGTCTGGTCGAGCAGACCCAACTCGGCATTGGCGCGTGCGGCCGCAGCCTTGACCAGGCCTAGCGCCCTGATGAAATTCCCCGGCATGGTCATGCCGCTGATATGGAAATTCTGCACCGCTCTTTGCGTCTGCGCACCGTACAGGGCGTCGGTGGGTACGGCGATGTCGCCGAGGCTGTCCGATTCAATCCGGGTGTCGGGCATAGGGCTGTTCCTGTTCAGGCCGCGGCGGCGATTCGGTTGAGTACAAAGGTGAGCACACCGCCGGCGCGGTAGTATTCGACCTCCACCTGGGTGTCGAGCCGCGACTGCAGCTGTATTTCGCGCTTCGCCCCCGAGGGGTAGTGCACCACGGCGCGCAACACCTGTCCCGGCGTCAGTTCGCCGTCGAGGCCCAGTATGTCGAAAGTCTCATCCCCCTGCAGTTGCAGGGTCTTGCGGGTGTCACCCGGCATGAACTGCAGTGGCAGCACACCCATGCCGACCAGGTTGGAGCGGTGGATACGCTCGAAGCTCTCCACGATGACGGCTTTCACGCCGAGCAGCAAGGTGCCCTTGGCCGCCCAGTCGCGACTGGAGCCGGTGCCGTATTCCAGCCCTGCAACGACAACGGTGCTGATGCCGCGGGCCTGGTAGTCCATGGCCGCGTCGTAGATAAACATCGGCTCGCGCTGGCCGTTGAGTCGCGTGTAGCCGCCTTCGCGTTCCGGTGTCATTTCATTGCGAATGCGGATATTGCCGAAGGTGCCGCGCATCATCACCTGGTGGTTGCCGCGCCGCGAGCCGTAGGAGTTGAAATCGGCCTCGGCCACGCCGTGTTCCCGCAAATACTGCGCCGCGGGGCTGTCATCGGGAATGGCACCGGCCGGTGAGATATGGTCAGTGGTCACGGAGTCGCCGAGCATGGCGAGCATCGGTGCGCCGAGAATATTGTGTTGGTTGCCACGGTACTGTTCTTCAAAAAACGGTGGCAGCTGGATGTAGGTCGACGCCTCGGAGAATGTGTAGGTGGCACCGCCGCCGGTCTCGATGGCCTGCCAGGTGCTGTCGCCGTCGAATACGGCGCCGTACTCTCGCTGGAACATCGCCTTGTCCACCGTTTCCACCACGGCGGCGATCTCCGCATTGCTCGGCCAGATATCGCGCAGGTAGACCGGCGCACCCGTCTCATCCTCGCCCAGCGCATCCGAGCTGAGGTCAATGCGGGTGGTGCCGGCGAGGGCGTAGGCCACGACCAGCGGTGGCGACGCCAGCCAGTTGGCTTTCACCAGCGGGTGGATGCGGCCTTCAAAGTTGCGGTTGCCTGACAGCACGGAACAGGCGACCACATCGTTGTCAGCAATGGTTTTCTCAACCGGTTCCGGCAGCGGGCCGGAGTTGCCGATACAGGTGGTGCAGCCGTAGCCGACCAGGTTGAACCCGAGTGCGTCCAGCGAAGACTGCAGGCCGGCTTTCACGAGGTAGTCGGTCACCACTTTCGAGCCGGGTGCCAGTGAGGATTTCACCCAGGGCTTGCGCTGTAATCCGCGTGCCAGCGCTTTTTGCGCCAGCAGCCCTGCGCCTATCATCACCGCGGGATTGGAGGTGTTGGTGCAGGAGGTGATCGCGGCGATGACCACGTCGCCGTGGTGCAGTGCGCCGGGCATGCCGTCGAGCGCAAAGGCGGTGTCCTGTTGCTCGGCCTTGCCATCGAGCTCAATGAACTGGTCGATGGCGGTGCGCAACTCGCGCACAGGGACGCGATCCTGCGGCCGCTTGGGCCCCGCCACGTTGGGTTCCACCGTGGACATATCCAGATGCAGCGTGGCTGAGAAGTCCGGGGTGAGGTAGTGCTCGTCGCGCCACATACCCTGGGCGCGGCTGTAGGCCTCCACCAGCGCGATCGTCTCCTCGTCGCGGCCGGTAAGCTGCAGGTAGCGGATGGTCTGGGCATCTACCGGGAAGAAACCGCAGGTGGCGCCGTACTCCGGCGCCATATTGGCGATCGTGGCGCGGTCGGAGAGGGGCAGGTGGTCCAGACCGCTGCCGTAGAATTCAACAAACTTGCCCACCACACCCTGCTTGCGCAGCATCTGCACCACCTGCAGTACCAGGTCGGTGGCAGTGATGCCCTCGCGCATCTCACCGGTGAGTTCAAAGCCGACCACATCGGGTATCAGCATTGAGATGGGCTGTCCCAGCATCGCGGCCTCCGCCTCAATGCCGCCGACCCCCCAGCCCAGAACGCCGAGGCCGTTGATCATGGTGGTGTGGCTGTCGGTCCCGACCAGGGTGTCGGGGTAGGCCAGCGGCAGTTCCCCGCCGCGCTGTTGCCAGACCACCTTCGCCAGGTACTCGAGGTTTACCTGGTGGCAGATGCCGGTGCCGGGTGGCACCACCCTGAAATCGTCAAACGCGCCGCGGCCCCATTTCAGGAACTGGTAGCGCTCGAGGTTGCGCTGCATTTCCAGTGCCACGTTCTGTTCAAACGCGGTACTGCTGCCGAATTTGTCGATGCTGACCGAGTGGTCGATCACCAGGTCGACCGGTGACAGCGGGTTGATCTTCTGCGGGTCGACCCCCAGCTTGACCAGTGCGTCCCGCATCGCGGCCAGATCGACCACGGCCGGCACCCCGGTGAAGTCCTGCATCAACACGCGCGTGGGGTGGTAGGCGATTTCCTGTTCGGAGCCGCTGCCGCCGCTGGCCGCCAGGCTTTCAATATCGCCGCGCGTGCAGCTGATACCGTCCTCGTGGCGGAGCAGGTTCTCCAGCAGTATCTTGCTGCAGACCGGCAGTCGTGCCACGCCGCTGTGTCCCGCCAGCTCACCACCGTTGATTGCGTAGTAGTGGTAACTCGTTCCATTCACCTCAAGTGTAGACTGTGTGTCGAAGGAGTTGTCCGATGCATTCATAGTGGCTCGCCTGTTTCGGGAATGAGTCCAAAAGTATAGTGGATTATTGCATCGGGTACATTTATTGATAACGGGTAGTCACCGGGCGTCGCAATCCTGCTAGAGTTGTGCGCCACCGCTATGGAGACAGCCTGCAATGCATCATTCACCCAAACTCGATACCGAAGTCATCGACGGGATCACGTTCGAATTGCGGCCGCAGCACCAGGTCCCAACCAGCCCTGGGCATGTCTGCCTGCGCAAGAACCGGCCCTGCACTGACAGGTATCTGGCACTCGCTGAGGAGTTTACCGGCTGTCGTATGGTTGAGGTCGGTGTCGACCAGGGTGGCAGCACGTCGTTTTTCACCACCTTGCTGAAGCCGGAGAAACTGGTGGCGCTGGAGTTGTCCACCACACCGGTGTCCAAAGTGACTGAGTTCCTCGCCCGCCACGATCCCCGGGGACGGGTGGAAATACACTGGGGGGTAGACCAGGCCGATCGCGTCGCGGTGCCCGCGACAGTCGATCGGGCCATGGGCAGGAGTGACCTCGACCTGGTCGTCGACGATGCGAGTCATCTGCTGCGCCCGAGTACGGATACCTTCGAAATGCTCTTCCCCCGCTTGCGGGCGAACGGGTTGTATGTGCTGGAGGACTGGTCGAATGACCATCGCATGGAGCGCACCATGGTGACCTCGCTGGAGCGCGACCCCGGTGGCAATGCGTTCCGGCACATTGCATCCACGCTGACAGCGGATTTCAAACGCACCTCGCCGATGAGCGTGCTGATCTGCCAGCTTGTGCTCGCCGCCGCTTACCGCCCCGACTGGATTGCAGACCTACGCGTGTCACTGGGGATCTGCGAGGTTCGTCGCGGCCCCGGGGAGATCCCCATGGATACGCCGCTGGCGCAGTATATCGGTCCGCTGGGAGAGTGGGTGTTCGCACAGCACATGGGGTAGCTCACCCCGGCCGCCAGCACCGGTGTAAGCGCGGGTTGTGGCCGGGCGGGCTAGAGCTCCAGGATATTGAGGCCGTCCTCCACGCGAACGCGGCCCCTGTGCCCGATCGGGTCCGCTGACATCAGCTGCTGCAATGTGGCTTCATCCGCCCGCGTATTGGCGACAATGCGCTCGCCGGCATCGCTGCGCGCAATGACGATGCCGCGCTGTGGTCCTTCGCGGCCAAAGCTGACTGTATAGGTTTCAATGGTGGCGTCGCCCGAGGGATCGGCCGCAATGGTCATGCGCGGCGCGGCATCGACCTGGCGCTGCAGTGCAGCGTTGTCGGTATCCTGCCAGCCGCGCGCCGGTGGCAGCGTAGAGTATATGCCGAGAGAGTGTTTGGTCAGGTACATGCCGTTGGCGGTGACCAGGCCGTGTCCGCCGGCGCCATTGCGCAGCGTGTCAACCATCTGTGCGATGGCGTGCAGGGAGTAGTTGTTGCCGGGGCCGCCGAAGAAGGGCAGGCCGCCGGTGACGGTGACGCCGCGACTATCCAGCGGGTCCAGCCCGATTTCGCGGCAGGCGACGCGCACAGCACTGGGAAAGCAGCTGTAGATATCGAAATGGGAGATTTCATCGAGCCGAATTCCCGCCTGTGCCGACACTGTCTGCCAGGCCAGCTTGACTGCCGCTGAGGAGTGCAGGGTCGGGCGCTCGCTGACATACCAGATATCGTTGACGTCAGCGCCCGCATGGAGGTAGATCCACCTGCTTTCGTCGATGCCCAGTTCCCGCGCCTTGCCGGCGGTTGTCATGATCACCGCTGCTGCCATATCGACTTCCAGCACCGGGTTCATGGCGCGGGTGTAGGGATAGCCGATATAGCGATTGCGTTTCTCCACGGTGCGGATGCGCTGTGCCGTCTGGAACTCGGGGCGCCATGCCAGCGGGTTGTCTGCGGCGACACGGCTCATGTGGCTGCAGAGCTCGGCTATCTCCGCGATATGGTGTTCACGGCTGCCGCCGAGGTGGTGGCACAGGCTGTTTTCGAACAGTGGGTAGGTGTTGATCGGCTCGTACAGGCCATGCGCCAGTTCGGCGGCGGTATGGCCCTCGCGCTCAACACCCAGGGTCGGCGGCTCCGTGCCGGCATCGGCCCAGGCTGAGATGTCCTCGCCGGAGCGCAGTACTGAAAACAGTGTGGCCAACAGTTCCGCCCCCGCCAGCAGCACCGCACTGTGCTCGCCGCGCGCGAGTTTACCGGCAAAATGGTTGACCAGGTACTGCGGGGTATTGCCGCCGATGGTGCCCTGGAAAATCGCCGGCTTGTCGATGCCCAGACGCTGCGCCAGCGCGGCGCCCGGATTGCGAGGGAACAGCGCACCGATGCCGGGGGTGGTGTCCGCGATAAACCGGACCATCGCCAGCGCATCAATAGCGCCGGTGATGCGCGCGCAACGGGTGTCGGCGATGGCGCTGGCGCCGACCTCGTGGAGCGCGTCTACCGGGGTCCTGCCGGCATCACTTTGGTGCCAGGTCTGCTGCCCGGTGCCGACGAGAATCGGGGTATTGTCTGGTGTCGCCATATCGGTGGCCTGCCCTGTTTGCAACCATTGAAAGGGGGCTAACATAAACAGTCCGCGCGCTGAAATCCAGTCTCACTGCGGTAGTGATCGCCACCTCGCACCGATTGGGTCGGCTGCGGTGGCTGCGACCGGGCGTTGATTTTTCCCCAGAAACCGTTATGTTGGTCGCGTGTTTTTCTACACCTGCCAATCATCCCGCCCAAGGAGGCCGGTGTATGGGTTCCCAGTTTGAAGGTCGTTCACACCGCCTGGTGTTGCTGGCATTCCTCGCGCTGTCGCTGTTCGCAAGTTACTGGCTGATAGCGCCCTTTCTCGAGCCCATCATTCTCGCCATCCTGATCGGCCTGCTGGCCTACCCGGCGCACGAGCGACTCGTCTCCCTCCTGCGTGGGCGCAAAACGGCCGCCTCCCTGCTCAGTTGCCTGATACTGTCGCTGATCGTCCTGATACCGATGATGGTGTTGCTGGTGGCTGTGCTGAAACAGGGAATCGACTACTCGGTGGTGCTGAAGGAGTGGGCGACACAGGAGAATGTGCATCAGTTGATGTCGCAGCCCTGGGTGGTTGAAGTCCACTCGCGCCTGACGCGGGTGCTCCCCGACGGCGCCCTGCACGTCGATAATATTCGCGAGAAGGCACTGGCCGCCGCCGGTACGGTGGGGCGACAGTTCGCCGGTATCTCGACCGCGATCCTCGGCAGTCTTACGCGCTCGGTGATGAACGGGATACTGCTGTTGTTCGTGCTGTTTTTCGTGCTGCGCGATCACGACAAACTGATCGCGTTCATTCACCGCGCGCTGCCGCTGTCACGCAGCGAGGAGGAGACCCTGTTTGCCGAGGTGAAGACAGTGAGTAAATCGGCATTGCTGGGGACCCTGGCCACCGCCGCTACGCAGGGGGTGGTGGGAGGATTTGGCTTGTGGCTGGCCGGTTTCCCGGGTGTTTTCTGGGGCGCTGTGATGGCGTTCAGCTCGCTGATCCCGCTGGTGGGGACGGCCCTGATCTGGGTGCCGGCGGCGCTGTACCTGTTGCTGACAGGCGACTGGGGCTGGGGCGTTTTCTTGATTGCGTGGGGTGTGGTCGTGGTCGGATCGGTCGACAACTTCCTCAGGCCGCTGTTGATGCAGGGCGCCAGCATGAATACGGTGGTGGTGTTCTTCGCGCTGATCGGTGGCCTGCAGGTGTTCGGGCTGATCGGGCTGATCTACGGCCCGCTGATTTTCTCGCTGACGCTGGTCATGTTCCGGCTCTACGAGAACGCGTTTACTGAGTTTCTCGACTCCCAGGACGGACGCTAGGCATACTGCTGCCGCAGCAGCGGTTTGTCGACCTTGCCCGCGGCATTCAGCGGCAGTGCGTCGACGCGGTGCCATCGTTTCGGTGTTTTATACCCGGCCAGCAGGCTGCGGCAGTGGGTTTGGAGCGCCTCGTCGCTGACCGCGGCGCGCAATCGCAACACGGCGCATGCGGCCTCTCCCCACCGTGGGTCTGCGACCCCGATCACGGCGCAATCTGCGACCGCGGGATGGGCGCGCAGCACCTCCTCCACTTCCCGCGAGGCGATGTTCTCGCCGCCGCTGATGATCATGTCTTTCTTGCGGTCGACAATGAACAGGTAGCCGGCCTCGTCAAAGCGGCCGATATCCCCGGTGCGCAGCCAGCCGTCCTCTAGCGCGCGAGCCGTGGCGTCCTCATCGCGCCAGTAACCGCGCATGGTCTGTTCGGCCTGCACCAGGATCTCCCCGGCCTCGCCGACGGCGCAGGGCTTGCCGGCGTCATCGACCAACGCGATACGCGCGGTGGGCAGTGGACGGCCGACCGAGCGCAGCAGGTCGGGGTCGCCGTGCGCTGCGCGTCGGTGGTCCTCCACAGTCAGGAAGGCGACGCTGCCGGACAGTTCGGTCATACCGTAGCTCTGGCACAGCCCGACCTGCGTCTCCGACAGCAAGCGCTGTAACAGTGTCTGCGGCATTGCCGAGGCACCGTAGCCGATGGTGCGCACCGAGGCGAGGTCATCGGCGCGGAATTCCGGATGCTCAAAGAGCAGGCCGATCATGGTCGGTGCCAGCGACATGCTGGTGACCTCCAGCTCGCGGCAGGCTCGCAGTGTCTGGCCGGCGTCAAATGAGCGCGACAGCACCACCGCCGCCCCGTACAGGTGCTGTAGCAGCACATTGTGTGCGGCGACATGGAACAGCGGGAATGGGTAGTAGTAGCGATCGCTGCGCTCAACCGGCCGCGCCAGTGCCGCGGAGCGCAGGCCCGCCATGAAAGACCGGTGCGTCAGCACCGCGCCTTTCGGGCGCCCGGTTGAACCCGAGGTGAACAGTATCCACGCCGCATCTTCCGGTCCGCTCACCGGCAGTGGCGCCGTGGCCGACCCTGCGCGCCACTGCGTGTAACTGTCATCCATGGCGACAACGGCCAGCGTATCCGGAAAGTCTGGGTGTGCCTGCAGCGGCGCCAGCAGCTCGCGATCGGCAAACAACACCGAAGCGCCTGCATTGTGCAACTGGTAAACCAGCTCGGCCGGCGCCAGTCGGGCGTTCAACGGCACCAGAATCCTGCCTGCGGCGGGTGTCGCGTAAATCAGTTCGATGAACTCGGGGCAGTTCCACGACAGCACCGCGACGCGATCGCCGGCGCTGCCGACAGCGGCCAGGCGCCGCGCCAGCGCCTCGCTGTTGCGGTGCAGGGCGTCGTAGGTGATGGCCGCGCCGCGCCACCAGAGCGCGGTGCCGCCGGGCTGTGCAGTCGCCTGCTGCGCCAGTATCTGGTGCAGTTGCGTGCAGCCCTCGTCAGCCACGAATGACCACCCGGCGGGTCCGCGCCGGCATGCGCGTGGTGAGTTCATAGCCGATGGTGTCGGCGCACAGTGCAATCTCTGACAGCGGCAGTCCCTCGCCCCACAGCACGACTTCGGAGCCGGCTTCGACGCCGCTGAGGTCGGTGACATCAACGGTGATCATATCCATCGATACGCGGCCCGCCAGTGCGGCGCGCTGCCCGTTGACCAGCACCGGCGTGCCGTTAGCTGCATGCCGTGGGTAGCCGTCACCGTAACCGATGGTGACGGTGGCGATGCGGGAGGGCCGCTGTGTCACCCAGGTGCCGCCATAGCCCACCGCCTCACCCGTGGCCACATCGCGCAGCGATATCACGGCCGAGGTGAGCGTCATCACCGGTTGCAGCTCCAGTGCATTCTCGTGATCCTGCAACATGGGCGAGTTGCCGTACAGCATATAGCCGGGTCGCACCCAATCGTAGTGTGCCTGTGGCCACGCCAGCAACCCGGCCGAGTTGGCGGCGCAGCGCAGTGCCGGGAAGGGCAGGGCATCAAATACCGCCAGCTGTCGCTGCGTCTGCAGGCTCAGCAGATCATCGGCGGAGGCCAGGTGTGTGTAGGTGACGATGTCGTCGCGGACGTTGGGTGTCGCCAACAGGCGCCGGTAGTAATCCGGCGCCATGGCCGGCTTTGCGCCCATACGATTCATGCCGGTATCGACCTTCAGCCAACAGCTGATGGGCGCCGGCACTGTCGCCGTTTCCAGCCAGTGCAGCTGGCGCTCGTTTTCGACGGTGAGCCACAGGTCCAGCTCGGCGACCTGTTGTAACTCCTGTGACTCGAAGGCGCCCTCCAGCAGCAGAATCGGCAGTGAGATGCCGGCAGCCCGCAGTTCCACGGCCTCCTCGATGCAGGCCACCGCCAGCGCGTCGACGGCTGGCTGCAGTGCTGTGGCGATGGTGACCGCGCCGTGGCCATAGGCGTTGGCCTTGACCACCGCCATGATTTTCGATGCCGGGGCCAGTCGGCGGGCGACGTTCACATTGTGTCGCAGCGCGCCGAGGTCGAGTCTCGCCTGGTTGGGCCTGGCCATCAGAAGTCGAATTTGTGGGCGCAGTACAGGGTTTGCGCGGCCAGCCAGATATCGCCGATGGTCCCATTGGCCACCGGTCGGTCATCGATTTCGATCACCGGCACGATGTCCTTGCTGGAACTGGACAGCCAGACCTCGTCTGCCGCGAGCAGTTCGTCCAGGGTGACAATCCGCTCCTCGACCGGGATGCTGCCGTCATTGCGCAGGATCGCCAGCAGCATGTGGCGGGTGATGCCGGGCAGTTTCTGTGCGTCCAGCAGCGGCGTCGCCACCACGCCATTCTTGACCACAAATACATTGCAGGCGGCGGCCTCGGTGATCTCCGCGCGGCTGTTGTACAGGATCGTCTCGTCCTTGCCGGCGGCGTGACCCTGTTGGTAGTGCATCACATTGCCCAGCAGCGAGGTCGATTTGATATTGCAGCGATGCCAGCGCAGATCTTCGGCAGTGCCCACGGAAAACGGTTTCACCGCGCTCTTGTCGGCCACGGGGGCCGGCGGTATTTCATAGGCAAAGGCAAACACGGTCGGCGAGACGCCGTCTGGGTAGGCGTGGTTCCGGCTGGTGTCGGCGCCGCGGCTGACGTGCAGGTAGAGGCCGAGATTGCCGCCGCCGTTGCGGGTGATCAGTTGCGCGGCGATCTCGCGCCACTGCACCGGGTCCAGTTGCAGCGGTATCTCCAGCGCATCCAGGCCGTTCTGCATGCGTGTCAGGTGCGGTGTAAAACCCACCAGCCTGCCGTCGTAGGACGGTATGACTTCGTAGATGCCATCGCCAAACAAAAAGCCGCGATCCATCGGCGAGATGTGCGCCTCGCTCATTGGTAGGTAGTTGCCGTTCAGATAAACCGTGCTCATGGTAGGGTCCCGTTGTTGCCTCGCTGCCTGTCACTGTGCGACGGTGGCAGCGCGGTAGAAAATTGTGTCAGCTGGCGCAGCTGTGCAATCACATCCCGCCCCTCCTGCACCTGCAGGCCGTCTTCGGTGGGCGTATTCGCACCGGTGACACCGTCGACGCCCCCGCGCTGGCACAGATAGTCCAGCGCCGCTGCCGGCGCTATGTCCGCCAGCAGGTCACGCTGTGCCCACAGCGCCAGCAGTGCGATCAGCCCGTAGGCGCCCCAGTTGGAAATATCCGCCAGCAACAGCTCGTCACAGCGGGTGACCGAGGCCCGGATATCCAGCTCGCGGTGTACCTCGCTGATATTGCCCATGCCGATTTCATTGCCGCCGTCACCGATGGCGAGGGTAGGGCAGGCGGCCTGGCCGATGAATGGGTCGAACAGGGTGCAGCGGGCCGAGATGTCGTCACCGCGCATATTATAGTAGCGGCCGTCAGCTGCAAGCCCCGGACACTCGATTGCCACTATCGCTCGCGGTTGCAGGCGTGCCAGGTGGCTGTCGGCCTCGGCCTGCGCGTCGGCAAGGTTGCGGGCGGTGAGTGGAAGCACGCAAAAGTCCGCATCCAGGACCTGCGCCAGTTGCTCGCCACAGGCAATCACCGGGCGCGCGCCCAGCGCGTCCAGCGCCTGGTATAGCGCCATCGCGCCCACCGGGCCGTCGGTTTCAAATGTGCCGGCCACGGGAAAGCCGGTGCCGATAATCACCGTGCCATCGATGCGGTGCAGGTGGCGCGCGGCCCGCAGGTAGTAGCCGGGTCGCAATGCGCGGCGGGCGATCGCCATATTCCGCAGATTGCGCGCCACCAGCAGTGCCTCGATCGCCCGGCCGAGCTGTGACTCGTTCACGGTCGGCGCTCCTGCAGGGTTCGCTGCAGTGAGAAGCGCTGTGCCAGCGCCAGTGCGCGCTGCGCGGTCCGCGGTGTAACCGCGGCGAAATGCACGCTGCTGCCGGGTGCCAGCTGGCTGAGCCGCGCCGTATCCAGAGACAGCGCAGTGCCGATTTTGGGGTAGCCGCCGATGGTCTGGCGATCGTTCAGCAATACAATGGGCTGGCCATCGGGTGGAACCTGGATGGCGCCGTGGCAGATGCCCTCGGACAGAATACCCTCGATATCGCACTCTACGCGCGGCCCCTCCAGCCGGTAGCCCATGCGGTCGCTGCGCTCGGAAACGCGGAAAGTGCCGCCGAAGAAGCGGCGCTGCGCAAGCCGGGAAAAGTGTTGTTGCTGGTAGCCCGGGATTACCCGCACGGTGAGGGTGTGCTGGTAGCGCGGCCTGTCGCGTGCGGCCAGGAACAGGCGTTTACGCCCGGTCACGCGGGCACACGGCAGCACGTCACCCGCCTGCAGGCCCTCGCCGCGCAGGCCGCCGATGCGTTCGCGCACAACGGTGGCAGTACTGCCGAAGCAGGGGGCGATGTCGAAGCCCTGGGCTACACCGAGGTAGGCGCGGCAACCGGCGCGGGCGAAGCCGAGACGGACAATATCGCCGCCGGAGACGGGGTGTACCTCCCACAGGGGCCGGTTCTCCCCGTTGATGGTGAGCGGCATGTCAGCACCCGTGACGCAGATAGATGTCTCTGTGCTTGCAAGGATTTGCAAGCCACCGACGCTCACCTCAATGGCTGTACTGCCAGCCGGGTTTTGCAGCAGCCGGTTGCAGTAGTGGAACGCCTCGCTGTCCAGTGGACCCCCGGTGGTGAGGCCGAGGCGGTGCTGTCCCCGCCGCCCGCTGTCCTGCAGCAGGCTGAGCATGCCCGGCTGTAATACGGTCATGCTCACGGCAGCGTCCCGCCCAGCGCCAGGAAGTCGGCGCGGCCAATGGCCTCGAAACGCACCAGGTCGCCGACGGCCACGGGCATCGCGGGCTGGTGTTCCGGGGTAAACATCGGCACGGGGCAGCACCCGATCAGGTTCCAGCCCCCCGGTGACGGCGACGGGTAGACAGCGGTTTGTCGATCCGCGATGGCGACAGAGCCCTGCGGTACGCGGGCGCGGGGGCTAGGCAGGCGCGGCGCGGCAATGCGTGCGTCGACCTCGCCGAGATAGGCGAAACCGGGTGCAAACCCGATGGCGTACACCCGGTACTCGGTGGCGGTGTGCAGCGCGATGACCTCTTCCACAGACAACTGCGCCCGCGCGGCCAGCGCCTCGAGATCAGCGCCGCTTTCACTCGCGTAATACACTGGCAGCACCACCGTTCGCCCACCTGCCAGCGGCTGTGCCTGCAGGGTTGCAAGGCATGCCCGCACCCGGCGCGCAATGCTGCTGTGGTCGCTGCGCAGGGGGTCGTACAGGATCAGCACTGAGGCGTAGGAGGGCACCAGGTCAACCAGCTCCGCGCCCAGTGCCTGTTCGATGGCGTCAGTCGCCGCCTGCACCCGCGCCAGTGTCACGGCGTCCGCGCTGTCGCCGAGGTAGAGCATCAAGGCGTTCTCGCCCACTACCCGCAGTGTTGTCGTCATTCAACCGGCCTTTGCCAGCGCGCGAATATCAGCGATTGCCGCCACGCCCTCCGGGTTGTCACCGTGCACACACAGGGTGTCAAACTGCAGTGCCAGGACCCTGCCGCTGTGGGTGGTGACAGTGCTGCTTGCGCACAGCTGCGCCACCTGGGCCAGCATGGGTTCGCGTTCATGCACCGCGCCCGGCTGGCTGCGCGGCAGCAGGCTGCCGTCGTCCGTGTAACAGCGGTCGGCAAACGCCTCCAGCAGCAGGGGTACCCCGGCTGCACGCGCTTGTGCGCGCAGGGCGTCGGCGGCTGTGGTGGCCTGCATCACCAGCGCCAGCGGCTCGCCCCCGGCAGCGTAACTCGCTGTCGCCTGCAGCAGCGCATCGCGCACCTCGGGTTTATGCATCATGTCGTGGTAGAGGGCGCCGTGAGGCTTGATATAGGTGAGCGTCAGTCCCGCAGCGCGCGCCATACCGTCCAGTGCGGCGACCTGGTAATGCAGGTTGGCGATGAGTTCATCGCGGCTCAGGCTCATGCTGCGGCGGCCGAACCCGACCAGGTCCGGGTAGGCGGGATGGGCGCCCACCGCCACCTGGTGCTCTGCCGCCAGCGCCAGCGTGCGCTGCATGGTCAGCGGGTCGCCGGCGTGGAAACCGCAGGCGATACTGGCCTGGTCGATAAACGGCATCACGCGCGCGTCGAGGCCCATGGTCCAGCTGCCATAGCTCTCGCCGAGGTCGCAATTGAGTAGCATCTCGCCAGTCCTCCGGTTACAACACAGCCAACTGGCTGTTGCGAAGATCGGTGACCAGCATACACCCCGGGCTGTGTGTGATGGCAAGTGGCAAGCGGGCAGCCTGCAGGGCCAGCTGCGGCGTCACACCGCAGGCCCAGAACAGCGGCAGCTCGCCATCCTCGATGCGCACAGGCTCGCCGTAGTCCGGTTGCGACAGATCCGCGATGCCGATCAGCGCCGGTTCGCCGAGGTGGACGGGCGCGCCGTGAACGGCGGGGAATCGCGAGCATATCTGGATTGCGCGTATCGCATCGGCGGCGCAATAGGGCCGCATACTGACCACCATCTTCGCCGTGAAAGGGCCGCTGGCAGTGCAGTCGAGGTTGCTGCGGTACATCGGTACATTGCGCCCCTGGGAGATATTGCGCACCTCCAGGCCATCCGCCAACAGTGCCTCCTCAAAGGAGAACGAGCAGCCGAGGGCGAATGTCACCAGGTCGTCGCGCCACAGCGCGCTGATGTCGGGGACTTCCCCGGTCAGTTCGCCGTCGCGGAACACGCGATACGCGGGAACATCCGTGCGGATATCGAGGTCTCCCAGGGCCGGCAGTGTCGGGTCGCCCGCGTCGCCCACGGCGATCAGCGGGCAGGGCTTGGGGTTCAACTGGCAAAATCGCAGGAAATCGTGCGCGTGGCTGGCGGGAAGTATCACGATATTGCACTGCACATAGCCCGGAGCCGAGCCCGAGGTGTTGCCTATATGCTCGCCAGCCCGTATCTTGCGTCGCAATTCGCCCGGGGACAGTGTGCTGGTCATTGCCCTTCCTCATCAATTGGCGGGTTTGTCTACGCCGAGAGTACCAAATATCGCGCCGGCAGTGCACAGCGTTTGGCAAGACCCGGCAAATCTGGATAATAGCCGCTCCACGGAGTACGAAGTGACGATTATGCTTGATCAACTGCTGCAGGTATTGAGCCCCGGTGCGGCTGGGCAGGACCGGTTTACCGCCGGCAATATGCACCCCTCGGCGTTCCGGGTCTACGGCGGGCAGGTGCTCGGCCAGTGTGTGGCCGCGGCGGTTGCGACCGTGGACGAACAGCGCGCACTGCACTCCCAGCACGCCTATTTCCTGCGTCCGGGCGACCCCTCCAAGGAGATTGTGCTGGAGGTCGAGCGGGCCCGGGACGGGCTCAGTTTCAGCTCGCGCAGGGTGGTGGCACTGCAGGGCGGCAAGCCCATACTGGTCAGTTCACTGTCCTTCCAGATGCCGTCCACAGGCGATGATTACCAGCCGGTCATGCCGCAGGTGCCACCGCCCGAGTCGCTGCCCAATGAGCGCCAGCTCAGTCTGGAGGCCGGCAACCTGGACGAGAGTTTCATGATCACCACCGGCGAGGACCTCGATATCCGGGTGGTTGAGCCCGTGGACTGGGACAACCCGGTGCCGCGCGAACCGGTGTTGCAGGCCTGGATGAAGACCACCGGCCCGGTGCCGGACAGCCCTGGGCTACACCAGTCGTTGCTGGCGTATATGTCGGATGCGTTCCTGATCGATGTCTGCCTGATCGCCCACGGCCGCCATTTCGCCAGCGGCAATTTCCAGGTGGCGAGCCTCGACCACGCGCTGTGGTTCCACGAGGCGTTTCGCGCTGACGACTGGCTGTTGCACACGGTGGAAGCGGAGCGTATCGGCGGCGGTCGCGGTCTGGCGCGGGGCAATTTCTACAATCAGGAGGGGCGCCTGGTCGCCACCACCATGCAGCAGGGTGTGATGCGATTTCGTTGACGTGGTGTCACATTCTGTCTGATTCTGCTATAGAATCGGTTGTCCTGAATTCTGTATAAAAAGGAAAAAATTATGCCGCATCCCAGTGTCACCGCACAGACCTACCCTCACAAGCCCGCGATTATTATGGGTGCCTCCGGTGAAATGGTGACCTACCGTGAGCTGGATGAGCGCTCCAACCAGGGGGCGCAGCTGTTCCGCTCGCTGGGGCTGAAAACAGGTGACCACATCGGCATGATGCTGGAGAACAACCGCCAGTTCCTGGAGATCGTCTGGGCCGCCCAGCGCAGCGGCCTGATTTTCACGCCCATCAGTACCCACCTGAAGAAAAGCGAAACCGCGTATATCCTGAAAAACTGCGGTGCAAAAGTCTTTATCGGTTCCCTGGCGCTGTCAGAGGTTGCGGAACAACTGCTGACGGAGTCTACAGGCGTCGATCATTTCTTCATGGTCGGCGGTATCAAGCCCGGCTTTGAGTCCTGGGAAGAGGCCACGGATGCGCAGCCTGATACGCCGATTGACGACGAGAGCAACGGGGTGCCGATGCTGTACTCATCCGGCACTACGGGCCAGCCCAAGGGGGTTTTTGTCAGCGGCTATGACACCGATGTCAACACGCCACCCGCGATAGCGACCACCATTGGCGTGGTGTTCGGGTTCAGTGATGAATCCGTCTACCTGTCGCCAGCGCCGCTGTATCACGCGGCCCCGCTGCACTACAACATGATGGTGCTGTACAACGGTGGCACCTCCGTGGTGATGGAGAAGTTCGAGCCGGAACTGGCGCTCAAGTTGATAGAGGAACACCGCGTTACGCACAGCCAGTGGGTGCCGATCATGTTTAACCGCATGCTGAAACTGCCGGAGGAGGTGCGCACGGCCTACGACACCAGCTCCATGCAGGTCGCTATCCACGCCGCCGCCCCGTGCCCGGTCGATATCAAGGAGAGAATGATCGCGTGGTGGGGCGAGATCATCTTTGAATACTACGCGGCCAGCGAAGGCGTGGGCTTCACCCTGATCGATTCCGCCAACTGGTTGACGCACAAGGGCTCGGTGGGAACTGCGCTGCTGGGTGAATTGCATATCCTCGACGATGACGGCAATGAACTGCCCGCTGGCGAGATCGGCACGGTGTATTTCGGGGGTCAGCAGTCTCGGTTCCACTACCACGATGAGCCTGAGAAAACGGCCGAGGCCTATAACGAGAGAGGATGGGCGACCACGGGCGATGTTGGGTATGTGGATGATGAAGGGTATCTGTACCTGACGGACCGCAAGAACTTCACCATTATCAGTGGTGGGGTCAATATCTATCCGCAGGAAGTCGAGAATATTCTTGCCAGCCACGACAAAGTGGCCGATGTGGCAGTGTTCGGCATTCCCAATGAGGAGTTCGGCGAGGAGGTGAAGGCGGTGATCGAGCCGATGAACTGGGCCGATGCCACCGATGAGACCGCCATCGAGATTCTGGAGTGGCTGCGCGAGCGCATCTCGAAACTGAAAATGCCGCGCTCGGTGGATTTCCACCCCAAGTTGCCGCGTATGGATAACGGCAAGCTCTACAAGCGCCACCTTGTTGAGGAATACCGCAAGCTGGCGGAGTCCGCGTCCGGCAAGCCGGACGGAAACAAGGACTAGCGCGCGGTCAGCCGCGAATCGTGCGCAGGATGCCGCGACACTCCTCCTCGCTGATAAAACGCGGCGAGGGGTAGTTGGCGCCCTCCGCGATCGCTGCGGACACCAGCGCCTCGATGTCTTCCTCGCGTATCGCCTCGCTCGTCAGCGGGATGCCGATCTCCTCGTTCAGTTCCCACACCCTGTCGATGAGGGTTCGCGCCAGCGTCGCGTCGGGGTCGGAGCGTTTGCCCATGCCGCAGTAAACCGCGATATCGGCCAGTTTGGCGGCGGCGTCGTCCTTCATCAGTTCCAGCACATGGGGCAGTACCATCGCATTGCCCAGCCCGTGCGGGATGCCGTACTTGGCGCCGAGGTTGTGGGAGATGGCGTGTACATAGCCGACCAGGGCGTTGGTGATGGCGAGCCCGCCGTAATGCGATGCCAGTGCCATCGCCTCGCGCGCCTGCAAATTGCTGCCGTTGCGGCAGGCTTCAGCCAGGTTGTCAAAGATCAGGCGACAGGCTGCCAGCCCGTAGTAGTTGGTATCCTCCGTTTCCCAGCGCCCGATATAGGATTCGATTGCGTGGGTAAGCGCGTCCATGCCAGTGGCGGCGGTGATAGCGGCCGGCAGGCCGCGCATGACTTCGGGGTCTAGCGCCGCCGCTTTTGGAATCAGGCTGGGATCGATCACCGGGCCTTTCTCATGCGTGTCATTGTTGGATATAACCGCTATGAAGGTCGCCTCTGAACCTGTGCCGGCCGTGGTCGGCACTGCGAAAAACGGTACCGCCGGCCGCTTGCATTTCTTCGCGCCGATACAGGCGGCCGCCTTGCAGTTGTTCGCCGACCCGAGCGCTATAACCTTGGCCGCGTCGATGGAGGAGCCGCCACCGAAGGCCAGTACCGAGTCACAGCGCTCCCGCTGAAAGCAATCGATGCCCTGGTCCACCACTGCCTCGGTGGGGTCCGGCAGTACACCGTCGAACACAGCGGTCTCGACACCGGCGCTGTGCAGCGCCGCCAGTGTCGGGTCCAGGATACCGAGTTCACGCAGCGGCTTATCCGTCACCACGAGGATCTTCCGCATGCCGAACTGGCCGATGGCCTGGCTCAGCTGTATGGCCGATCCGGCACCAAGAAACACCAGCGGTTTGGGCTGTGGCTTGGTGATGAAACTGCCCATCAGGCCCTGGCGAAGACGATAGAAAGCTCTCTTGTAGATGGCTGTCATGGTGGATCCTCAGTGTGATAAGCGGGTTTAATTATTGACGCGGAAGATAACGCATATTGCGTACATTTCCCAATTGCGTTTGTTGCTCCGCGGGAGCGATCGCGCGTATTCCGATGGATTGTTGGCCACTGATCGCAACGTTTGTGGTGCAGTGCCCTGTGCTCTTCTACGGTTTCCTTTTCGACGATTTCGTGCGCTTGTACACGGTATCCAATCGCCCTTGGCTGGAGGCCGTCGGCGTGCCGATGGGAGGACATCTGTGACACAGCTTCACGGCCTGTATCCGGGTGATGAAAGCGCTTGTCGGGCTCAACCCGCTGCCCTATCTGGCTTTTGGCCTGCTCATCTACCGCGTCAATGCAGGGCTGTTGTTTGGCATTGTTCTCGCCCTACCCGGCGTGTCCGGCAGGGGCGGCGTCGGTCTCAACTGCCGCGGGTTCTGCGGGTGGCGGCTGCCGCCTGAAGGGCAGGTAGAACACCGGGATGATGAACAGTGTGAATACGGTGCCGACCAACATGCCGGCCGTGATCATCAGGCCGATGCTGAAGCGGCTGTTGGCGCCGGGCCCGGTGGCGATCACCAGAGGCCAGACCCCCATCACGGTGGCGAAGGTGGTCATCAGAATCGGTCGCAGGCGCAGCGACGCCGCCTCGAGCACAGCCTCCTGCCGCGACATGCCCTGTTGCATCAGTTTGTTGGCAAATTCCACAATCAGTATGCCGTGTTTGCTGATCAGCCCGATCAGTGTCAGCAGCCCGATCTGGGTGTAGATGTTCAGTGTGGCAAAGCCCAGTGCGATCGGCACCACCGCGCCGAAGATGGACAGCGGCACGCTGACCAGCACGATCACGGGATCGCGGAAGCTGTTGAACTGCGCGGCCAGCATCAGGAAGATCAGTATCATGGACAGCAGGAACAGTATCGGGAAGGAGGAGGTCTCCTGCATAAAACGGTGGGAGGCGCCGGTATAGCCCGCCTTGAACTCCCCCGGTGCAATCTCCTGCAGTTTGCCGCGCAGGAACGCCAAACCGGTGCCGAGGCTGTTGGGTGGCATCATAATGCCCTGTATGGTGGTGCTGTTCAGTTGCTGGTATTGCGTCAGTTCGTTGGGTTCAACCGTGGACTCCAGCGAGATGATCACCGACAGCGGCACCAGTTCATTGCTGGCAGTGCGCACGTAGTACTTCTCCAGTTCCTGCCTCGTCAGACGGAATCCCCTGGCGGCCTGCGGGATCACCTTGTAGGAGCGGCCCTCAAGATTGAAGCGGTTGACCTCGGACTCACCGAGCATCACCGACAGGGTCTGGCCGATTTCGCGCATGGAGATACCCAGCCGCGAGGCCAGTTCCCTGTCGATATTGACTTTGATCTCGGGGCGGTCGAAATCCAGCGTCTGGGTGACGAACGCAAACAGCCCCGATTCCATCGCGGCTTTTACCAGGTCTTCACCGACACGGTTCAACTCCTCGTAGTCACTGGTCGAGGCCACTACGAAACTGACCGGCAGGCCGGCGTCAAATCCCGGCAGCGGCGGGGTGCCGAAGGCGAACATCTCCATGCCGGCGACGCGACTGATTTTTTGCTGGAATTCGGCCTGTACTTCCTGCTGTGTGCGCTCCCGCTGCGACCACGGGAACAGTGTAATGCCGCCGAAATTCTGGCTCGGCATGATGACCTGCCAGGAGTGGCTGAATTCGGGTATGCCCTTCCAGATGCGCACCACCTCATCGAGGAAGTAGTCTGTGTACTCCAGGTTGGCGTAGCGCGGTGCAATGCCCGTGACATAGATGCCACCGGAATCCTCCTCTGGTGCAAGTTCCTCCTGCGCCAGTGAGAACAGCACCGGCAGGCTGGCGAGTATGCCGGCGGCAAACAACAGCACTGCGCCCCGATTGTGCAGACTGATGGATAACAGGCGCCGGTAGTGGCGGTTGAGCGCATCGAACCTCTGGTCCAGCCAGTTGGCGATTCGTCCCTGGTGCTCGCTGTCCTTGAGCACCCGCGAGCACATCATCGGGCTCAGCGTCAGTGCCACGATGCCGGAGACCACCACCGCCCCGGCCAGTGTCATCGCAAACTCACTGAAGAGCGCGCCGGTCAATCCGCCGATAAAGCTTATAGGCGCGTATACAGCGGCGAGTGTCAGCGTCATGATCACTACCGGCAGCGCCACTTCCCGCGCGCCCGCCATTGCGGCCTCGCGGGGTGAGGCGCCGAGTTCGATATGCCGGTGCACATTCTCCACCACGACGATCGCGTCATCGACCACCAGTCCGATAGCGATGATCATGGCAAGCAGTGTCAGCAGGTTGAGGGAAAAGCCCATCGCCATAATCAGGAATACCACGCCGATCAATGACAGTGGGATTGCGACCAGCGGTATCAGTACCACCCGCAACGAGCCCAGGAACAGGTAGATCACCAGAATGACAATGAGGCTGGCCTGCCACAGGGTGGTGACAACTTCCTTCAGCGCCTCGTCAATCACCACACTGCCGTCCCAGTCCATGAACAGCTCCATATCCGCCGGCAGGCGTTCGCGTATCCGCGGGATCGCCTCATGTACCTCCCTGGACACATCCAGCGGGTTGGCGTCCGGCGTTTGTGACACCGACATGAAAATTGCGTCGCGCCCGCTGGAGAGCGTTTTGACCTGGGTGGTCTCCGCCGACAGCTCCACATCCGCCACGTCGCCCAGCCTGACACGTTCCTCACCGTCCTGCCTGACCACCAGCTCCTCAAAATCCGCGGGCGTTTTCATGTCTGTGCGGGCATCCACTGTGGCGCGCACCAGATTGCCCTCGGTGGCGCCGGAGGTGGCGATGTAGTTGTCGCGCTGGATCGCTTCGCGCACATCGGAGGTGGTGACGCCGAGGGCGGCCATGCGTACCGGGTCCAGCCAGATGCGCATGGCCAGGAACTGGCCGAAGATCTCCACCTTGCCGACGCCTTTCAATGTCGCCAGTTCCGGCTGTACCGCGCGCAACAGGTAATCGGTTATCTGGTAGGGGTTCATCTCGCGGGAGTGAAACGCCAGGTACATCATCGCGTCACCACCGGCGGCGGTGGTGACCACGGGCTCCTCGATATCGCTGGGGAGATCGCCCCTGGCCTCCCTCACCTTGGCGATGACTTCAGACAACACATCGCTGCTGTTTTCGCCAAGCCTGACATAGACTTCGATCTCGGAGCTGCCGGGGTTGCTGCGTGAGGTCATGTACTCGATACCGCGGGCACCGGCTATGCTGACCTGTAACGGTGTGGTGACAAAACCCTGGACTGTGCGCGCGCTGGCACCGCGATAGAGGGTCTCTACATAAATGACGCTGCGCTCCAGCTCCGGAAACTCGCGGATGTTCACGCGCGACAGGGCGGTGCCGCCGAGCAGCAGTAGCAAACTGCTGACCACAATCGCGAGTACGGGGCGCTGGATGAAATGGTCGGTGAAAGCCATCGCTGTCTAAAACTTCACAGTGTCGTCGATGACAACACGTGCATCGCGGTACAGTTTGTTCTGCCCGACGGTGACCACCCATTCACTGCTTAGCAGCCCCTTGGTGATGGCAATCTTCCCGTCCCTGGTCGCCCCGGTTTCCACCACGCGCGGTTGGGCGGTGGTCTTGCCCTTGCTCTGGGTCAGCACAAACACTGTATTGCCATGCAGCGAGTATGTCACGGCCGTCTCCGGAACGGTGACCACGCGTTTCGGTTGATCCAGATCGATAATGAGGCGCGCAAACATTCCCGGCAGCAGGCCGTCGCTGTCCTCGATGGTGGCGCGCGCCATCAGGTTGCGGGTACTGGTGTCGACCTTGGCGTCGATCGCGGTCAGGGTCGCCTTGAACACCCGCTCGGGAAAGGCCGACACATGCACGGCGATCGACAGTCCGGGCCGCAGGCTGGGAAAGTAGCGGTCGGGTACCGAGAAATCGATCTCCAGTTCGCTGAGGTCCTGCAGGTTGGTGATTGCGGTGCCCGATTCGATGTAATCGCCGACCTTGACCCTTATGATGCCGGTGGTGCCTGTGAAGGGCGCGACGATGCGCTTGTTCTCCAGTTGGGCGCTGGTCCGGGCAAGTTGTGCGGCGGCACTGTCCAGCTCCGCCTGTGAGCGGTCGTACTGGCTTTGCGGGATGGATTTCTGCTTGATCAGGCTGGCGTCGCGCTCGAACAGCTGGCGCGCCAGTTTGAGGTCGGCCTCGCGCTGCTTGCGCGTGGCTTTTTCGATGCTGTTGTTGAGAGTCAGGATGGGCTGCCCGGCTGTCACCTGCTCCCCGGATTCCACCGATATCTCAATTACCTCGCCGCTGGTCTCAGCGCTCAGTTCCACGCCGCGGGCGGCGCGAATTGTCCCGACGGTCTCGAGTTCGGATGGCCACACCGCGGATTGTGCGGTGGCGGCGCCGATGGTGATGGGTGGCGGTGTGAAATCGGTGCCGGCCAACACTGAAAACTTGTTGTACAGGTAGCCTGCTATACTGCCGAAAATGACCAGTAGCAGAACCACAACGAACAGATAAGCGCGCAATGCCCGGCCCCTTATAGTTGTTGTTCGGTTGTGTGCCCATTGCAGCGGCACGTGACGAGTGGCCATTTTAAGGGCTTTGGCTTCCCCGCGCACTATTCGTGGGCTAATTGCACAAAAAACCTTTGTATACAGGCCGCTGCGCCGGCCTCAGCCCTACGCCATAGCGGCTGCAAATGCAAGCGGCTAATCTACGGCGAGCGCTTTGACGCCTGCGCTATATGGATTATGCTTGCATCAATAGCAAAAGAAGCCATGGCTACAGGAGGGCTTTTGCCTTGAGAAATGCACGTAAGCTGAAGAATCTGCAGAAGCGGATGGACAACGCCACCAGTTATGAGGAGTGGGCCGAGGCCGCTCAGGGGCACGACGAGCTATCCGGTGAGAAGCGCTGGCGTCAGGTGGACCACACCCGACAGTACGACTACGCACAGATTCGCCTGCGCCTCGACAAGCTGCGCAGCCTGCGTGCCCGCCACGACTACCAGGGCCTGCTGTTTACACTGAACGAGGGTATCCACGGGAATATGGGCGGTATGGGGCGACACAGCCTCTACAGCCATGCGAAATTCGGTACCAAGGTGCTGATTGAGCAGTACATCGACGAGGTGGATGATTCGCTGCGTTTCCTCGCGGAGCTGGAGACTGACGAGATCAGTGTTCAGGAGAAGCTTGATTTCTTCTATCGTGCCAATATCTGCTTTGGTCGCTCCGCACTGATGCTGAGCGGCGGCGGTGTGCTGGGTTTCTATCACCTGGGGGTTGTTAAAACACTGCTGGAACAGGAGCTGCTGCCGCGCGTGATCTCGGGTTCCAGCGCCGGCTCGCTGGTCGCTGGCACACTGGGTACACACACGGATAAGGAACTGGATCGCTTTTACGATCCGGCCAATGTGCTGACTGAGGCAGAGCGTGAAGCGTCTGTGTTTACCCGAATGTTTTTTGGTGCCAATGCCCAGATAGATGTGGGCGACCTGGAGAAACTGATCGCGCGGATGATTCCGGACCTGACGTTCCAGGAGGCCTACGAGAAGACCGGTCGGCAGATCAGTATTTCTGTCGCCCCGGCAGAATTGCACCAGCGCTCCCGCCTGTTGAATGCCATCACCTCGCCCAACGTCTACGTCAGGTCAGCTGTCATGGCCTCCTGTGCAGTGCCGGGGGTCTTCCCCCCGGTCATGCTGATGGCGAAAAACCAGCACGGCGAGCGCCAGCCCTACCTGCCCACACGCAAGTGGGTGGACGGCTCTATCGCCGATGACCTGCCCGCCAAACGCCTGCAGCGGCTCTACTCCTGTAATCACTATATCGTGAGTATGGTCAATCCGATCGCCATTCCTTTCCTGGAAAACGACGGCAACCGCGGTGCCCTGAAGGGAGCCCTGGGCACCCTCGGTGTCGGTATGGGGCGCGAGTTGCTGAACTTTTATCGCGGTATGGTGCAAAATCGCAGTGAGACCTGGCCGCGTTTCAATATGTTGATGAGCAGCGTTCATGCGCTGATGGACCAGGAGTACAGTGGCGATATCAACATCGTCCCGAAATTCCGCTGGTACAACCCGGCCAAATTGCTGTCGCACCTGTCAGAGAAGGACCTGATCGCCCTGATGGAAGGGGGTGAGCGGTCGGCCTATCCCGCAGTGGAAGCCATCCGGACCTGCACCAAGATCAGCCGTACCATGGAGGAGATACTGAACCGCTTCGAGCAGGGTGATCTGCGCCCGGACGAATCCGAGTATCACCGGCCCCGTTCATCGCGCCGTCGCCCGCCGCCAACCCGCGCTGACCGACAGGCCCTGCGCGAACATCGCCTGCACTCGGGGAATGTCGAAAGAGCCGCCAGTGGGAAAGCGGCGACGCCGCGCAAGAAAAGCACGACGCGAAGCAAATCCACGGTGCGGCGTAAACCCAAGGCACCGGCCAAGCCCGAGGATGCGCGCAAAGTCGCCTAGCCCGCGACTGCGACGGTCGCATTGACCTGAGCCGGGCCCGATGGCGGCCCGGTCCGGGTCTTCCCGTCACAGCGCCGTGAACGTCCCTGCGTATGCCGAGATCCATTTGAGTCACATCTACAGTTTCCCGCCGCTGGAGAGTCCCGCCGCAAGGCGCCTGATCCTCGGTTCCATGCCGGGGAGGGCATCGCTGTCCGCACAGCAGTACTACGCACACCCGCGCAACCATTTCTGGCACTTTATGGATCTGGTCTTGGGGGTGCCGGAAGCGGCACCCTATGAAGAGCGCTGCCGGGCGCTGGTGGCGACCGACACGGCGGTGTGGGATGTGCTCAAAGCCTGCACGCGCAGCAGCAGCCTGGATGCCGATATTGACGAGTCCTCAATTGTCGCGAATGATTTTGAGGCTTTTCTGTCGGCCCATCCGCAGGTCCGGTGTATCTACTTCAACGGTGCGAAAGCGGAGTCCGTCTACAGGCGTTATGTGCTGCCCGGCCTGCCCCCGCCGCTGGCGGGCATTGCAAGCCAGCGGCTGCCGTCGACCAGTCCGGCGAATGCGGGCATTCCCTTTGGGACGAAACTGCGACAGTGGCAGCTTATCACGCGTACCGGTTGATCACCTGTTTGCCCAGCGCCATCAGGTGTACCTGGTCCGGCCCGTCGGCCTGGCGGCACCAGCGCGCGTAATTGAACGCCTCGGCCATACAGTAGTCCTCCGTCAGGCCACCGGCGCCGTGCATCTGCATGCAGCGGTCGATCACGGTTTGCGCCATCAGCGGCACGGTTGTCTTGCTGGCGGCAATCATGTCGAGTGCCTCCTTGGCGCCGACAGCATCCATTTTCTTGCAGGTTTTCAGTACCAGCAGACGTGCCATCTCGATCTCTGAAAAGCTGCGCGCGATGTCCTCGCGCACTGATTGGTGCTGGCTCAGCGTGCGGCCGAATGTGGTGCGTGTAGAGACGCGCTTGCAGGCCAGTTCCAGCGACCGCTGCGCCGCCCCAATCAAGCGCATGCAGTGGTGAATACGGCCTGGTCCCAGTCGCCCCTGGGCGATTTCAAAACCCCTGCCGGGCCCGAGCAACACATTCTCCAGCGGTACCCTGACATTGTCGAATACCATCTCCGCATGACCGATGGGCGCATCGTCATAGCCCAGGGTGGTGAGAGGGCGTACGATCTGCAGGCCGGGGGTATCCCTGGGCACCAACACCTGGGTTTGCTGCAGGTGACGGTTCGGGTTGTCCGGGTCGGATTTCCCCATCACAATAAAAATGCGCGTGCGCTCATACAGTGCGCCGGTGATAAACCACTTGCGACCATTCAGCACCCATTCGTCACCGTCCTTGACGATACTGAGTTCGATATTGGTGGCGTCAGAGGAGGCCACCTGCGGTTCTGTCATCGCGTAGGAGGAGCGAATATCGCCGGCCAACAAGGGGGTCAGCCATTTTGTCTGTTGCTCCGGCGTGCCGTATTTCATGAACACTTCCATGTTGCCGGTGTCCGGGGCATTGCAGTTGAAGACTTCCGGAGACCACAACACGCGTCCCATGATCTCCGCCAACGGTGCGTAGTCAAAGTTACTCAGGCCACCCTGCTCACTGAATTTCGCCAGCGAAGGCGGGATAAACAGGTTCCACAGCCCCTCGGCTTTGGCCTTGGCCTTCAACTCGTCCATGATAGGCAGGTAGCTGTAGCGGTTGGGCGCGTCGTGCAACTGCTGTGCGTACTCCTTCTCGCGCGGATAGATATTCTCATCCATGAACCGGGTCAGTGTTGCCTGGTACCTGAGGGAGTCTTCGCTGAATTCAAACATTTGGATATCCCATTTGCAGTGGTGCAGAGGGCGCGTGGCGAACAGTGTTCGCCACGCGGGGGAAGGGCGTCTAGATGCGTTCGATGATGATGGCGGGAGCCATGCCGCCAGCGGCACACATGGTGATCAATCCGAACTGCTGGTCACGACGCTCAAGTTCATCCAGCACGGTTCCGATCAACAGTGCGCCGGTGGCGCCGATCGGGTGTCCCAGCGCCATCGCGCCACCGTTGACGTTGACTTTGTCACGATCGAGCTTGAGGTCGCGAATGAATTTCTCCGTGACTACTGCAAAAGCCTCGTTGATTTCGAACAGGTCGATATCCTCGATGCTCAGCCCCGCTTTCGCCAGTACTTTACGCGCCGCAGGTACCGGCGCGTTCAGCATCAGGGTCGGGCAGTCGCCCATATTGCACATCGCCTTGATACGCGCGCGCGGTTTCATACCGTGCGCCTTGGCGTACGCGGGGGAGGTGAGCAGTATCGCGCCGGCACCGTCCACGACACCGGAGGAGTTGCCCGCGTGGTGCATGTGCGTGATCTCAAGCCCCGGATATTTTTGCAATACCATGCTGCGGTAGGTCGTGCCGCTCTCATCCAGTGGATAGTCGGCCACGGGGGCAAACGACGGCTGCAGCTCGGCAAGGCCTTCCAGCGTGGTCTGGGGGCGCGGGAACTGCTCCTTGTCCAGCGCCAGGGTGCCGTCCACTGAGTACACGGGTACCAGGCTCTTGTCGAAATAGCCATTTTTGATGGCGTTGGCGGCACGCTGCTGCGAGGTATAGGCCAGTGCATCCAACGCCGCCCGGTCGATACCCTCCATACTGGCAATCGCGTCCGCGCACACGCCCTGGTGGGGCTGTGGGTGCATCGCGCGCAGTGCCAGGTTGCCGTTGTCGAGGAACATGCTGGGCGTTGAACCCTCTTCGGAGTACAGGGACATCATCTCGGCGCCGCCGCCGATGACCACATCTTCAGTGCCGGACATGATGCTCATGGCCGCCAGGTTGACCGAGGTGATGCCGGAGCCGCAGAAGCGATCCAGTGTCATGCCGCTGGAGCGGATGTCGTAGCCCGCCTCAAGAGCGGCCATGCGAGCGAGGTCGCCGCTCTGGCGTCCGCGCTGCGAACTGGTGCCGAAGATGACATCGTCGACGTCGGCGGTGTTCAGGTTATTGCGCTCCGCAATCGCCTTGAGCACAGTGGCGCCCAGGTGTTGCGGGTGTTGCTCAGTGAGGGCGCCTTTGCCCTTCTTGCCAATGCCTCGGGGTGTGCGGCAGGCATCGATAATCCATGCTTCTGACATAACTTTACTCCTTATTTACCTTTCCAGTTGGGGGCGCGTTTTTCGGCGAAGGCTATAGAGCCCTCCATTGCATCTTCACTGCCGAATACCGGCATCACGATGTCCTGTTGCTTCTGCCACATTTCCTCACCAGACCAGTCGGCTGATTCCAGGATGACCTGCTTGCTGATGGCAACCGCCAGCGGGCCGTTGGCAACGATTTTCGCAGCCAGTGCTTTGGCCGCTTCCAGCGCGGTTCCGGAGGGCACCACCTGGTTCACCAGGCCGATTTCATAGGCGCGTTGCGCGGTAATGAAATCGCCGACGATGGCCAGTTCCATAGCCAATCGCGAGGGAATCTGGCGCGGCAGTTTGATCAGGCCGCCGGCGGCGGCTGCGAGGCCGCGCTTGACTTCAGGGATGCCGAACTTGGCGTCGTCAGCGGTAACGATAAGATCGCAGGAGATCGCCAGCTCCAGGCCACCCGCCAGCGCGTATCCCTCGATAGCACCAATCAACGGTTTGCGCGGCGGGGCCTCGGTCAGCCCGGCGAAGCCGCGGCCCTCGACCATCGGCATCTCACCGCTGACAAAGGCCTTGAGATCCATGCCCGCGCAGAAGGTGCCGCCGGCGCCAGTGAGGATCGCAACGTGAATACTGTCGTTGCTGTCCAGTTCATCCATGGCCGCTGCAACACCGACCGCGACAGCGCGGTTGGCGGCATTCTTGGCTTTGGGGCGGTTCAGGGTGACGGTCATGATGCCGTCAGTGACGTCTACCAATACTTCATCAGACATAGCGTTTATCCTCGTTAGTGAAAAAATGCGTGGTGCGGTTAAACAGTGTATGGATCAATCAGTAAGCAGCATCGCCAGATTGGCCAGTTCTTCTACCGCCTCGCCATGCGAGTCGGCCTCGGTGCTGGAGGCCGTGCCGATCTGCGCACGTTTGACAATGCCCTGCAGGATGGCGGCCAGCCGGAACAGCGAAAATACCAGGTAAAAATTCCAGTTCTCGATACCGTCGCGTCCGGTGCGTTCACAATAGCGCGCGATATACTCTTCATCCGTGGGAATGCCGAGGGCGGCCCGATCGACACCCGCGAGTCCCTTGATGCGGCCGTCCCTGGGCAGCATCCAGGCCATACACTGGTTGGCCAGGTCAGCCAGCGGGTGCCCCAGCGTCGACAGTTCCCAGTCGAGCAGGGCGATGACGCGGGGTTCCGTCGGGTGGAACATCATATTGTCCAGACGGTAATCGCCGTGTACCAGGCTGACGGTGCCGTCGTCCTCTGGCATGCGCTCAGCAAGCCAGCTCATCAGGGATTCCATCGCCGCGATAGGGCGGGTTTCGGAGGCGCGATACTGCTTGCTCCAGCGGCCCAGCTGGCGCTCAAAATAGTTGCCCGGTCGGCCGTAGTCGCTGAGCCCCACAGCGTTCACATCGACATTGTGCAGGGCGGCCATAGTCTGGTTCATCGCGTCATAGATGGCGGCGCGTTCGGCGTTGTCGGCGGCTTCCGGCAGCAGTGGATCCCAAAGGATGCGGCCCTCCTTATACTCCATCACGTAGAACATGGAGCCGATCACGCTGTCGTCCTCGCACAGCACATACGTTTTCGGGACGGGAACATCGGTATCCTGCAGGGCGCTGATAACGCGAAATTCCCGGTCTACCGCGTGCGCGGATTTCAGCAATTCACCCGGCGGCTTGCGCCTGAGCACATACTGCTCGCCGCTGGCAGAGGTCAGCTTGAACGTCGGGTTCGACTGGCCGCCTGGAAATTTCTCGGCCTCCACAGGCCCTTCGAATCCGGGGATGTGCTGGGTGAGATAATCGCTGAGGCTGTGTGTGTCCAGTGTTTGTGTTTTCATGGGCCTGTCATTTCGCTGTACGGTGGCTGATTCCGACCGTGGCAAAGTCTGTGCTGTGGGTGCATGTGTAACAATGACTCCTCGCAACAAAAAAATGTGCTGGAACTTACACTGTTATCGCAATCCTTCCCGCCCCGGCAGCGGCCTCGCCCGATTGGAGGAGAGCCACATAATGGGCAAAAGTGTCGCAACAATAAAGGGCTTTTTCCAGGCCCACCCATCACCGCGCGGGTAGGTGAGACACACCGCTGTCACCGCGCTTGCCTCGACCCCGGCGCGGGCGAGCGCGGATGCGGCGGGCCTGCCGTGGTTTTGCTACTGGAAACTAACGTCCGGGGGCGGTATTATCGGTCCGGGGACAGGCCAATTTGCGGGTTTCATGGTGACGCCGACGCGCGCCGTGGCTGCTTTTGGCGTTGCGGGCTATCGGGATATCGAATGAAGAATAACAATACCAACCGTATTTGGCGGGTGACTGTATACAGCCTGTTGTTATGTGTTGCAGGGTTTATCACCGGGTGTGCTTCGCCGGCACAGCAACCCACCATGACCAAGGTTCAATCGCCGCCGCCCGTCGACAAACTGCTCAAGGCCAACGATATTCTCTTTTCCGCGCTGGGTCAGGTCGGTATCCCTTACCGCTACGGCGGCAGTACGCCGGACAGCGGTTTCGATTGCAGTGGCCTGATTCAGTATGTGTATGCGGCCAGTGCCAATATCAAATTGCCGCGCACGGTCGCCGGAATGTACCGGATCGATGCGCCGGTCGTGGATGAAGACAAACTGCAGGCGGGTGACCTGGTGATATTTGCCACCGGTTGGGGTGATCGCCCCAGTCACGCCGGGATCTATGTGGGTGAAGGCCGTTTCGTACATGCACCCAGCAGTGGCGGAGCGGTCCGGATGGATTATCTCAGTGAAGAGTACTGGCAGCGCAGCTACCTGAACGCGAAGCGGCCGCTGGCAGCGCTCGACCAGTAAGCGTTGCAATCCCAGCGACCCGGAACGCCCCACTCCCAGCCAGCAGGAAATGCCGCCCCGGTGGTTGAGCCGATAGGCCGTGCCGCACAGCGGCAGGTGGAGATGCGCACCGAGCACTATATCGCGCGCGCAGAGCAGTTGTTTGAGCGCAGGTTTGACCGTGTGCCCGTGCTGTTCGACCTCAAGGGACGCACGGCCGGTATGTTCAAGGTGATCGGTAAGCGGCGTCTCATCCGCTACAACCCGTGGATATTTGCAAAGTATTTCGAAGAGAACTTGCGCGATACCGTGCCGCATGAGGTGGCGCACTATATTGTGCACGAGGTCTATCCAAGGCGCTCGACCAAGCCACATGGCGATGCGTGGAAAGCGCTGATGGCAGAGTTTGGTGCTGACGCCGGCGTGACCTTTGATCTTGATCTGGACGGTGTCCCCCAGCGCAGCCAGCGCACCCACCCGTATTATTGCGGGTGCCAGCTGCATGCGGTTTCCACCACCCGCCACAACCGGGTGCAGGCGCGGAGGATGCGCTATCACTGCTGTGCCTGCCACGGATTGCTGGTGTACACGCCACAGGCTGAGCCGGCACTGCAGCCGAAGTATCGCGTGTCGCGTACCTGATTGTGCCCCTGTCGCCAGGGCCGGGGAAGTAGCCTCGCGCAGGTACTTCTGATAGTGTGCAGCGCATAAAAATCCGGGCTCCAGGGCGTAGTCTGATGCCAAGGCCTTTAGTCTTCATTCGGGACCTTGTACATGATCCAAGTCTTCAAAGCACCTGATCGCCTGTTCTACTGCGCGAGTTACGCCTTGTTTGCGCTGCCCCTGATCCTGTTCTACACCTTCTATATCCCGGCCTTCCAGGTGCCGGACGAATCCTCACATTTTGCCCGCGCCTACCAGGTTGCACAGGGAGAGTTCTTCCCGACCAAGCAGGCTGATCCCGGCGCGCCCGCCGGGTTCATAGTGGGTGGCACGACGGATCCCGGCATCTATGACGCAGCGGGGATATTGACGTATATGCAATTCAACGCCGCGATGAAATTGACGCCGGAGAAAGCCGCGGAGGCAGAGGCATTCCAATGGACGGTGGGCAAGATGCGGGATACGCGCAGTGTCGCTGTCAATGCGCCGACATATTACGTGATTCCCGCACTGGGCGTTGTTGTCGGCCAGGCCCTGGATATGAGTATCGTCGGCACACTGACACTCTCCCGGCTGCTGAGCGGCCTGTTCGCTGTCGGTCTCACCTGTGTTGCTATCTGGAACTTGCGCCGGGGCTTTGGCGTATTTTTTGTGCTGTTGATGATGCCGATGACGCTGGCACAGATGGCCTCCAGCAGCCAGGACGGCATTTGTTTCGCCGTGGCGGCACTGTGTGTGGCGCTGCTGTCTCGCATCGACCCGGAACTGCCGCGCGGGCAGCGGCGCGTATTGCTGGGTTTGTCCGCGCTCCTGCTGATAACCGTTATCAGCGCCAGGACGCCCTACGCGGCCCTGTCGCTGTTCTATCTCTATCTCGCCTACACCTTCAGGGCCAGAACCGATGTGGTGGTCGAGTGCTGCGTGGCGTTTGTCGCGACATGGTGCGTGACGATCCTGTGGGCGCTGTATGTAGCGCTGTATGTGTCTGTTCCCTTCGGGTTGGAGGGGGCCGACTGGGGTGAGCAGGCCGTCTTTGTGCTGCAGTCCCCGTTCGAATGGTTGGGCATACTGGCCGAGTCGTGGCGCCAGCGGTGGGACCTCTACGTCAAATCCTTTGTCGGGCTTGTCGGGCACCTGGATACACCATTCCCCAACTCGTACTACGCCCTGACCGGGGTGACATTGTGTGTCGCCTATGTCACAAGCTACTGGTCTGGGAAAGACACCGGTTTCGCCAGTGTGTGCACACAGGCACTGGTGCCGCTGGTAATTGTGCTGGGGACAATCGTCGGTATCTTCCTGGTGCTGTACATCTCATGGAGTCCGCTGAGAAACCCCGTCATCGAGGGCCCGCAGGGCAGGTACTTTATTCCTGCCGCGCTGTTTCTGGCTCTCGGCGCGTCAGGCAATACCCTCGGCGGACGCCAGCAGGTGCTATACCGTGGCCTGATGCTGGCCTTTGCCGCGGGCACCTTGCTCATCACGCCACTGGTGGTGCTGCAGCGATACTACTGAGTGATGACTGTGGTCAGGGCTTCGGGTTTCCGACAAAAACAAATCGTCTGGAAATAGTGAAGTTGAAGACCAGGGCCGTGACGGAGCCTATCGCTACCGCGATCACCGGATAGCTGTGGCACAGCTCGGAACCCAGAATGCACGCGGCGTAAACGCCGTAATTCAGCGAGGCGCCAATACCGTTGGTCAGAATGAACCGCAGCCACTGATCAAGCATCGCGCGCGCTGAAGCTGAGTGCGTGTCGGCCGGCGACAACTGGTCGCGGAAGGTGTAGTGGCGATGTAAAAACCAGGTCACGGTCGCCGCGGCGAGATAGCTGAATACGCGACCGACCAGCAGGCCGACGCCAAACCAGGACGCCAGTATCTGCAGTACCGAGGCATCGATGACAAAACCCACAGAGCCGACAACTGCAAAGCGATAGAATTCGCCCGACAATTTCACCGCTCGCGCTCACCGCGCCGGTAACCGAACTGGGGGACCGCCAGGTAAAACAGTCGTTTGGTCTCGCGCCGGCCCAGCGCGATGGAGTCTGTAATCATGCCCGTGACGAGGCTGACAAATCCCAGCAGCACCAGACCGACCACTGCAGATGCCGTGGGCATGCGCGGCACCAGCCCGGACTCGAGGTAGGTCAGCAGCAGCGGTATCCCGAGCACGAGTGCGATCAGCCAGCAGGCGACAAACAGGATTCCGTAGAAGGGCAGCGGCCGCTCTTTTTCAAACAGGCGCAACATGATGACCAGTATTCGCAGGCCGTCGCGGTAGGTATTCAGTTTGCTGGTTGAGCCCTCCGCGCGCGCACCGTAGGGCGTGACGACTTCATCGACGGGCATGTGCAGTTCAAGTGCGTGCACGGTCAGTTCTGTTTCCGTTTCGAAGCCGGTGGCCAGGGCGGGGAACGATTTCACGAAGCGGTGACTGAACACGCGATACCCGCTGAGTATGTCACTGATTTCGCGCTGGCCGAACAGGGTGCCCAGCAGCCAGGTCAGCATGCGGTTGCCCCAGACATGACCTGAGCGATAGGCGGAGGCCTGTGTGTGCTGGCGCGAACCCACCACCATATCCAGCCGGTCCTGGCGCAGCCGTTCCACCATGGCCGGTGCGCTGGCCGCATCATAGGTGCCATCGCCATCGACCAGCACATAGATGCCGGCATCGATATCCGCAAACATCCTGCGCACGACATGCCCTTTACCCTGGTAGCGCTCCCCGCCAACGGTGGCGCCTGCGGCGCGCGCAACGGCGACAGTGTCATCGCTGCTATTGTTGTCGTAGACGTAGATGTCCGCGGTTGGCAGCGCCCGGCGAAAGTCGGCTACAACGCGGGCGATGGCCCTGGATTCGTTGTAACACGGGATCAGGACGGCGATTTTGGGGTCCAGGCTTTTTTCAGGTTCCATAAGCGGGGATACACGGCGGTGGGCGAAGGTGAGCGATGACCGGATTGCGGCTGCTAAGATACCACCTCAACGTAAAATCGGCGAGTGATGCGGGTAGATAATTGCACCGCCCGCCATGGCTGCCCAGAGGCCGCGGTGCAGGTCTGGTCGGGGGTGAGGCTGACTCAATCGATACCCAGTTCCACACCGCTGAACTCGTTGTCGCTTTCTTTCAGGTTGGCCTGTGCCACCACGGCGCGCTCCGGGGCCAGCCCGGCAGTGTTCACCAGGTAGGCCTTTACCGCCACCGCGCGCTGGCTTGCCAGTGCCAGCATTTGCTCGTCTGGCACGGTGATGCTCTGCACCACCAGCTCGTACTGTTCGCGTGGTGTCAGCTCGCCAGCGCCGGTGCCGGCGCCGGGCAGGTCGGCATGCAAGGCTGAGATCTCATTCTCCCACTCGATATCTTTCAACTTGATGTCGTCCTCGCTCAGGCCGCGTTCCAGCAGTACCTGCTTGAGCGTATTTTGCTGCAGGCGCTTGTAATCGGCGGCCATGTTGAGGCGGCCGGTAATCGCCAGTGACAGTTTTGGCCGCTGTTCCAGCGCTCGGGCAAGCTCGTCCAGCTTGCCCATACTGCGCTCACCCAATGTCGAGGAGCCAGAGGAAAAGCTGATGCGCTGCAGGTCCTCTTCCGAACTCACCAGGTTCGCCAGCAGGGTGAAAGGTGCAGTGATCGCTTTCGTCAGCAGATTGACGACCGCGTCCGAGATCACGCCACTGAGATCAAAGCCGGGATTGTTGACGTCACCGGTCACCGGTACCTGCATATCAATGACGCCATTGGAGTCTGTCAGTATGGCCAGTGCCAGCTCCAGCGGCAGGTCTACCGCCTTGTCGCTGGAAATTTTTTCCCCGAGCTTCAGTTTTTCCACCCGGATCGAGTTGTCGCCCTGCAGGTGGTTGTCCTTCAGTGAGTAGTGCAGGTTCAGGTCCAGCAGGCCGCGGTCGATGACGTAGCCCGCGTAGGTGCCGGAGTAGGGCGACAGCAGGGCCATATCAACGCCGTCGAACACCAGCGTCAGGTCGAGGTTGGTCGGGTCAGCCATCGGGGTCACGGCGCCGGACAGCGTGACCGGCGCGTATCCATCTACCGAGCCGCGCAGGTCCACCGTTGCGGGCGTGGACGGGTCCGAGCTGAGGTTGAGCACCTCGCCGTCCAGCTCGCCGATCACGGTGCGGAACTGGATGGGCAGCGATTGGTCCATAAAGTCGATGGCGCTGTCACTGATCTGTATCGAGGGCAGGCTGAATGTCCAGGGTTTGTCCTGCGTCAGGTCCTCGGCAATCTGCTGCGCCTCCTCGCCCACCTCCGCCTGCCAGACTTTTGATGCGTTGATCGAGCCGTCCTCCTGAATGTGGATGCGCCCAGTGTAGCTGTCGATAGTCAACTGTTTGAGTACCAGGCTGTGTGCTGTCATATCCACTGCGAGCCCATCGATGCGAACCAGTTCGAAGCCGGTGAGTTCCACCTCCGCGCCCTCACGCCGGGCCGAGAACTCCCGGATTTTGCCCTCCAGTGTAATCGTGGTCGGGGCGAACTCCTGCAGCGCCACCTGTCCTTCCAGTTCCACGCTGCCGCCTGTGACCTTCGCTTTCAGGGCCTCGGGTAGATTGGGGTTGAACCAGGTCAATGGCAGCCCCTGCAGCGAGTAGTGGATGCTGCCGGCGCCCGGATCGAGCGCCAGTGTCCCATCGACCGCAATTTTCGCCTGCTCGTTGATAGCAAGGCTCAGTGACAGCGGCGTGTCACCCGACAGCGGCCAGTTGAGATTCTCCAGCGAGGCCTCCAGCGGTTTGATGTCCAGCACCTGCGGATCAGTGTACGCGGAGCGCCAGCGCACGCTGCCGTTGTGCAGGCGGGCGCTGCCCAGCGCCACCGTCCACGGCTCGCCACCGGTGTCGGTGTCCGCCGTTTCTTCTGCATCGGCGCCGGTTTCAACGGCAAACAGGTCCTGCAGGCTGATACGGGATTCTTCCATCCAGCCGGCGACAGCGAGAGTATCCAGTGTGACGGCATTGATGGTGACGGCATGCGTGGCGCTGTCGAGCGCAATACCGTCGATATCGAGTCGCTTCAGGCTCACTGCGGTATCGGCGAGTTGTGCCGGTGCCTTGGGCGCGATATCGAGGTCGGCCAGCGCCAGGTGTCCGCTGTTCACGCTGTAGCTGAGCCCGTCGTTCCAGCCAACCCGGTACTCCGCCTCCGCCAGCAGACGGCCGTCCTTCAGTTCAAAGGCCAGCCACGGCTCCGCGTACACCCACAGCTTGTGCAGGTTGAGTCCCTGCAGCGACAATTGCCCGCTGCTCTCGCCGCGAGGAATGGAGATGGCGCCGGTCCAGTCCAGGCGGCCGCCGTCTGCCGCCTCGACCGCCACGCTGAACGGCCTGCCTTCCTCGAACACGGTGGAGAGATCCTGCACCTGGATGTGCAGGCCGTTCCAGCGGCTGATGTAGGCGGTTTCCCTGGCGGCGTCGGTGATCACAATAGCTTCGGAGTGCAGTTCCAACTCGCGGATAGTGATACCGGGGAGGGCGGTGTCCTCACTGGCCGGGGGCTCTGCCGCGGGCGGCTCACTGTCGCCCAGCAGGTCGGAAAAATTGTATTCGTCTGCACTGTGACGGGTGATGCCCACGTAGAGATCGCGAATCCGGACCGTATCCAGTACCCAGCCGGGTTGCCACAGGCTCTCCATGGACAGGTCGATGGAGGCTTCGCTGAATCCCGCAAAGCGCTCACCGCCGGGCTCCCCCAACTGCGCCTGGCTGATGTCGAGACTGAGGGTGAAAGGATTGAGTATTACCCAGCCTGTCTGCAGTTCACGTCCGTAGGTATCCTGCAGGTATTTGTGCGGCAGGAAGTTCAGCGCTGGTGAAATCAACAACAGGGCGATCACAAGATAGGCGATGTAGATAGTCGCAACAACGCGCAAGAAAGTCCGCACAACAAGTCATCCCATAGTTCATCGTCTTGGACCCAATATAGTGTAATTGGCTGCGAATGCCCACCGGTGCCGGAGCGGCCTACAGGCCCTTTCGATAGGTGTACGGGGTAACCCCGGTCCAGCCCTTGAAGGCGCGGATAAAGGCGCTGGACTCCGAAAAACCCGCGCGGTGTGATATCTCCTCGATGCTGAGCCCCTGCTTGCCGAGGAAATGCAGGGCGGTGTCGCGGCGCACCTGGTTTTTGATGTCCTTGAAGGTGGTGCCCTCACTGGCCAGTCGCCGTCTGAGCGTCTGTGGGTGCACACCGAGGGTGGCCGCCACATCGTTCAGTTCCGGGACCTCGCGGAGCTGCCTGCGCACCAGGTTGCGCACCTGCGAGCTCCAGCTGTTGACCTTGTAATCCTGGGTCAGCATGATCAATGCCGGGTGCCGAAGAAAATGGCGCAGTGAGGCTTCATTCTGCACCACGCGCTTTTCCAGTAACCCCCGCGACAACAACAGCTGGGAGCGCGGCTGGTCAAACCGTATGGGGTTGCCCAGGAACATGTGCCGGTAATCCAGGGCTGGTGCTTGTGCTGCGGATTCCAACTCCACCACCTGAACCGGCAGGTGTTCCTGCACCAGCCAACTGGCAAAACGGTGGGTGTTGAATAACAGCAGTTCGTGCAGATAGGGTTTTGCATCGGGGTTCTTTCCCTGGTATTGCAGGAACACGCGGGCGAGATCCCCGTCCTCCTCCAGCACCGGGTCAACACCGACTTCAAACAGCTGATAAAAACGGCAGTAACGGCTCAGTGCCTGCCCCAGCGTTTCACTGCCGATAACCGCGTGACACATCATCGCCCAGCAGCCGATCGGAAGCGGCCTGCAGCCGTAGCCAAGCGATTCATCACCCATCGCCTGCATGGTGCTGACCTGCAGGTCAGCAAAACGCTCAATGGAGATGCGCGCGTTGCTCTCCAGCATGAGTCGCGGGGAGATGCGGTGTTTGCGCAGCAGGCTGATCGGGTCGAGGCCCCGGTCGACCGCGTTTTTCAGGACCGCACGGGCAAAGTACACGGATATGGAGAGGTCGCGCATAGAGCCGTCAGGCGTTGGAGAATTGTGTGCTGAGCAGGATGGGCTTGCTGTCCACCGATGCCACCCGGTTGCGTCCCCCGCGTTTAGCCAGCTGCATGGCGCGGTTGGCCTCGTGGGACAGTTTGTCCAGGTCGGTTTCACCGACTGTACCCGCGACGCCGACGCTGACAGTGACCGGGATACGTTGCTGGTTGACCACCAGCGGCCGGTCCGCGATATCCTGTCGCAGGCGCTCGGCCAGTACGCGGGCACCATCGAGGTCTGTGTGCGGCAGTATCAGCAGGAATTCATCGCCGCCGGTGCGGGCGACAACATCGCTGGCGCGAGAGAGGCGTTGCAGGGATTGCGCCACCAGACGGATGATCTGGTCGCCTGCCTCATTGCCAAAATTGCTGTTCATCTCACGGAAATGGTCGATGCCGGTCATCACGGCAGCAGTGGGCAATTGCCCGCGGGCAGCTTCCGCCAGTGTCAGGTGCAGCGCGTTCTCCAACCCACGCCGGTTGAGCAGTTGGGTCAGCGGGTCCTCTGTTGCCAGGTGCGACAGGCTCTGCTGGTACTCGATCAACATGCTGGCCATAAAGCCCATTGCCACGAGGGTATAGGCGGTGCTGTACATGCCGAAATTGATGGCCTGGGCCAGTGCAAAGTTGTTCTCGAAGTGCCATTGGTAGAGCGCGCCACAGGCCCCCAGTAACATCAGCAGGCCGGCTGTGGCGATGATGCCGTCACCGACGTTGCCTCTCTTCCAGCAGCGCCAGGCGCACAGCAGTGCGGCGGCACTGAAAAAGAAAGAGGCGCTGACCATCTGCACGGCGAACATCGGCCGCGGCTGCAGGAAGAATACGCTGAGGCAGGCGAGCAGGCAGATGATGCCCATCACGATGCGCCCGCGCTTGAAGCCGGCGCGCTGGCCCGCTGCCATGAACAGGATATAGCTGTTGAGGATGGAGGCGACAGACGGAATGTCGATCACCATCGGTATTGCAGACCCCTGCTGCAGGGCAAACGCAATCCAGCCCAGCAGGGCCGCCATGAAGTAGACGGTGTACAGGCCCAGCCCCGGTGAGGGGTTGCTGGCATCGCTGAGTACGTATACCACCAGCATCTGTGCGCAGGTGATCACGAAGATCAACCCAAAGTACATAACAACCCAGCTTTCGGGGTGAATCTGTTCCATAACCTTCCCGGATTGGCCGCCTTGAGCGACTGTCATGTCCAGTCAATTTATTTGTCAGGACGGGTCATTGTTGGCCTCAGCGGCGCTCACCATACTGTTTGCCGTTCAGTTACCGGCTTCCCAGGGGGTGTACCATGTTGCAACGAGATTTTACTGAAGAACAGCACATGTTTCGCGATGCCTACCGCAAGTTTCTCGCTGTGGAGATTGTGCCACATATGGAGTCCTGGCGTGAGGCCGGAATTGTCGACCGCGCCGCGTTCCGCAAAGCGGGGGAGCAGGGCTTCCTGATGGTGTGGCCGGACGAGAAGTACGGCGGTATGGGCGACCCGGACTTCCGCTTCGAGCAGATCATCATTGAGGAGACCAACTACGCCCGCGCGGGCGACTGGTACAACACGCTGCACGGCCGCCTGGTGGGCCCCTACCTGACACGGTTCGGCAGCGAGGAGCAGTGCCTGCGCCTGTTGCCGAAGTGTGTCAGCGGGGAGAGTATCCTGGCTATCGCCATGACGGAACCCGATGCGGGCAGCGACCTGGCGGGCATGCGCACCACCGCGGTGGAGCAGGGTGACCACTGGGTGCTGAACGGCTCGAAAACGTTCATTTCCAACGGCATCAATGCCGACATTGTCATCGTCGCCGCCAAGACGGATCCCGACAACAACCCGCATCACATGACGCTGTTTATCGTCGAGCGCGGGATGGCGGGTTTCGAGCGCGGCCGCAACCTCAAGAAAATGGGCCTGAAGGCACAGGATACCGCAGAGCTGTTCTTCAATGATGTAAAAATCCCCAAGGCCAATGTGCTCGGCGAGCCGGGGCAGGGATTCATCTACCTGATGAAGGGGCTGGCGGAGGAGCGCCTGATCGGCGCCGCCGGCTACCTGTCTGCGGCACAGCTGTCGTGGAACCTGACGCTCGACTACGTGAAAGAGCGCAAGGCCTTCGGCAAGCCGCTGTCCGCTTTCCAGAACACCCAGTTCAAACTCGCCGAACTGCGCACCCAGCTGGACTTCGCACAGGTCTATGTCGACCAGTGTGTGGCCTCATTCAATGACGGGCAGTTGACTGCGGTTGACGCCGCCAAGGCCAAGCTGGTCAGCAGCGAGCTGCAGGTGGCGGCGGCGGACCTCGGCGTGCAGCTCCACGGCGGCAACGGCTATATGGACGAATACCCGATTAGCAGGCAGTATACCGACGCGAAGATATCCACCATCTACGCAGGCAGTTCCGAGGTGATGAAAATCATTATCAGCCGGGACTTTCTCGGTGAGGATTACACGCCGTTTAACACCCGTAACTTTTAACTGACGTTCAACTGTAAAAACCCATTATTCAGGAGAATTGATATGGATCTGAAAGATAAAGTAGCTGTGATCACCGGCGGTGCATCAGGCCTGGGTCGCGCCACTGTGAAGCGCTTCGTGGCCAATGGCGCCAAGGCGGCGATTTTCGATATGAACGAGGAGAAGGGCAAGCAGTTGGTGGATGAGTTCCCCGGCCAGGTGATTTTCTGCAATGTGAACGTCACTGACGAGGCCTCCGTCGCGGCCGGTATCGCTGCCACCATGGAAGCGTTCGGCGGCATTCACATCTGCTGCAACTTTGCCGGTACCGGCAATGCCAAGCGCACCATGGGCAAAAACGGTCCCTTCCCGCTGGATGAGTTCAACCTCATCATCCAGATCAACCTGGTCGGTACCTTCAATGTACTGCGCCTGTGCGCCGAGAAGATGGCCGACAACGACGTGCTCAACGAGGACGGTGGTCGCGGTGTGATTATCAACACGGCCTCCATCGCTGCCTACGAAGGGCAGATCGGCCAGGCGGCGTATTCCGCCTCCAAAGGTGGTGTTGTCGGCATGACGCTGCCGATCGCCCGCGACCTGGCGGTGCTGGGTATCCGTGTGAACACCATTGTTCCCGGCCTGATCGCCACCCCGCTGATGATGGGCGGTGCTGAGGAGATGACGCCGGAAATCGCCGAGTTCCTGAAGCCGCTGGCCAGCCAGGTGCTGTATCCCAAGCGTCTGGGCCGCGCCGACGAGATTGCACAGCTGGCGCAGCAACTGGTCGAGAACGACTACATCAATGGCGAGTGCATCCGCATGGACGGCGGCATTCGCATGCAGCCGAAGTAGTCCGGCGCAAACCATTGTCCCACCGTGAGGTGCCCGATACAGCGGGCGCCTCATTACACGACTTCACAGGAGAAACCGTATGGGCCCACTGCACGGCTATACAGTGATTGAGCTCGCCGGTATCGGTCCGGCCCCGATGGGCGGCATGATGCTGGCGGATATGGGGGCAGAGGTTATCAGGATTGATCGCGCCGCCGGAGCGTCGGGACTGAAGGATGTCAGCGCGCGCGGCAAGAAGTCTGTCGTCCTCAACCTCAAGGATCCCGGCGGGCTGGAAACCCTGCTGCGCATGGTGGAGAACGCCGATGTGCTGATTGACCCGTTCCGACCCGGTGTCTGTGAAAAACTCGGCGTCGGCCCGGATGTGTGCATGGCGCGCAACCCCAAGCTGGTGTTTGCCCGCATGACGGGATGGGGGCAGGAGGGTCCGCTGGCACAGAGCGCGGGACACGATATCAACTATATTTCAATCACCGGGGCGCTTTACGCGATGGGGCGCAGGGGTGAGAAGCCCGTGCCGCCGCTGAACCTCGTCGGTGATATGGGCGGCGGCGGCATGCTGCTGGTCAACGGCGTGCTGGCGGCGCTGCTGGAGACGTCCAATTCCGGCAAGGGGCAGGTCATCGATGTGGCGATGGTGGACGGTGCGGCCCAGCTGATGTGGATGTTCCACGGTTTTGAGGCCTCAGGCATGTGGGATGCGACGCAGCGCGAAGCCAATATGCTCGATGGCGGTGCCCACTTTTACGACACTTACGAATGTGCCGACGGCGAGTACATTTCTGTCGGTTCCATCGAGCCGCAGTTCTACGCTCTGTTGAAATCGCTGGCGGAACTGCCGGAGCAGGATTTTGCCGCGCAGCACGACCAGGCTGGCTGGCCGCAGATGAAAGAGAAACTGGCAGCGGTCTTCAAGCGGAAAACACAGGCCCAGTGGTGTGAAATCATGGAGGGTACGGATGTCTGTTTTGCCCCGGTGCTGAGTTTCGTCGATGCACCGAAGCATCCGGCCAATATCGCACGCGACACTTATATTGAAGTCGATGGCGTGACGCAGCCGGCCCCGGCGCCTCGTTTCAGCCGCACCCCGTCCCGGGTGCAGCACGGTGCACACGAGGCCGGGCAGGATACCGACGCCGTGCTGAAGGCGATGGGTTTTGCCGAACAGGAACTCGAGAGCCTCAGAACGGCCGGTTCGATTACTTAAAAAACACAGTCTGGAGGGTTTTTGGCATGGGTAAATACAACACAGTATTGATCGAGCAACACGGCCCGGTCGCCGTAGTGAGCCTGAACCGGCCCGACAAACTCAACAGCTTCGACGGTGAACTGCGCCGCGAATTGTTGCAGGCGGTGCGCGAGGTCAATGCTGACGACAGCGTGCGCGCGGTGGTGCTGACCGGGGCCGGTCGCGCCTTCAGCGCCGGCGCCGATCTCGGTGATATGCCGGAGGATAAAACCCACTTCCGTGTGGAAGACCAGCTGAACGGCGAATACAAGCCGGTGCTGATGGAGATTCACGAGGCACACAAGCCCTGGATCAGTGCAGTGAACGGCGCCTGCGCCGGCATCGGAAGCGCCTTTGCAATGGTCTGTGATCTCACAGTGATGGCGGATGACGCCTATCTGTACCAGGCGTTTGCGGCGATCAGCCTGGTTCCGGATGGTGGGGCCACCTGGCATCTGGTGCGCACATTGGGCCGCAAACGCGCCTATGAGGTCATTGTGACCGGGGAAAAACTGCGCGCCGACAAGTGCCTGCAGTGGGGCCTTTGCAACCGCGTGGCGGCAGCTGACACCTTGATCCCGGAGACGCTGGCATGGGCGACGGAGATCGCCGGCAAGGCGCCGCTGTCGCTGCGGTATGCGAAGGAAGCGGTCAACGCGGCAGTCGAGGATTCGGTCAGTGAGACCATCTCCAAAGAGGCCAAGCTGCAGCATATCTGTATCACCAGCGAGGATGCCCAGGAGGGCGTGATCGCCTTTATGCAAAAACGCCCACCGGTATGGAAGGGGCGTTGATGCTGCGCTGAGCGTCGTCATCTGCGCTATAGTAGCCCGCTGAAGTTGACGCGGAGTGAGCGATGGACAGTGAAATCAGGCCGGAACTGCTGGCGTTGCAGCAGCGGTTGGCGAACACCCTGGACGAGGTGCGCGACGCGGCGCGCCGCAAGCGCCACGCCAAAGGCTACCGCACGGCGCGGGAAAACGTCGCAGATCTCGTCGATGCGGGATCGTTCCAGGAGTACGGCCAGCTGGCGGTAGCCGCCCAGCGCAGTCGCCGCGATTACGAGGAGCTGCAGACCAGTACCGCCGCCGACGGTATCATCACTGGCACCTGCACCATCAATGCTGCGCTGGTGGGCGCACAGCGCGCCCGCGCCGGCGTCATTGTCAACGATTACTCCGTGCTCGCTGGTACCCAGGGCTTTTTCCATCACCGCAAGCTGGATCGCATCTGTGAGCTGGCGGAGCAGCATTCACTGCCGCTGGTGATGTACACCGAGGGCGGTGGTGGGCGGCCGGGTGATATCGATGTCGCCACACAGATCGCGGGTCTCAATATCAAATCGTTTTCCACCTGGGCGGCCTTGAGCGGTGTCGTGCCGCGTATTGCCGTGAACAACGGTTACTGTTTTGCCGGCAATGCGGCCCTGTTCGGCTGCGCTGACTTTTGTATTGCCACGCGCAACTCCTGGATCGGCATGGCTGGGCCCGCGATGATCGAAGGGGGCGGTTTGGGCAAGCACGAGCCGACAGCCATCGGCCCGATCGATGTGCAGGAAAAGAACGGCGTGGTTGATATCGTCGCTGAGGACGAAGCCCATGCGACTGCGCTGGCGCAACAGCTGCTTGCCTATTTCCAGGGTGAAGTGTCTGAGTGGTCGACGGTGCCCCAGGAAGCACTGCGCGAGGCCATTCCCCAGGACAGGCGCTGGGGCTACCCCGTTCGGCGCATCATTGAGACGCTGGCCGACACCGGCTCCTTCCTCGAATTGCAGCGCATCTATGGCCGCGGCATTATCACCGGCTTCATGCGGCTGGAGGGTAAACCGGTAGCACTGATCGCAAACGACTGCCAGCAGCTGGGCGGGGCCGTCGACGCTGTGTCCGCTGAGAAAGCGGCGCGCTTCCTGCAGGTCTGCAATGCGTTTGCAATGCCGGTGGTGTCGCTAACGGATACCCCCGGCTTTATGGTAGGGCCGGATAGCGAGGCCCAGGGTGCCGTGCGGCGTATGTCGTCGCTGTTTCTGGCGGGATCGCGGCTGCGGGTGCCTGTGGTGGCCATTTTCTTGCGCAAGGCCTACGGGTTGGGCGCCATGGCGATGACCGGCGGCACCTTTGTGGCACCGGTATACGCGGCGGCCTGGCCCACCGGTGAGTTCGGCGGCATGGGGCTGGAGGGCGCAGTGCAACTGGGTTTTAAAAAGGAGCTGGAGGCGGTGCAGGACGCAGAGGCCCGCGAACAGTTGTTCCAGCAGCTGGTGGCACAGCTGTATGAGGTGGGCAAGGCGTCGGAAGCGGCCTCCTTCCTGGAACTGGATGCCGTGATCGATCCCGCCGAGACCCGCGCGGTCATCCTGCGGGCGCTGGCCGTTGCCAAGCCGCGTGTCCGTCACTAGTCACGGCAGCGTCACCACCCCCTGCCTGAAGGCGGTGCTGCAGGCGGCGTCCGCACTGGGTGTTGACACCGCGCAGCTGCTGCGCGATGCGGGAATCAACAGGGAGCTTCTGGTCACGCCTGTAGAGCGGATTCCGCTGGCGCGCTACCTGGAGGTCTACCGCATGGCGCAGCAGCGCAGCGGCAATGCCGATATCGGTCTGCATGTGGGACACATCACCTATTTCAGTGGCATGACCCTGCACCTGTACATGACGACAATCTGCCGCAACCTGAAAGAGTATTTCAACGTCATCCCCAGCACCATCCGGTTGCGCGGTGACATGGGGCGCGTACTGATCCGCCCGCTGGGTGATTTTATCCGCCTGGAGTGGCATCCCCTGAATACCGACATCCCGCCGTGGCGGCCGCTGATCGATGAGATGCTGATGTCATCTGCCGAGATTGTGGGCGCTATCTGTGCGCTGCCGGTGCCGGTCCGCGCCGCCGAATTTACCTATCCGGCCCCCGATGATACCCGCGCCCTGAAGCGCGCCTTCGGTCCCAATCTCAAATTTGGCTGCGAGGTCAGCTGCCTGTATTTTGCCCGCGAGGTGGTGCGCTATCCGCTGATTGATGTCGAATTCGATGTCAGTGGCGATTTCTGGGCCGGGGCGCGCTCGGTTTTTGAGGAGCCTGCCAGTATCGAGCCGTTCCTGCGCGATACGCGGGTGGCGATACGCAGGGCACTGCCCGGTGGCGGCCTGACGATAGACAGCCTGGCGGATGAGCTCGGTATTTCCCGGCGCACGCTGCAGCGCCGGCTGAGTGCGCTGGGGTCGAGTTTCAAGTCGATCCTGCAGGATGTGCGCGAGGAGCAGTCGCGGCGCTATCTGGACGACCCGCGGCTGGCAATTACCGAAATTGCACTGTTGCTGGGGTACTCCGACCAGGCCTCGTTCTCCAATGCGTTCAGGACATGGTGCGGCTGTACCCCCACCGAGTACCGGCAGCGCTGAGGCCGGTGCGGCGGCGCTGGCACAAGCCGCCCAGCCAGTCAGTTGGCGCCAGTGGCCGGGGATGGGACAATCGCAGGGTGTGCGCGGCACCGCCAGGGCGGCGGTCGTCGCAGTTTGAATTCACTACTTTAATAGGGCAGGGATATGAAAAATTTGTTTAACGTCGAAGGCAAGGTGGCTGTCGTCACGGGGGGATCACGCGGTATCGGTGCGATGATTGCGCGCGGTTTTGTTGAGAATGGCGTGAAGACCTATATCACCGCGCGCAAGGAGGAGGAGTTGCGCGCCACCGAGAGGGAGCTCAGCCAGCTGGGGCAGTGCATCGCCATTCCCTCTGACCTGTCCACGCTGGACGGGGTCAGTGCTTTCGCCGCCGCTGTGATGGCACAGGACGAGCGGGTTGATATCCTGGTCAATAACGCCGGGGCGACCTGGGGTGCAGACATCGACGACTTCCCGGAGAGCGGCTGGGACAAGACCATGGATCTCAACGTCAAATCCCTGTTTTTCCTGACGCAGAAGTTGCTGCCCGCGCTGCGCGCAGCGGCGCGCACTGATGACCCGGCGCGGGTGATCAATATCGGCTCCGTCAACGGAATGCGGCACTCCCATATGACCAATTATGCCTACTCCGCCAGCAAGGCCGCGGTACACCAGTTGACCGCGCATCTGGGCGCGGACCTCGCGCCCCAGGGTATCAATGTCAACGGTATCGCGCCGGGTTTCTTCCCCAGCAAAATGACCGCGTACATGTTGCCGCACGAGGCAGAGATGTCCGCTGGTATTCCCTGTCGCCGCCTCGGCAACGCCGAGGATGCGGCGGGAACGGCCATCTACCTGTGCTCGCGTGCCTCGGCCTGGGTGAGCGGACAGATGATTGTGCTGGACGGCGGCCTGGTGGCTAACGCCGGCTGACACCGCCCGCGGCGGATGCCAGGCCAGAGGAGGGCGCCGCGCACAGTGCGGTTTCCACTTTGGAAAAATCCTGTTCGCGGTTACAGTGCGCCTGTCGTTAACGAGGGATATTCGATCGATGGCTGAAGATGTGGCGCTGGACCCTGAACTGACCCCACTGTTCCTGCTGCATGACGCCAGCCTGGAGGCCGACGCCATTGCGGAGCTGGCCGCCCTGGCCAGCGTGACCTTTGTCACCTGGGCGGAGCGCGAGACGCCGCCGCGCAAGTCGCGGGTACTGTTCTTCCTCGGTGATGAAATGATTCGCGAGGCGGCGACCCTGGCACTGGAACTGCAGTGGGAAGTGGGCGTGCTGCCGCATCGCGAAGCGCGGCAGGCGATGACGGCACTCGGGGTGCGTGGGGAATTGCAGTCCGTGTTCCAGCACTACCTGACGGCGCCGGCGATCGAGGCTGACGCGCTTACCTGCAATGACGAGCTGGTCTTCACCTCGGTGGTGATCGGTCGGGTGCTGGCATTGCGGCCGTATGATATCAATCGGCCGCAGACCGCCTGGAACCTGGTGACCGGTGCTTTCAGGGGACTCGGGAAGTTAAAGCTGGCGCTGTATCACCTTACGACGGGCAAGGAGAAGGAGCTGCATCTCGCTGCGCTCGGCATGGTGGTGATGGGGCAGACGCAGAGTGCGTTGGTCGGCCGCTCCTTTACCCAGGAACTGGGCGTGGGCGACCGGCGCCTGTCCGTACTGGCGCTCGCGCCCCGAAGCATTACCAGTTACCTGTGGTTTCTGCTGCGGCTGCTGTGGCCGAAGAAGTTCAGCCTGGCCCGGTTGCCGGCGTCTCTCGGCCTGATCCAGACTGACCGGCTGCGGATTGTCGCGCCGCGCGGTATGGAATACCTGCTCGACGGCAAGCCCGTACACACCTCCGAGATCGAGTTCAAGGTGCTTGAGGGGCGCCTGAGGCTGCTGCCGGGGCCGGCGATGGCGATGCGCAGTGAGGCGCCGGTGACGGTGTCCAAGGAGACGGTGCGCCTGAATCATATCCCGCAGCAAGAGGAGGCGGGCCCGCTGCTACAGCAACCGCTGCCACTGTTCAGTCACGCGACAGAAGAGGAGTACCGGGAGCTGTTCGTGGCGCTGCGCGACAGCGCCAGGGTGACGCCGTCCTACCAGGTACTGATGGTGCTGAGTGTGTTGCTGGCATTGGCCGGCCTGTATGCCAATTCCGCCCCGGTCATCATCGGCGCCATGATCCTGGCGCCGCTAATGTCCCCGATTGTATCGCTGGCTATGGGGCTGGCGCGCTCTGATATCGGCCTGATTCGCAGTGCGATGAAAACGCTGTCGCTGGGGGTGGCGTGGGGGCTGGTGTGCGGCATCCTGATGGCCTGGCTGATGCCACTGGACCTGCCGACCGACGAAATGAAAATGCGCATGGCGCCGACCCTGCTGGATCTGCTGGTGGCCGTGATATCCGGTGTCGCCTGTGCCTATGCGAATGCGAAGGAGGAGATCGCCAAAAGCCTGGCCGGTGTCGCGATCGCTGTCGCGCTGGTGCCCCCGCTCAGTGTCGTGGGTATCGGTGTCGGCTGGGGGGATTGGGGTATGGCCGCCGGCGCCTCGCTGCTGCTGATCACCAACCTGGTCGGTATCGCGCTGGCTGCCAGTGTCACCTTCCTGGTGCTGGGCTTTTCACCGTTCAAGCGGGCGCGGGCCGGGCTGGGATTCTCACTGCTGCTGCTGGCGGCAATCAGTGTGCCGCTGTCGCTGTCATTCGCCCACCTGGTCGAGCGCCAGCGAATCCTGGAGCGTATTTCAACCGGTGATATCCAGTTGCAGGGACTGCAGGTGCATGTGGATCACGCCGAGGTCACGCTCAGCGAACCACCGCTGGTGAGCCTGGAGCTGAGTGCCAGGGAGCAGTTGAATGCAGCGCAGGTAAGCGAGCTGAAGGTGCTCGTCAGCAGGGAGCTGGGCCAGGACATCCAGCTGGAAGTGCAATCCAATATCCGCCTTTGATAAACAGTGACCGGGCAGGGCGCACGCCCGATTAGCCCCTGGAGCAACAGTCAGTGAGTACATCTGCCTACACGGTTCTGGATCACGGTATCACCTGTATTGATGCCGCCTACGTCACGGAGGGGACGGCGTGTTTCTACCTCCTCGAAGAGGGCGGTGAATGCGCGGTGGTTGAGACGGGTACCAGCCACAGTGCGGCCGGTCTCTGGCAATTGCTACGCGACCGGGCAATCGCGCCGGAACAGGTCCGCTATGTCATTCCCACCCATGTACACCTCGATCACGCCGGTGGCGCCGGCACCATGATGGCTGCGCTTCCCGGTGCACAGCTGTTGATCCATCCGCGTGGCGCCAGGCATATGATTGATCCGGGCCGGCTGGTGGAGGCTTCCAAAGCGGTGTATGGCGAGGAACTGTTCGAGGCGCTATACGGCGTGGTGGAGCCGGTTGCCGCCGAGCGCGTGCGTCAGGTGGAGGATGGCGATTCGGTGTCGCTGTCCGGTCGCCGGCTTGAGTTCCGTCATACCCGCGGGCACGCCGAGCATCATGTCTGCATCTGGGATGAGACCAGTCGGGGCTGGTTCAGCGGTGATATGTTCGGAGTCTCCTACCCCTGGTGCCGTTTCAGCAGTGCCGATTTTGTACTGCCTTCCACTACGCCCAGCCAGTTTGACCCGGAGGCCTACCTCGCTTCATTGGCCTTGCTGGCAGGGTACTCGCCGCAGCGTATGTATCTTACGCACTATGGCGAACTGGCGTATTCTGAGCCGTTGGCGAAATTACTGGCGCAGCAGATCGAGTCCTACTGCGCTTTCGCCGGCGCCCATGCAGGCGACGCAGCTGCACTGCAGCAGTGCCTGAGTGAGTATACGTCAGGACTGCTGCAACAGGTCGATGCGAGCGTCGATGCAGAGCAATTGGAGCGGCACCTCGCGTTCGATATGCAACTCAATGCCCAGGGGCTGCAGGCCTGGCAGCAACGGCTGGCGCGCGTGTAACGCAGGAGAGAACACGGTGTTTAAAATACGACAGGTACACGATGCGGTCTCACCGGAGAACCAGACGGCGCTGTCCGCAGTCGTCAATATCTACCAGCAGGCGTTCTCCTACTACCCGGAGTACGCCGCCAGGATTGCCCAACTGCTGAAGTTCACCAGTGAGCAGGAATTCGATGTCATCCTGCTGGTGGCCGAAACGCGCAAGAAGCGCATCGCGGGGTTTGCGCTCAGCTTTTATTTTGCGCGCCAGCACTATGCCTACCTGGATTACATAGTGGCCAGCCCGAAGCGAAACGCCCGCGGTTACGGCGCTGCTTTGTACGAGGCCACCTGTGAATACCTGCTGCAGCGCAAGTGCAAAGGGCTGTTTATGGATGTGCCGACCGATGACGAAGCCCTGCTGGTCAATAAGTCCGAGCTGGCGGTCAACCGGCGACGGCTGGCCTTCTACGAGCGCTTTGGTGCTCGTCCCATCGCCAATACACTGTATGAGAGCACCAGGACCAAGGCCAACCAGGGCTTTTTCACCTACCTGGTGTTCGATGACCTGGAACTGGGAAAAACCCCCTCGCGTCGCGAAGCGCGGGATATCGTCGCGAGAATCCTTGCCGCCAAGGCCAGTATCGGCGCGGATGATCCCAAACTGAAACTGATCCTGGATTCGATCAGGGATGATCCGGTGCAACTCAGGGCGCCCGTGTACAGTAAACCTGCGCAGCTCCGCCCCACGACACCGCAGCGGACCCTTGAATTTGTGAGTACGGGAGACTCCAACCAGATTCATCACCTGCGGGAAAAGGGCTATGTGGAGCGGCCCGCGAGAGTGCACGCCATTTTGAAAGGGCTGGCTGCAGTTCCGGTGAAAGAGTTCAAGCTGAAGTCCTTCCCCGAGAAGCATATCCTGGCGGTGCACAGCCCCAGCCTGCTGGCCTTCCTCAAGCAGGGTGAGAAGCAGCTGGAGAGCGGCCAGCTGTTGTACCCGAATGTGTTTCCGGTGCGCAGGCCCGACCGGGTACCCAAGTCGTGGGAGAGCCAGGCCGGGTATTTCTGCATCGACACTTTCACGCCGGTGACGGCCAACGCGTATAAGGCCGCCCGCATCGCGGTCAATGCGGCCGTGACAGCGGCACAGCGCGTCGCCCGGGGTTCACCGCTGTGCTATGCGCTGTGCCGGCCCCCCGGGCATCACGCCGAGACCCGGGCATTCGGTGGTTTTTGCTATTTCAACAATGCGGCGGTTGCCGCACAGTACCTGTCCGACCACGGCAAGGTGGCGCTGCTGGATATCGATCACCACCACGGCAACGGTTCACAGGACATCTTCTACCGGCGCAGCGACGTCATGACGGTGTCGATACACGGGCATCCCCGCTTGTGTTACCCGTATTTTGCCGGGTATCGCGATGAGAAGGGTGAGGGCGATGGCAAGGGGTTCAACCGCAACTATCCGCTTTATCCCGGCGTTGATGACAATGCCTACTGTGAGACCCTGGCGCAGGCGTTAAAAGCGATTGGGCGCTTTGGTCCCGATTACCTCGTCCTGTCGTTGGGATTTGACATCATGGCCGGCGATCCGACCGGTACCTTCAACGTCACTGCCCGCGGTATGTACCGTATTGGCAGGATGCTGGCGGATACCGGCCTGCCGCTGCTGATCGTGCAGGAGGGGGGCTATTCACTGCGCAATCTGCGCATGGGGGCGGCAGAGTTCTTCCGGGGAATCGTTGTCGAAAGCCCCGCTTAGGGGGGAGGCTCTGACGCTGCAATGGGAACTGGCCATCCCGCATGTCGCTATTCGCTGCATCCGCGAGGTTAAAGAGGCGAGAGTCTACAACCGTGCCGGTTTACGATGACCCGTTTCTCAGTGCCGGGAAGATTGTGCAGTTCACGGGCCTGTCCGCCTGACACGTTTCGGCTTCTGTACGCATTGTCGCAGCGCTGCACCAGCGAGGTGCATGCGTTGTCAAAAGCGCATAAATGGTGCGTTAATTGCGTTTTTCTCTCCGGTCTTCCCCTCGAAATTTTTCCCCGGCGACATTCTTTTGCGGGATGTTCCGGTATATGCTTTACTCAAGTACCCGCATAGTGACCAGAGCAGAATCAATGGCCGGCGATGCCTGTGATTCAGGAATTGTGAAGATACGCAAGCTCGAACTAACTCAATCAGAAGCTGGAGAAAGATATGTATAAACGTCCCGTGAGAAGTTTAATGGTGGGGGTGGCGCTGACGGCACTGGCGGCCTGCGGTGGAACTCCCTATACGCCGGTGGCAAAGCAGGGCGACCCGATCGATGTGAATGCCTACACCAAGCAGGTTGACACATTCGTTGTGCTATTGGATACCTCCGGCTCCATGAAAACCGAGGATGCAGGTCGACCGCGTATGCACACGGCCGAGGACTGGTCAGCCAGCTTCGGCAATGCCGTGCCCGCGATGGGCTTCAATGCCGCTGTGGTGACGTTCGGTAAAGGGGCTACCGGTTCCTGTATCGGATACGGACTGGCCTCGACGCTGTACGGGCCCACTGCCTATAACGCTGCAGATTTCTCCAGGGCGCTCGGTACCCTGAAATGCGCCGCGAGCACCACGCCTATTGTTGACGCTATCGACTCGACAACAGCACTGCTGGCGGAAGATACCGGTCGCACGGCGGTTATTATCGTCAGTGACTTCAACTGGGATGATCCTGACGGTGTGAAGGCGTCGCTGGCGGAGTTGAAATCCCAGCATCCCGGCAAGATCTGTGTGCACACGGTTAAAGTCGGCAACGACACCGAGTACGATGCCATGATCTCCAGCATCACTGACAGCGCCAGCTGTGACAGTGCAGTGGCCGCCGGCGATGTCGCCTCTGGTCCGGCGCTGTCCACCTATGTAGCGGATACGCTGCTGACCCCGATGGAGAAAGGCCTGGAGTACACGACGCACACCGTCTCCGCCGAAGTGCTGTTTGACTTTGACAAGTCTGTGGTCAAACCGCAGGGCCTCAACGAGCTGAAGCGTATCGGCGACATCATCCGCAGCCAGGGTATGTCCGTCGGTGACATCGATGTGGTCGGTCACACTGACAGTATCGGCAGCGATGCTTACAACCAGGCCCTGTCGGTGCGCCGCGCCGAGGCTGTGAAAGCGGTCCTCGTCGGTGCCGGCATCTCGGCCGATATCATTGATGTGATCGGTATGGGCAAACGCGATCCGGTTGCTTCGAACGACACCGCGGCAGGTCGCGCGCAGAACCGTCGGGTTGACGTACTGGTCGGAGCCAGGAAACCCGCAAAATGACCTCTGCGTAACACGCATGTTCTCTCCTCTACTGCCCGGTCCGGGCAGTAGAGGCTTCCCTTCCGGGCGCCACCCAGGCGACCTGTCAACCATCCGGTAGCTGCCCCGCTCTTTCAGAGACTAGCCCGCAGATGTCAGAAGCGCTGCCTGTCCCGGTCTTTTCGCACTGTTAGCATGAATGCTTAGCCTCGCTTTATTGAACGCGGGCGCCGAATGCTTCACAGTACGCGGGTGGAAAATGCAGCAGTCATCAAGCAACCGCTCGTGAACGGGAATCCCCTGTATGACTACCTCAGCTGACAGTGATTATGTGGATGTACTGATCGTCGGCGCCGGCCTCTCTGGTATCGGCAGTGCCCGGCATTTGCAGCGCGCCTGTCCCGACCGCAGCTTCGCACTGCTGGAGAGCCGTGCTGCGCTGGGTGGCACCTGGGATCTGTTTCGCTACCCCGGCATTCGCTCCGACAGCGATATGTACACCCTGGGGTACTCCTTCAAACCCTGGCTGGAACGCAAGGCTCTCGCCGACGGCCCGTCTATCCTGCGCTATTTACGCGAGACAGCGGCGGAGACAGGCGTCGACCAGCATATCCGCTACCGCCACAAGGTGCGCAGTGCCAACTGGAACTCCAGTGAGTCCCGGTGGACAGTGCTTGTCCAGCGCGGCGAAAGCGGCGAACAGGTTGAGCTGCGTTGCCAGTTCCTGTTGATGTGCTGCGGTTACTACGATTACGACAAGGGTTACACGCCGGACTTTGCCGGTACCGACGAGTTCGGGGGGCGCATCGTGCACGCCCAGCACTGGCCCGAGGATCTCGAGTACCGTGGCAAGAAGGTGATCGTGGTCGGCAGTGGCGCGACCGCGGTGACACTGGTGCCGGAACTGGCCAGGGAGACAGCACATACGATTATGCTGCAGCGCTCTCCGACATATATCGCATCAGTACCGGAGGAGGATTCGACGGCCGCCTGGCTGCAGCGCTTCCTGCCTGGCTCCTGGGTCTACCGGATCACGCGCTGGAAGCGGGTGCTGCTGCAGATGTATGTGTACGCGCTGTCACGTCGGCGGCCGGCTCTGGTAAAGCGATTCCTGCTCGGCAAGGTGCGCGAGGCACTGGGTCCCGACTACGATGTCAGGACGCATTTCACCCCTTCCTATAACCCCTGGGACCAGCGCCTTTGTGCGGTACCCGAGGGCGATATGTTCAAGGCCATTCGCGAGCAGCGGGCAGAAGTCGTCACTGATCATATCGAGTGTTTTACCCGCAGCGGTATTCTGCTGCAGTCAGGCCGCGAACTGGAGGCGGATATCATCGTGCTGGCGACGGGGCTGAACCTCAAATTCATGGGCGGCGCACAGCTGTCGGTGGACGGACAGGCAGTCGATCCTTCAGCACTGTATGTCTACCGCGGCATGATGTTTGGCAACATACCGAACCTCGCCCAGGTCTTCGGGTACACCAATGCCTCCTGGACACTGAAAAGTGACCTGACCGGAGATTTCATTTGTCGCCTCCTGAACTACATGCGCAAGACCGGGGCGTCCACCGTCACACCACGGTTGCGGGACGGCACCGTAGAAGAGGAACCGATGCTGAACCTGAATTCCGGCTATGTGCTGCGCTCGGCCGGGCAGTTCCCCAAGCAGGGCGTCAAGTTGCCCTGGCGTTTGTACCAGAATTACATTCTCGACTTCCTGCAACTGCGCCTGCGACCGCTGAGAGACAGTGTGCTTGAGTTCAGATAGCCGCTTCCTGCAACGCATTTCGCAGGCCCATACCGATAACCCTGGAGAACACATCATGAGCAACGCCATTACAGCGCATCAACCACCGGGCCAGCCGGTACCGCAATCCCGGGTAGCGGGAGGAGGGCGATGATGATTTTACACGGCGCTTCAGGTTCGCCATTCGTGCGCAAGGTACAGGTGGCGCTGGCCGCCAAGGCTTTGCCCTATGAGCAGATACAGCAACTGCCCTTCACCAAAGATGCCGAGTACCGCAAGATCAATCCGCTGGGCAAGATTCCGACCCTGCAGGATGGCGAGCTCACCATTTGCGACTCCTCCGTGATCTGCGAGTACCTTGAGGATGCCTATCCCGCGGCGCCGCTGTATCCCAGCGGCAGTGCCGATAAAGCGCGGGCCCGCTGGTATGAAGAGCTGGGTGGTTCGCGCGTGGCGGAGCTTGCTGCGGGGATCTTCTTCCAGCGCTTCATGCGCCCGATGATTCTGAAGCAGGACACGGACGAAGCGCTGGTGGCCAAGATCATCGACCGCCAGCTGCCGCCCATCCTCGATTACCTGGAGTCACAGGTGCCGGAGGAGGGGTTTATTTTCGGCGAGTTTATGATGGCGGATATGAGCCTGATGAGCCCGTTCGTAAACGCCGCCTATGCGGGATACCACGTCGATGCGCAACAGTGGCCGCACTTTTCCCGCTTCATCGAGCGGGTGAAGTCCCATCCCGTGGTCAGTGAGGTGCTGGTGGCCGAAGCGGCAACCACGGGCTTCGGCTGAGCCTCACTCCGATTACAGCGCATGCTGAATTGAAATCGATCACGCGGCAGGAGGACAGGTCTGCAATGACAGGCAGTATTCATACACTTGAGGAAATCACCGATGGCAGCGCGGGCGGCAAGGCCTATGGCCTGGCGCGCCTGCTGGCGATGGGGCTCGCTGTCCCGCCCGCGTTTGTGCTGCGCGATGCCAGTGCGCAGCACGTTCCAGATACGCTGGACCAGCACTATCTCGATCTCGGCAAGGCAGCGGTCGCCGTGCGCTCATCGGCGCTGGGTGAGGATGGCGAGGATGCCTCGTTTGCCGGTCAGTACGACACGGTGCTCAATGTCACTGGTCCCGAGCAGTTGCGCCAGGCCATTGCGCAGTGCGTGGCATCGGGTTCGAATGAGCGTGCGCGCAGTTATCAACAGACCCATACCGGCACGGCCGGGGTCACGATGAATGTGGTGGTGCAGGCCATGGTGAACGCCCGCGTTGCCGGGGTGGTGTTCACCGCTGATCCCGTCAGCGGGCGGCGCGACCTGTTGGTGATCGACGTTGTGGCCGGCCTCGGTGAGGCTCTGGTCAGTGGCGAGGCCACCCCCGATCACTACGCGGTGAATCGGCACGGTGACATTGTCCGTCGCCAGTTGACCGGTGCCGAGACGCTACTCAGTGACGCCGAGATCGCTGCCATTGCGCGCCAGGCGCGCGGTGCCGCCGAGCACGAGGGCCAGCCGCTGGACTTGGAGTGGGCCATCGATGAGGACGGCACCCTGTACTGGCTGCAGGCACGGCCGATTACCACACTGCCGGCAGACCTCAATGAATTCGACACCGCGCTGCCGCGACCGGATGACGTGTTGACCATCAGCAATGTCAGCGAAATGATGCCCGGCGCCGTGTGTCCGCTCACCGGTTCCTTTACTGGCTGGGGCATCGACTACGGCCTCCAGCATATGCAGGTCGCGGTGGGGGCGAGGCCGGCGATTGTGAAAGACTGGCAGGTGACAGCCTGGGGCTATGGGCACCTGTTCCTGAACATGAGCGGCAATGTGGTGATGTCAGCCGCCGTGCTCGGTTCCAGTGTTGAGCAGGCCGCGCAGTCGCTGTGCGGGCGCCTGGTGCCCGAGCTGAAACCGTTCCCGCCGCAGCCGCTGCTGCGACGCGTGTTCAATACCGCAAAACTGCTGCGCTACTGTCTGCGGGCTCCGGCGGTGGTCGATGACTTCGACCGGGAGCTGGATGCTTTCGCAATCGAGCACAAGGCGGACAGCAGGGCGATGTGGGCACAGCTGGCCGGCAAACTCAGGTTTTTTGATCACGCCATGGCCGTGCATATCCAATCCTCCGCACTGTCGGGGTTCCTGTGTTCCATCGTCGAGAATATGGTCTCCGGTCGCAGCAATGAAAGCACCCAGGAAGAGCAGGGCGAGGCCGTGCGCCTGCTGTCCGGTGCCAGTGGCGTGGAGAGTGCGGTGATGCTGGAGCAACTCGATGCGTTGATCGACCAGATCGTCGCACATCCGCAGGCCCAGCGTGAATTCCAGCAGGCCCCGGTGGCCGCGGCGCAGGCCTGGCTCCTGGGTACGCCGGAGACTGCGGCGGCGTACACGCGCTTCCTGGATGAGCACGGCCACCGCGGCTACCGCGAGCTGTGCATGCGCGATCCGTCCTGGGGGGATGACCCGGCCCCACTGATCCAGAGTATGCAGGCGGCGGTGCACGCGCGCCTGGTCACCGGTGGCCACGCACCGATGCACACTACAGCGATTGACTGGTCTACACTGAGTCGCGGGTTGCGCTGGGTGCTGCCCAAGGCGCACAACGCGATACGGCGTCGGGAGCATACCAAATCCCAGCTGGTGGATGTGGCTCACCGCTTCAAGCGCGCTTTTCACCACCTCGGTGAACTGCTGCAGGCCGAGGGCGCGCTGCCTGATGCCGATCTGGTCAATTTCTTCACGGTCGTTGAATTGCCAGGGTTTGTCGCCGCCCCTGACGCGGCAGCGGTTGGCCGCGCACTCGCTCGCAGGGAGGCGCTGGCCTTTCAGCAGCGGTTTGAATTTCCCGAAATTTCGGTCGGCATGCCCGAGCCGTTGGAGGTGCGCACCGTTGATAACACCGACGGTGTGCTGCACGGGCGCCCGGCCTCCCGTGGAGTTGTCGAGGGCATCGTCCGCGTGGCCCATACCCTGGCGGAGGCGGCGGCATTACAGCCGGGTGAAATCCTGGTAACGCCTATCACTGATATCGGCTGGACTCCGTATTTCAGTCTTATCGGCGGGCTGGTCACCGACCTCGGCAGCGCGGTATCACACGGAGCGGTGATCGCGCGCGAGTACGGCTTGCCCTGTGTCGTCAACTCCCGCGATGGCACACGGTTTTTCAACACCGGTGACCGCGTCCGGCTGGACGGTGACAAGGGTGTGGTGGAACGTCTGTCGCCGTAACGCAGCGGGCAACAAAAAGGCCGCGTCCCGAAGGGGCGCGGCCTCGTATGACACCAGGTACTGCGGCTTACAGCGGATCGTAGCTGTACTTTTGGCCGCCCAGCGTCGCCTGGTACATCAAGCCACCTTTGGCGATAGTGAAAATCGCCATACCCTTGCGGAACCCCAGTGACTTGTTGTCCGCATCGTTCTTGCCGCCGCTGATGCCGGCCGTTGCGCCGCCACCGGTGTTGGCGGAGGCGTGCGCACCGGCAGTGATTGCCACGGCGCTGGCATCCGCGCTGAACTCAAAGTTACCGGAGGTGAAGTTGTCGAGGGCGGCTTCGTTCTCGAAGAAGATGATCTGGCTGAAAGCTTCGCCACCGAGCTGGAAGCCGATGGTGAGCTGTGTCATCGTCGAGGTGCCGATGACTTCTCCGTCCTTGTAGACGCGGCCGGAACCATGTGCGCCACCGATACCGATGCCACCCTTGCCGATTGTGGGAAATACGGCGTAGCCGATACTTTTGTCAAAATAGGCACTGCTTTCGCCGGCCTGCCGGAAGCTGTTGATGGCATCGTCATACTCATCGGCGAGGACCGACTGGCTTGACAGGCTCGCCATCACGAACAGCAGAGTTGCCCGAAGAAGTGTTTTCATAGTGAAGTTCCCTTATCTGGATTGGTGGTTGAGGGTGTGCGTGCCGCTGTCGGAAGCATGGCAAACACACCTGATAGCGTCAAGTGGGGCCAGCGCACTATACGTAGGCGATGGCACCGCCGTCTACACGTATATTCTGGCCGTTGATAAAGCCCGCCTGCTCACTGCAGAGGAAGGCGACAAGCGCGGCCACTTCCTCGCGGCTTGCCAGCCTGCCGACGGGGTTGGGGAAGTCCTCGGCGACGATATGCTGTTCAATCTGCTGCCAGTCCTCTCCCCAGCCGCGCTTCTGCGCCTTTGCGCGGTAGCCCGCTTCCAGTTCCGGTGTGCGTATCAGTCCCGGCGATACCGTGTTCACCGTGATACCGGTACCGGCCAGTTCCTGTGCCAGGCTGACGCCCAGATTGGCCAGCGCGCCCTTGGCCGCATAGTAGTGCGGCATGATCCGGCCCGGGCGGTGTGAGCCGATCGTTCCGAGGTTGACGATGCGCCCCCAGTTCCGGCGTTTCATACCCGGCACGATGCCCTGCGACAGCCGCGCGACCGAGAGGACATTTTTCTGGTACATCTCCAGCCAGTCAGCCGTGCTGGCAGTGTCCCATTTCGCAAAGCTGGCGGTGCCGTAGTTGTTGACCAGAATGTCGACCTCCAGTGCCTGCTCCGCAAGCTGTGCGAGTACCGCTTCGCAGCCCGCTTCAGTGGCGAGGTCTCCCTCGACAGCATGGCGGCACAGCAGGGTTTCGGCGGCCGCGGCGGCGCTGCCATCGCACTGGTTGCTGTGCAGTATCACAGTGGCGCCACTGCGCGCGAGTTCGCTCGCGATAATGTACCCGGTGTTGCGGTCGGAGCCGCTGACCAGTGCTGTCCTGTTGTCGAAAGTGAGCTGCATGGCGATGGCTTCTCCGGTGACTTCCCTAGCTGCGGGCGGCAGTGTTACATTGTGGTCCGCACACAATAACCCGACCACAATAACCCGACCAGACAGGTCACCCGCTAGTGCAGAGGTAGTTCATGTTCGCCAGATTGTTAGTGTCAGTCCTGCTTATCCTCTGTGCCGCCGGCACTATGGCCGCCGGGCTGAAGGTGGGCGTGTCGGCGGATTATCCGCCAATGGCCTATAAACAGGAAGGGCAGATCGTCGGTATCGAGGCCGATAATGCCCGTGCGATCAGCGCACTGATCGGCCAGGACATGACGCTGGTGGACATGCCGTTCGAGAAACTGATACCGGCGCTGCGAAATGGTGAAATCGATGTCATCATGTCCGGCATGAGTGTCACGCCGCAGCGCAGCGAACAGGTGCGCTTTACCGACTCCTACATGGAAGTGGGGCAGATGGCGATCATGAGTACGGACAAAGTCGGTCATTTCTCCCGGCCCTGGGCCCTGCACAGCGAGGGTGTCCGTATCGGTGTGGAGCCGGGCACCACCGGCGCGGCCTATGTCGAGAATGAACTCAAGGGCGCAGAGGTCTCCTACTTTGATGACCCGGCCGCCGCTTTTGCCGGCCTGCGCAACGACGACATCGACCTGTACATCCACGATGCCCCCACCAGTTGGCAGCTGGCCACCTCCGCTGAGAACGGCGACCTGATCAGCCTCTACAAGCCGTTGACCCATGAGCAGCTCGCCTGGGCGGTGCGACTCGACGACGAGCGATTGGCCGCGCGGTTGAACGACGCGCTGCTGACGCTGAAACGCAACGGCACACTGGGTTACATTTTCAATCGCTGGATCCCCGTCACTGTGGAAGTGCGTTGAGTGTGTGCGGATGATGGCTCGCGACACGACCCGTTGGCTCCGGTGCACTGGCGCGGGCCCCGCATAGATTGATGGCCACGATACCCACAGGGCTGGGCGGCCTGTCCCGCGAGTGGCTGTCCGAGGCACTGCAGACGCCGGTATCCGGTGTCACCCTGCTGGATGCGCACGCTGGCACCACCGGGCGAGCACTGCTGGCGCTGGAGTACGGTACCGCGACCGCACTGCCGCCAAGGCTGTTCGTCAAGTTGCCGCCGGGCGACCCACAACAGCGCGAGTTCGTCACCGCCACCGGCATGGGGCGTTGCGAGGCGCGGTTCTATCAGCGTCTTGCCCCCGAGTTGCCGGTGCGGGTGCCGCGCTGTTACTTCGCCGCCAGTGATACCGCCGGCGATGCCTATATCATGTTGCTGGAACATCTGGTGGACAGCGGCTGCACGTTCAGGAATTCCAGCACACGCTATTCGCTGGACTATATCCGCCAGATTCTGGCCGCCTTCGCGCGCCTGCATGCCCACTACTGGGCGTCGCCGCGCTTCTCTGCTGATCTCGACTGGGTGCAGCCACTGCGGCAGCAGAGCGTCGGTGCGCAACTGGTCGCCCGGGCGCTGCAGGCACACGGTGCGAAGATGCCGCCAGTCTTCACCGCTATGGCCGAGCTTTACCTGGCACAGACCGACGCCATTCACCAGTTGTGGCGACGCGGCGTGCCGACACTGATACATGGCGACGTCCATGACGGCAACCTGTTCTACGACCGCGACCAGCCGGGGTTTCTCGATTGGGCGATGCTGGCACAGGGTCCGGCGATGCGTGATGTGGGGTATTTCCTCGCGGGGACACTGAAGCCCGAGGACCAGCGTGACAGCGGTCGCGAGCTGCTGCGTTACTATCGCGAGCAATTGCTGGCGCTGGGTGTGGTGGCGCCATCGTTGGATGAATTGTGGCAGCAGTACCAGTGGCACGCGGCGTATGTCTGGGTCGGCGCGACCGCGACGCTGGCAATGGGCGATGCCTGGCAGCCGGTCAACTACCTGTTGGCCTCAATGGAGCGACTGCATGCGGCGCTTCAGACGCTGGGTTCGGTGGAGGCTATACGCGCCGCCCTGTAGTGCCCGCGGGTGTGCAGTGCCGACACCGATGCCGCCACCGGCCGTGGTGCTGTAGGTGAGACTCTGCCGCAAGCAGAACACCTGCAGCAGGGGCCCGTCTCCTGTGCGCCTGTCCCGGCGTCAGTTCACGCCGGGAAAGTTGTACTCGTGGCCCCAGAGATCGCCCTCGACACTGACCGTGGGCACATAGTTCTCCCAGTCGATGAGCAGGCCGTCATAGCCGTACTCAACGGCGATGCCACCGGGCGCGAGTATATAGATCGAGCACATATTGTCGTTCACATGGCGGCCCAGGGTGGCGAGGAAATGGACCCCGGCCTGCTGCGCCCGTTTCATCGCCTGGCCGACTTCATCCAGTGTCTGCACTTCGACCATCATATGCACGATGCCCGCCGGATGCGGGCCGCTGAACAGGGCTACCGAGTGTTGGCGCGGGTTGTTGGCGTGCATGAACTTGATCTGCAGGCCGTCAAGGCCGGGCGGGTACAGCGTGTCGGTGAGGCCGGTGCCGAGCAACTGGGTGTAGAAATCCAGGCAGGCTTCGATATTGGGCGCGGGCAGTACGCAGTGCCCGAAGCCCATATCCCCGGACTGCTGGTAGGTGGTCACAAAGCGGCTGACGCCGGTGGGCGAGACCAGCGGTACATAGTCGAGCTTGCGGCCCCAGTACAACTCCAGTGTATTGCCGGCCGGATCCTGCACCGTGGCGAAGGCGGTGACACAGCGTCGCTGTGCGTCCTCCGGTGCTCCGGCCGCGACGCTGTGGCCCGCTCGTTCCAGTTCCTCAATGGTGCTGCGCCAGGCCATCTCATCGGCAAATTCCAGCCCGGTTGCAATCAGCTTGTCCGCGTCGGACGGCTCGATCATAAAGCGGAAGGGGTGGTCATCCATGCGCAGGAAACGGGCGCCGTCGGTGTCCTCGCGCTGCGCATCCATCAGGCCCAGCACACCGGTGCCAAAGTCCATCCACGCCGCTGGGTCTGTCGACGCGATTCTTAAATATCCGACTGCTGAGACTGACATACATGTACTCCGGTTGGGTTTCTATCGGGTTCGCTCTGGCCCGCCATTATCAGTGAATTTCGCCGGGCTGGCAGGTGCGCAGGGGCATTCTGTGGCCGCTGGTACAAGTAACGCAACCCCTGAGGCGCAAAGGTGTGGCGACACAGGGTCAAAACGCTCATCCGGCACCCGTTGATCAGAAATGTCATAGCGAGGTGATCCTTTGCGTCATTGAGTGCCTGCAGTGGCTCACTGATACTGGCAACCCGAAACCCAACCCGTATCAAGGAGGGCTGTGACTGTGTCGCAACCGGAAATCCTCAACCAGTCGTTTGAACTTGGTTACACCTACACCCGCTCCACTGGCCCGGTGATCGGCCGTTTCATGACCGAACTGAAAAAGCGCAACATCGTCGGCATCAAGGCCAGCGATGGGCGGGTCGTGGTCCCCCCCATGGAATACGATCCCGATACCGCTGAAGAACTCAGTGAGTTCGTCGAAGTGGGTGAGCAGGGCGAGATTGTCAGCTTCGCCTGGGTCAAGGAACCCCGTGAGTCGCATCCGCTGCAGCAGCCGTTTGCGTGGGCGATGATCAAACTCGATGGCGCCGACGTGCCGATGATTCACTGTGTGGCGGCGCCTGCTGAGAGCGATCTTGCTACCGGTGCGCGTGTCCGCGCTGTGTGGGCCGATGAAACCATCGGCTTTATCACCGATATTCGCTGCTTCGAACTGGTATAGGAGAGCAAGCTATGAGCGATGAACAGGATGTAATCACCGGTATCAATGCACCGGTCTACCTGAAATATAACTTTACCGCCGGGGCGGCGCCCTCGCGCTTCCTGACCCAGCTCAAGAAGGGCGTGCTGATGGGGCAGCGCTGCCCCAAGTGTTCCGCCGTGTACGTGCCGGCGCGCGGCTCCTGCGCACTGTGCGGGGTTGCGACGGAAGAGGATGTGCAGCTCTCGGACAAGGCGACTGTGGAGTCGTTCACGATCGTCTCCATACCGATCCCGGGCAATCCTATCGAGCCGCCGTTTGTCGTCGCCAACCTGGTGCTGGACGGCTCCAATATCTCCCTGATACACCTGCTCAGCGAGTGTGAGAACTCCGAGGTTCGCATCGGCCAGCGCGTGCAGGGCGTCTGGAAACCTGAATCCGAATGGGATTACTCCATGAATAATATCCGTTATTTCAAGCCCATCGACGAGCCGGATGTGCCGGCTGAAAAGATCGGGAAACTACCTGTTACCGGCTGGGAGGGCTGAGCTATGAAAGATATTGCAATCGTCGCGTATCAGCAGTCCGATAGCGTTTCGGATGCGGGTGCTGTCAATGAAGTTGAGCTGATCATGCCGGTGCTGGCGCGCACCTTCGAACAGGCGGGGCTGAACAGCGCGCAGGATGTCGATTTTGTCTGCTCCGGTAGCTGCGACTACCTGCAGGGCGCGGCCTTCGCGTTTGTCTCAGGCGTGGACGCCCTCGGCGCTGTGCCGCCGATCAAGGAATCCCATGTCGAGATGGACGCCGCCTGGGCGCTGTATGAATCCATACTGAAAATTCGCATGGGTCACGCCGACTCGGCACTGATTTACGGCTTCGGTAAATCCTCACCCGGTGAACTGCCGGTGGTGCTGTCCCAGCAACTCGACCCCTACTACCTGGCGCCGCTGTGGGTGGACAGCATTTCGCTGGCGGCACTGCAGGCCAGAATGATGTTGGACAAGGGGCTGATCACTGAGCGGGACATGGCCGAGGTGGTGTCGCGCTCGCGTCGCAATGCCATGAACAACCCGCACGCCCAGCTGTCCGGTGATATCTCGGTGGACGATGTCCTCGCCGAGGAGACCTACCTGTCTCCGCTGCGCAAGGCGGATTGCAGCCCGATCTCCGATGGCGCCAGCGCCATCATTATCGCGACCGTGGAGCAGGCCAGGGCCTGGGGCCTGCCCTATGCGGTGATCAGCGGTATTGACCACTGTATCGAGACGCACAACCTCGGCATGCGCGACCTGACCGATTCAGTCTCGACGCGCATGGCGGCCAACCGTGCCGGCATGAACACAGGCAAGGTGGATGTGGCCGAGCTCTATGCGCCATTCAGCCACCAGGAGATTATTCTGGCGCGCGCCCTGGGGCTGGATGACAGCACCCAGGTCAATCCCAGTGGTGGTGTGCTGGCCGGCAACCTGATGATGGCCTCCGGCCTGTCCCGTGTCGGTGAAGTCTTCAACCGTATTGTGAAGGGTGAGGCGCAGCGGGGTATCGCTCATGCGACTTCAGGTCCCTGCCTGCAGCACAACCTGGTAACGGTCCTGGAAAAAGGAGAGAACGCATAATGGCTAATTTGGCAGCGGTGGTCGGCATTGGCCAGACCAAGTACATGACCAAGAGAACAGATGTCTCAATTGCGGGCTTGTTGCGCGAAGCTGCGTTCAAGGCGCTGCAGGACGCGGAACTCACCTGGGACGATATCGATGCCGTGATCATCGGCAAGGCCCCTGATATGTTTGAGGGTGTCATCATGCCCGAGGTGTATCTGACCGATGCGCTCGGGTGTAATGGCAAGCCGATGCTGCGTGTGCACACGGCGGGCTCCGTCGGCGGTTCCACAGCACTGGTGGCAGCGTCCCACGTGCAGAGCGGCACGTTCAAGCGGGTGCTGACGGTGGCGTTCGAGAAGCAGTCAGAGTCCAACGCGATGTGGGCACTGTCGAATGCCCAGCCGTTCTCCACCCACCTGAACGCGGGTGCCGGCGGCTACTTTGCACCCATTATCCGCGAGTATATGCGCCGCTCCAAGGCGCCCTATGACGTGGGTATCAAGGTGGCAGTGAAAGATCGCCTGCACGGTGCACGCAACCCGCTGGCGCATCTGCAGAAGCCCGACATCACCATGAAAGAGGTGGAAGAATCCTTCATGCTGTGGGACCCCATCCGCTTCCTGGAATCCTGTCCCTCATCGGACGGCGCCTGTGCCATGGTGATCGCCAACGAAGAGTTGGCCGACAAGGCCTCCAAGCCCCCGGCCTGGATCCGCGGTGTGGCGATGCGGTCGGAGCCGACCATGTACGCCGGTCGCGAACAGGTCAACCCGCAGGCGGGACGCGACTGTGCCGCCGATGTCTACAAGCAGGCGGGCATTACCGACCCGCGCAAGGATCTGGACTGCGCGGAAGTGTATGTACCGTTCAGCTGGTACGAGCCCATGTGGCTGGAAAACCTCGGCTTTGCGCCCGAAGGTGAGGGCTGGAAACTGACCATGGAAGGCGCCACTTCGCTGGACGAGGGCGGTGATATTCCCTGGAACTGCTCCGGTGGTGTACTGTCTTCCAACCCGATCGGCGCCTCGGGCATGATCCGGTTTGCCGAGGCCGCCAGGCAGGTACGCGGCGACGCCGGTGCACACCAGGTCGAAGGCGCGAAACTGGCGCTGGGTCACGCTTACGGTGGCGGTGCGCAGTTTTTCGCCATGTGGGTTGTCGGCGCAGAGAAGTCGTAAGCGACGTCACACAGGACTCTGGAGAAAAAACGAATGGCCAAGCACTACAATATTGCCGACCTCTATGAAATGGTGGCCGACAAGGTACCCACGCGCAGCGCGCTGGTGTGCGGCTCACAGCGAGCCACGTATGCGGAACTGGAGCAGCGCGCCAACCGGCTGGCGCACTATCTTGCACAACAGGGCGTCAAGGCCGGCGATCATGTCGGCCTGTACCTCTACAACTGCAACGAGTACCTCGAGGGCATGCTCGCCTGTTTCAAGATCAGGGCGGTGCCGATCAACGTCAACTACCGCTACGTGCAGGATGAGCTGCTGTACATCTTTGACAATGCGGACATGGTTGCCTGCATCCATAACCAGGAGTTCACGCCCCATATCGCAGAGGTGCGCAAATCGGCACCGGACCTGAAAACCTTTATCTACGTGAAGGATGATTCCGGCTGCGATCCCTCAGTGATAGGCTCAATAGAGTACGAGGCCTCGATGGCGGGGCAGAGTGACAAGCGCGATTTCGGCGAGCGCTCGGACGATGACCTGTTTATTCTCTACACCGGTGGCACCACCGGCATGCCCAAGGGTGTGATGTGGCCGCACAAGGCGGTGTTCTACGCTGCCATGGGCGGTGGCGGCTGGTTCCACCCCGACGGCGCGATCACGGAGCCGGAGCAGATCGCAGGTCGCATCGGTGATTTCGCGATCGTGGGTATGGCGCTGGCACCGCTGATGCACGGCGCCTGCTGGTGGTATGCCTGTATCCAGTTGTTGGCGGGCAACTCCGTGGTGCTGAGCCCCGGCCGTTCACTGGTCGGCGAAGATGTGTGGGACATCGTGGAGAAAGAGAAGGTCAACTCCCTATCCATTGTCGGTGATGCGATGGCCGTGCCACTGCTGGATGCACTGGACGCCAACCCCGATCGCTGGGACCTGAGCTCTGTGTTCAGCATCGGCTCGGGCGGTGCGGTATTCTCCGAGAGCAAGCAGGATGCCTTCCGGAAAAAATTCCCCAATGTCTATATCTCCAATTCCTTCGGCTCTTCCGAGAGCGGCAGTATGGGTATGGACGGCGGCGGCAAAAAGGGCCAGGGCCTGGGCAATATCACCAAGAGTGAGTTCATGTCTGTGATCACCGATATCGAGGGTGAGCCGCATCGCCACGTCGAGCGCGGCGAGACGGGTATTTTCGCACGCAGCGGCTACATTCCCGTGGGTTACTACAATGATCCGGTGAAAACCGCCAAGACCATTGTCGAAGTCGATGGCCAACCGTGGCTGCTGCTGGGCGACGAAGCGCGCCTCGAAGAGGACGACACCATCACGGTATTCGGGCGCGGTTCCAACTGCATCAACTCCGGCGGTGAGAAGATTTTCCCCGAGGAAGTGGAGCAGGCCCTGAAAGCCAATCCCGATATCTTCGACTGCCTGGTGGTGGCGACACCCGATGAGCGTTTCGGCAGCCGCGTCACCGCGGTGGTCGCAGCGCGCGGTGATGCCCAACTGACGCTGGCAGGCGTGCAGGAGCATGTGCGCCAGCATATCGCCGGTTACAAGGTGCCGCGCGAGCTGCATGTGGTGGACGAGGTGCCGCGTGCGCCCAGTGGCAAACCGGCCTATCCGAAAGCACTGGAAATCGCGCTGGCGGGGACGCACAAGGTGACCTGAGGCTGCGAGTCCGCTGTCTTTCGAGGAGTGGGGGCTCGCCTGACCAGACTCGTGCGACAGCGGAAATAGCACCAGATTCAACGCGACGGCAAATCGAAACAACAAGCAATCCTAAAACGCATCAGGAAAAAGGTATCCACCATGGCAGAACTCGATATCAGCACCAAGAACTGCATCGTAGAACAGGAGGGCAGGGTCCTCATCGTCACGCTCAACCGCCCCGAGGCCAAGAACGCCTTCAGCCCCGAGATGCTGCTGGGCCTGTACAAGGCGTGGCGCCGGCTGGAGGAGGACGACGAACTGATGTGCGCCATCCTCACCGCCAATGGCGACACCTTCTGCGCCGGTATGGACCTGAAAGCCGGTGCCGACGGGAACCAGCGTTCGACTGATGAGTTCATGGAGTTGATGGGCAAGGTGCCGAATGTACACTGGCAGGCGCTGCTGCGCGATAACCGCCCCAACAAACCGCTGATCCTCGCCGTAGAGGGCTACGCACTGGCCGGCGGCACCGAGATACTGGCCGGCACGGATATCCGTGTCGCGGCTGAGGATGCCACTTTCGGTGTCACCGAGGTCGCGCGCGGCCTGTATCCGATGGCGGGTTCCAGCATCCGCCTGCCACGGCAGATTCCGTACTGCCTCGCAGCCGAGATCCTGCTGCTGGGGCGCCATATCTCGGCGCAGGAGGCACTCGACTGGGGCCTGGTGAACCGTGTGGTGCCAAAAGGCCAGACGCTGGCCGTGGCGAAGGAGATCGCCGCCCAGATCTGCGAGACCGGGCCGCCGGCGCGGAAAGCCATCACCCGCTCGCTGCGCGATATCCAGACCGATGTGAAAGAGGCAGACGCCATGCTGCAATCGGATGAACTGGCCAACCCGGTGTTCGCCTCTGCCGACGCCAAAGAGGGTATGCGCGCCTTCAAGGAAAAACGCAAAGCCAATTTCACCGGTACCTGAACGCTCCCGGTACACAGCATCCACCGCGGGCAGTCGCGGTGGATTTTTGCTACGCTGTCGCACCCTCCGGAATACGAGTAAACCGATGACCGACCGAGCCGCTATCTTTGATCATATCGTCACCTCGCGCCGCTCGCTGCGCGCGTTCCTGCCGCAACAGGTAGAGGACGGCGAACTGTCCAGGATTTTTGACATCGCGCAGCGTGCGCCCAGCAACTGCAACAGCCAGCCGTGGGTGACACACGTGGTCTCCGGGGCGAAGCTGGACGAGCTGCGGGCGCAGATGCCGCAGCGATTTGCCTCCGGCAATTTCAGTATGGATTTCCCCTACGACGGTGTGTACCACGGTGTATACAAGGAGCGGCAGTACGGCGCCGCACAGGCCCTGTACGCTGCCGCAGGGATTGCGCGTGAGGACAAGGCGAAGCGCAACGAGCAGTTCATGCGCAATTTCACCTTTTTTGACGCGCCGCATGTGGCCTTCCTGTTCCTGCCTGAACCGTTCGGCCTGCGCGAAGCGGCGGACCTCGGCATGTACGCCCAGACCCTGATGCTGACGCTGACCGCGCACGGCCTCGGCAGTTGCCCGCAGACGGCGCTGGGATTCCAGGCGGATTTTGTGCGCGAGCAGCTGCAGATCGACGCCAGCAATAAACTGGTGTTCGGTATTTCATTCGGTTACCCGGATCCGGATGACCCGGTGAATGCCTGTGTCACCGACCGCGCGGCGCTGGCCGATGCGGTGACCTTTCACGCCTAGCCGTACAGGAACCGTCATGACTGACCTGATAAAAACCGAGAACCGCGACGGCGTGCTGGTGGTGAGCTTCAACCGCGCGGACAAAAGGAATGCGATCAATACACAGATGTGGATTGACCTGCGCGAGACGTTCAAGGCGGCGGCCGCAGACGATGACGTGGTCTGTGTATTGCTGTGCGGCGCCGGTGATAATTTCTGCGCCGGGGTCGACATGGCCAGTTTCGGCGATGTCGGTGAGGGCGAGGAGCACCCCTTCGAGTCTGCCGCGCGCGCAGTGGTGGAGTTCGACAAGCCGCTGGTGGCAGCGGCACAGGGGGTGGCCATCGGCGGTGGTGCCACCGTGCTGTTCCACGCCGATATCGTGTACGTCGGAGAGAGCCTGCGCATGCGCCTGCCGTTTGCCAGCCTCGGCCTGGTGCCGGAGTGGGGCAGCAGCTATATGCTGCAGGCCAATATCGGCGCACAGCGCGCCGCCGAGTTGTTTTATACGGCGCAGTGGATAGATGCGGACAAAGCCTACAGTGTCGGCATCGCCGCCGCCGTGCTGCCGGACATCGACCTGTTTGAGCACGCGCTCGCCAAGGCCCGCGAGATCGCCCAGTGGCCGGTCAACTCGCTGCGCGAGATCAAGCGCTCGCTGCGCCTGCATCACCTGCCCGCTATCGATAGGGCGATCAAGGAGGAGCAGGCCGGTATGCGGCGGCAGGTCGGTTCGCCGGAGAATATCGAGGCGATCACCGCATTCATGGAAAAGCGCCCACCCAACTTCAGGAATAACGGGGCGGGCTAGCACAAACTCCGTGGACTGCTGCAGCCAGCGTGCCCCCGGCACAGCTGCCGGACAGTCACCTGTTGTGTCTGCAGTCAATCGGGTACACTCCGTGTCAGGCCACGCCAATATCGCAATTATCATAATTAGAGGTAGCCGATGAACACCTTTCTCCAGCACTGGAAGCCCATTTCTGTCGCCGCCGCCGTGACGCTGGCGCTCACCGCCTGCAGTAACAGCTCCAACAACGGCAATGACCCTGACAACCCTCCGGTTGACAGCAGTACCTACGCCGCCGACATCGTGTGGACAGAGTATGGCATCCCCCATATCACCGCAGAGGACTACGGCAGCGCCGGCTACGGTGTCGGCTATGCCTATGCCCGCGAGAACTTCTGCACCCTGATGCGCGAGTATGTGCGCGCGGCCGGGGAGTCCTCCCGCTATCTCGGTGACGATGGCGACCTCAACTCGGACCTCGTGATGAAGCTGTACAACGGCGACGACCGTATCAACCGCATGATCGAGGAGGACCTGCCCGGGTATATCGTGGACAACCTGACCGGCTACGCTGCGGGCGTTAACCGCTATCTCGCAGAGACGGGGGTCGAAAACCTGGCGCAGGGCGACGAGGGATGTCGCGGCGCGGAATGGGTGCGTGAGGTAGAGCTGCAGGATGTGGTGCGACTGGTGCACCGCGCCATCCTGGTGGGCAGTGCACAGCCCCTGAGGGATTACATCGTGGCGGCTGAGCCGAGCGCGCAGATGGCGAAGGTGGCCCTGCCGGAAGGCATGAGCCCTGACGCGCTGATCGCCGCAAACCTGACCCAGGACGCGTTTGAGGCCGGAATCGTACTGCCCAAAGGCGGCGCAATGGGCAGTAACGCCTACGCTGTGGGTGCGGACGCATCACAGACCAATTCCGGCATCCTGTTCGGCAACCCGCACTTCCCGTGGCAGGGGCCGCAGCGTTTCTTCATGTTCCATGTCAGCGTAGGCGATGAATACGATGTGATGGGCGCGGCGCTGTCAGGCCTGCCGGCCCCGGTGATCGGCTTCAGTCGCGACGTGGCCTGGTCGCATACTGTGAGCACCGCATCGCGATTCAACTTCTACGAGCTGGAACTCAATCCGGACAATCCGATGGAGTATGTCTATGACGATGGCTTCCGCGAGATCACCAGCGAAACCGTGAGCGTGGAGGTGATGACCGAAGCCGGTGAGGTGGAGACGCTGGAGCACACGTTCTACTTTTCGCACTACGGCGCCATCATCAACCTCGGCGGCATCAACAGCCTGCTCGACGGCTGGCCCACCATCAACGGCTCTGTGCTCACCTACTACGATGCCAACCTCGAGAACCTGCGTGGCCTGGAACAGTGGATGAATATGGGCAAGGCCAAAAACCTCGGCGAGTTCAAGAACGCGCTGCGCAGCCTCGGGATTCCCTGGGTGAACACCATTGCCGCAGACCGCTACGGCGATGCGTTTTACGGTGATATCTCGGTAACCCCGCATATCAGCGTCAGCCAGGCCGACAATTGTGTGCGCGGCCTGCTGCAGAGTGCCGTCACCGGGTTTGGCTACCTCACGCTGGATGGCTCCGACTCAGCCTGCGAAGCGGGCAGTGATGAGGGTACGGTCGCCGGCATCTTCGGTTACGACAGCCTGCCCAAACTGGAGACGCGCGAGTACGGTGCCAATGCGAATGACAGCTACTGGTTGTCCAACCCGCGCATGTTGCTGGAAGGCTTCTCGCCGATTATCGGCAAGGAGCGTGTAGAGCAGAGCCGCCGCACACGGGCGACATTCTCGCAGGCGGAGAGCCGCCTGGCCGGTAGCGATGAGCTGGGCGATCCCGGCTTCAATATCGATAATATCCGCCAGTTGCTCTACAACGCCACCAACTATACGGCGGAACTGATACTCGACGATGTGGTGGCGATCTGCCGGCGGGACGACAACAGCGAGGCGGAGGGCATCTCCATGGAGCAGATGGCCTGCGACCTGCTGGCGGGCTGGGACCGCACCCACCAGAACGACAGCGTGGGTGGCCATATCTTTTTCGAGTTCTGGAAGGAGCTGCGTTCCACACCCAACCTGTTTGCCGTCCCCTTCGATGCGGCTGACCCGGTGAATACACCGCGCAATCTCAATGTTAACGACAAGGCCGTTATCGATGCGGTGCAGGCGGCGCTGGGCGCTGCCGTCGCGACACTGGCGGACGCGGGTATTGAACTGGACAAGCCCTGGGGTGAAGTACAGTTCGTGGAGAAGAACGGTGAGCGTATTCCCATCCACGGCGGCTCCAGTGACATGATGTTCAGCGTTATCACCTCCGGTCTGGAGGACGGCGAGGGCTACTCCAGCATTCGCCACGGCAACAGCTATATCCAGGCGATCACCTGGGATGAAAGCGATTGCCCGGATGCCTACGCCATCCTCACGTACTCGCAGTCAACAGACCCGGCCTCCGAGCACTACGCGGATGCCACCAAGCTGTACTCCAGCGGCGGCTGGATTGATATGCCGTTCTGCGAGGCGGCGCGCGATGCGCAGGAGATCGGGCGGGTGACGATTTCGGAGTAGCTTTGCAACGGAGGCGCAGACCAGAAGTCCGGCGCTTTCGTTTCTCAGACGAAGAACGAAGTGCCGCACGAGGGGGTCAGTATCGGTTGGCGACAATCCACTAATAATAAGTATCAGGGATGATTCGCGCGAGTCATCCAGACCGCTATCAACCTGATTGAAAATGCGACGTGTACATAATACCAGTGAGGTCAATTTTATTCGGCTGGCTATAGTATCGAACTAAATGAACAGAACAGATACTCGATAACACAGGAGTTGGCTCACGCTTGGTGGGTAAACGCTAACAGTTCCTACTGTTGGCTTGTACTTGGATAAATTCCTGTAGATAAACGAGTTATCCCAAACTGTAATTTGATGAATAAGGAAACTCATCTTATGACGCGTGTAATATCAGCAATTGCTATCGACTTGGGTGCTCGCTACACGGGGCTCTATTCAACTCAGTATATGGAAGGCGAAGTGCCGTGCTCGGCTAACGCGCAGGCAGCTACTTTGGTTCTGCCCGAAGAGGGCGGAAAGATGACGTGGAGTCAGCAGGGTAGAACGGCCACACGTCACAGGTTGAGGTCCAACAAACGGCGCAAGTTTGCAAAACGGCTCCTGAAATTGTGTATTCAAGCTACGCTGGATTCCTCAGCTATAGATCTGACGGATGACACTTGGGCACGTACATGGGAGGGACTCAGTGGGTTATTGAATCGACGGGGATTCAACCGGGTACAGGTTGAAGTCGATTTATCAGAGCTCGCGGGTGTAGAGCCCGATTGGTTCGCCCGGACATTTCCGGATTACTTTGTCACAAGTGTAGATCTTGCCAGCCAGTGGGAGTTGCTCGCGCAAAATCCGGAGCGTTTGCGCGAACTGCAAGCGGACAAAACATTTGGACAGTCCACTACTGAGTTGAAGAAGCTCATGGTTGATATGGATGCTGTCGAAAAATCAGCTCATGCATCGATCATGACTCTTCTGAAGAGCGCCGTCAGCAGCATTCTGGATGACCTCGATTATGGTCATAAGCACCGTCTCGACTATCTGCAGGATATTCAAGCACAAATTTCTCGGGATAGCCGATTTCACTGCCTTGAAGCAGCGATAACGAAAGATGAACTGTGGCGTCTGGTCGGTAACGTTTCCAACCTGCAGTTGAGAGCGTTGCGATGGTACTTCAACGACAAAAGCATGGCCAAGGGCGATCGCTGGGACGAAAAAGCGCTCGAAAAGGTGCTGATGCGATGGATTGATTATTGGCGGCCACAAGGGGACAAAATTGAGATTGAGAAGAGCCGTCGCCATCAACGGGAGTTCAAGCAAGCGTTAGTCAGTGCAGGTTCTGCGCTGGTTTTCCTGAAATCGTTCCCGCCAGAATGCTCTATCCCACCTTATGAAGACCAGGATAACCGGCGTCCTCCCAAAGACCAGACCCTCTGGTTGAGCCCCGTATCGATGAATAACCAGTTTGGCAGTGAATGGCGCCGGTGGGCGAAATCCCTGCGGCAAGCCAACCCGGAATGTAATGAGGGCATAGCAGATGCATTGGCTGGCTATGACCGCAAGTCACGGCTTCCGAAAACGGTTAACGATAACCGGGTTATGCCTGCATATTCCGACAGCGAACTTGAAGATACCTATTTTTTACAACGGATACTGGACAGGAACCGTTATCTGGACCCCTACGCGCTGCGGGCGCTTGCACGAAACCTGCGACCAAAGGATACAGAGACGGCCTTCAAGCGCTTGCGTGATGATCTTGGCAGTGAATACGCTAACAGTTTTCTGTCATTTGCTGAGGCTTACTATTCGGAATGGGAGCTGGCAAGGCAAGGGGTTTGGTCCCGCCATTCGAATTCCTTGCTGGAGCGCTCGGATCTGAATCCGCCCCATAAATCGAAGTTGCTGAATGTGCTGGTGGGAAACATTATTCAGCAGAAACTCGACGAAGATGAGTTGGCCACATTCCTGGAGAATCTCTGGACTAAGCGCGTGGTTGGCAAAAGTACGCTCAGAGGCGCCGCCAAATCCATAGAGGAGTGCCGCAAGCAACACGGTAATCTGTTCAATGAGAAGCTTCGACGAATGCGTTACCAGAAGGAGCTGTTGCACGAGGAAAAACCAAAATGGGACAAAGAGCAGAAAGAAATCTGGAAGGTGTACGAAAAGGCGTTATTGGCATCTGGGGTTATTGCCGAGTATTTCAGGCATGAACACACGCGCGCCGAAAAATATGCAAACCCTTACAGTATTGCCCAACTGTATACAATTCTGGAAACCGACCGGAAAGGGTTTTCCCGCACCACCCGTGCAGCGCATCTGGAAAACAACTGGCGTATGGGTGAGGTGACTTTGGCGTCAGGGAAGGTTATCGCCCGATGCAGCCGTCTGCCTGCGGATAGTGTGAGGCCATTTGATGGTGTCCTGAAGCGTGTGCTTGAGCGCAGTGCTGCCGAGATCGCCAGGTTTAAGAGCGAGCAGATCCGGTCACTTGAAAGCAGGGGGCTGGAGTTGGAGGTGCCCATTCTCGTTGAAGAGAACAGATTTGCGTTCAGTGAGTCGCTGCTGGACTTGAAAAAGGCAAGCCCCAAGCGCCGTAAAGCACTCTCCGAACGCTTGTCTCAGCAATCCACCCGCTGGCAGACCAAGCATGAGAGAATCACTGCGGCATCTCGTGGCATCTGCCCCTATCTCGGGGTGGCTATCGGAAGCAATGGTGAGCGTGACCATATCCTGCCGCAGTCGAGTAGCCTGAGTCAGTCCGGAACAGTCTACAACAGCGAGGCCAACCTGATTTACTGCTCGCGGGATGGCAACCAGAGAAAGGGTAACAAGCGCTATGGTCTTGCGGATCTCCATGCAAACTATTTAAGGACGTTATTTGGAACGGATGACAGTAATGAGGTCCGACTTCAAATTGAACGTAAGGTGGAGGCTCTGCCGAACGGCTTCATTTTTGATGCACTGTCTCCGGATGACCAGAATGCAGTGCGGCACAGCCTCTTTCTGGCTGATGACAGTTCTGCCAGGGCGCGTGTTGTGACGCATCTCGCTAAACAGAATGCTTCGCGTGTTAACGGCACGCAGGCCTGGCTTGCCCGGCGAGTTGTTGAATTGTTGTCAGATGACTTGAGTGCCTGGGCGGAGAGCAGGGGCCACAGTTTGCGTTTTTCTGTTTATAGGATTGATGCTCAGAGTACCAGCGAAACAAGGGTTCTATTGGGAGAATACGATAGTAAATTTGTGAAGCCGAGTCCCCAGGGTGTCTCTTCCCACGCCATTGATGCGATGTGCGTTTATGCCGCTGCAGGCAGTGTTCAACGAGTAGCCGATAAGCTGGCAATCGGATCTATTTTCCAGGAGGACATGCACGTTTTGTCAGAGGCATTTCCCGGAGCACTAGAGATTCGGCGGATAGAGCGGAAATCGAGGGCCGAGAAGTCTGATATATCTTCACAGCCAATCTTTAAGGAAGGTATCTATGCAGAACATTTTCTTCCTTTATGGGTGGATGAAAAAGTCGTGAGAGTCGGCTGGGAAAAATCTACCGGACTGGTTGTTGAAGGTTCCAAACCAAGGTTGCTGGTAGAAGTCTTGGCCCCTTGTATCAAGGGCGGGGACGCCGCGGTTGCTGCCGCGTTGACGGCAGAGCACAGCGTGAGATTGGAGATTGATCGTCAGCTGGCGTTTGAGTACCTTCGCCGATCTGCAAAAGAGCCACTAACGGACGTGGAACTTTGCCTGACTGCTATGCTTGAAGGCCTGTACTATTCCACCAGTAAGAAAGAGGTACAGAAACGCCTTTATGATGCGGCGAGAAAATCCTTCAGGTCTGCGGATGAAATTCTCGACGAAAGGGACTTTCGCGTGAATGTCCAGCTTGCTATCGGCCGCGGCAAAAAGGCCAGTGTGAGTCTGAAGGGAAATTTGCTTTTACCAGCACGCAATGATTGGCATGCCCTATTAGCGGTGCCTGAGATTGGTGAGTTACTCGGCCAGAAAACGCCAGAGCCCGCTAACATGCGACGGATCTATGAGAAGCATTTCAATGCCGGTAGTCGAGTCAAACACAGCCCTGTCCGGCGGGTATTTTCTTTACCGATAGTGGATGCGCCCAGTGGTGGCTTTCGAATCAGAAGAAAGGGGCAGGCAGGTGATATTTGGCAGTTGCATGCAATTGAGGGCTCTCCCGCAGTCGGCTTTGCCGTGGATTCCAACAGAAAAATTCAGTGGGATACCACTGTTCTTCATCCATCGTTGCTGGACAGCGGAAACATCGTTGGTAAGAGGGCAAGATACCAGCATGACGCCGGGGAAATACTGGCTTTTGGCAAGTGGTTACCAATAGAGGTGCCGCTGCCAGCTGAAATTATCCGTTTGGAAATGGCGCCTGGTACCAAGGATCGGAGATATATTCGACTAACCCAATCCTTTGCGTCATTGCGAAAATGGTTGTTGTCTGCCAGCAAGGAGGCTATTGCAGGGCCGCTTGATCTTCCCGCTGAAATTAAAGTGACCCCCGCGGTATTTGCCAAAGAACACGGCATCACCCTGCTTGGCAAGCCACGATCAAATCTGTTTGTTGAAACTGTAGGGAGTTTTGTTACCTATTGGTACATTGTAGAGAGCAGTAATGCCGCGATGAAGACCGCCTACCAGGAAGCATATAACAAGATATCAGGGTAATCTGATGAGACATCTGACTGTGATGGAGTATGGTCATTTTCTGGGGTGCCAGGGCGAGCGGCTACAGGTCAAGGGTAATGACGGGCTGATAGCAGAAACGCCTCTTTCACGCCTGCGTTCCGTTACGATTGCGAAGCGGGGTGTCTCGTTTTCAAGTAACCTGCTGTTGGAATGCGCCAGTCGAGGAATTCGTTTTTTTATTGCGGATTGGCGCGGACGAAATGTAGTCGCACTGTCAGGTACTCACCAGCATGCCGTTTCCGCACTACGACGTGCACAATTTGAGTTTATTGAGACACCCCAGGCTCGATCCGTGGCTGCCCAGATGCAGTTCGGTAAAGTACGGAACCAGCGTGCCGTATTACTGTATTTCAGCAAGTATTCCCGGTTGAAATCATCTGACTCAGTCCGATTGTTGGCAACAGCGGCAGATAAAATCGCTGAGTGCAGCCGTGCGTTGAGCTCTATTGATTTCAGCCGACGTGATTCATGGCGCGAAGAGATATTGGGCTATGAAGGCGCCGCTGCCAGTATTTACTGGCGTGCACTTGCGGCTGCTCAACTTGTCCCAGATTCATTTGTTGAAAGGCAGGGGCGTGGAGCTACTGAAGTTACCAACCAGCTGTTGAACTATGGTTATTCGTTATTAACAACTTATGTATGGAGTGCGCTGGATAACGCCGGTTTCGAGCTTTACTGTGGAATACTACATGCACAGCGACCGGGAAAGCCGTCGCTGGTATTGGATTTCATGGAGGAGTATCGCCCCTGGGTTGTAGATCGGTGTGTAATAAAACTGCGGCAGCAACTGAAAAACAAGTGCCGGATGGACACAAGCCTGAAACGAAAGCTCACAGAAGACATCCAGTACACAATGTCAAAACCCTATGCTTATAACGGCAAGCGCCTACGTCTGGAGTCGATATTGCAGCGTCAGGCATATCGTTTGGGAGGCGTGATGGTTGAAGATAAGACTTATCGCCCATATCGTTTCAGGTGGTAGTAATGGGTACCCATAATCGATATTTATTTTGCTATGACGTGGAAGACAACAAGACCAGACGCAAGCTCTTTGAGGCACTGAAAGACTTGGGATTAGTGCCGATTCAAAAATCAGTTTTTTTTGGAGACCTGAATGCGGCAGAGCTTAGAAGTTTGAGGCGATTGGTATGCTCTCTATTGGACGCCGGCTCAGACCGCTGTTTCTGGGTGCAGAGTAATGGTCTTGAACGTGACTTGCCCGCGCATCTTGGATACCGAAATTTTACATTGATACCGCCAGAGGGTAGTTGTTGTGTATAGTGACGGCTCTCTGCCAGTTTCTACACTTCGGCAGCTGATATTCTGTTCACGTATCCCATATATCAGCGAAAGCTTGGGAATAGCGGCTGGTTCACGCCCATGGTTGAGACAAGGCGTGGACTACCAACAGCGCCAGGAGATGCTGAATAAGCGGCGCACTCTTGGCCGCTACCATCTGGCGTTGGATGGCGCGCAAATAATCCACAACTATCAGTTGAGAAGCAAGAAATTGCGGATACATGGGATATGTGATGCTGTAATCAAAGCACCGCATTTTGCCGCTCCGGTCGAGTTTAAAATGTCGGAAGATAAGCCGGGCAGGGGGCAAATTGTACAGCTGGTAGCCTATGGGCTTATATTAGCTGAAGAACTGCACCTCAACGTAACAAACGGCTATATTTTATACGGAGAGCGAGGCAGGACGCTGGAGGTTTCTATGAAGCTATGGAAACCAAAGGTCCTGGAACTCATAACGGATCTGCATGATCTTCTGGCTTACCCGCTCCTGCCCTCCAGTTCTGCATCCGAAGCGCAGTGCGGACAATGTGAATATCTTAATTTTTGTGCCGACAGATTTTGATACGATAGCAGTGAGCCAGAAAATAAAAAGGACCACTGAAGTGGCCCTTTTTTAACTCCGGATGCTCGAGGCAGAAGCCGGATTCAAACATGATTTTAGAGGATTTCAGCTCCCACGAATGGGATTCCTCAGGCTCCTTGGGATAGGATCTGTGTTTGAGAATACCGTAATGTTCGCAAAAGACAAAGTAAAATTTGCAATTACCTCACTTTCGACAAAATCGCTTCACGATAGCCACGTTACCTCAGTATTGGCGCGCTCCTTAGAGCGGGCCTACAGATCCTATCCCAAGAAACCTGCAACTGAAACCACTCTGTACGTCCTGCCTGTGAATCGGTATGCGCCTACAGATCCTATCCCAAGAAACCTGCAACTGAAACAACAATCCCTGCATCAAATATCCACTCACAGGCACCTACAGATCCTATCCCAAGAAACCTGCAACTGAAACATATCACTCAAGTTTTACAAATTGTATCCCTCCAGCCTACAGATCCTATCCCAAGAAACCTGCAACTGAAACTGCATATCACCAGCCTGCATACTGCTCATAACCGGCCTACAGATCCTATCCCAAGAAACCTGCAACTGAAACTAGGCGTATAGCCCTTGCTGAGTTTCCAGTAC
>JAGRIE010000040.1 GCA_020443425.1 Halioglobus sp.
TTTGCTTTGTCATGTTTCACCTCTGTAGCGTAGTTTACTCGCTTCAGTCGGTGTCCATCAGTGGTGGGCAGGATCATACATCCTACGATTGCTTTATCCCTTCGTCGCAGCCTATAGTCCTTTCGAAAATGGCGCTGACGGAAATAGCTGCCGTTTTATTGTGTCCCAATAAGTGAAAAGGTGCAGCCGATGGGTAGTTGCCGATGCGCAAGGTGCCGACGAAGGGAAATTTATAATGCCACCGGGATGACGCTCTCACTGGCATGGAACAAAGTCCTCGGCAGTGTGTGTCACGCCGAACGATCAAACGCTGCTGTCGCAGCAACGCATCAATCGCCATTGCCTGGAGTGGCTTTGGCGACGACCAGGCAGGCCTCGTAACGCGGCTGTGCTGGCGATCTCCCGGTTTTTCTGGGTGCCGGGGTGAAAAGGATTACAACGATTGGCTCAGGGTTGTTTTCATGGAGCTGAACTACAAGGACGTACTTAGCCATCAGGAGGTGGATTTGTCATGCTACCGGTCAAAAGCGTGTACCCACTGAAGAATGCCACTCACACCCGCGAGCTGGATTTTTGCAGCATCACTATAATCTCCGAGAATACCGCCGAGATCATTGTCCACGAGGGGGTGGAGGTGTCGGGCCCGATGGTGGAGCAGTGTGTTGCCGTGCTGCGGCAGGCGCTGACTGGACCCTTCTGTCTCCTCGTCAACGAATGCAACTCGCACAGCTATGATTTTCGCGCCCAGACTGCACTGGGCGCTGTCGATGAGTTGCTGGCCGTGGCCCTCGTTTCCGACAAACCGCTGATGGATGTCGCGGTGTGCAGCATGATGCGATTGCCGCGCCCGACGCACTGGCCGATGGCGGTGTTCTCCAAGCGTGAGGACGCGCTGGCAATGCTCCTGGCCCTGCAGCCACAGGTGAACAGCGCGACCTTGCTAGACGTCGGTACCTGAGTCGGGGCGCCACTGCGTCGGCGCCACACCACACCATTTGCGAAACGCACGCCGGAAGGTGCTCGGGTCACTGAACCCCAGCCTGGTGGTGATTTGTTCCACGGACAGGTCGCCGCGCAGCAGCAGGCGCTGGGCCTGCAGTGCCAGGCTGGCGTCCCTCAGTGTCCGGAACGAAGTACCCGCGCATTGCAACTGGCGACGGAAGGTCGACGGCGGTCGCTCCAGTGTTGCCGCCACCTCCTCCAGCGCCGGGATGGGCCTGCCCTGTATTACTGCGGCGCTGATCAGCGCTGCTACCTGTTGTGCCAGGCCGTGGGCCGGATTGCTGAACACCGCGCAGGGGAACAGCTCGAAAAAGTCCGCAAACTCGGCCCGGGTGCGCACCACCGGCCGCGCCAGGTGCGCTGCCGGAAACTCCAGGCTGTACAGCTCGCCGCCTGCCAGCACCGGCGCCCGGAACAGCTTCAGGAACGGCATCAGGTCGTCCCGTTCCAGCGGCCCGATGCGCACCACATGCAGCGGGAATTCCACCCCGCCCAGCCACTGCAGCAGTTGCAGGAAGGAGAACAGCCCGGTGATATCGACAAGGCTGGCGGCGCTGCTGCGCGCACGGCGCAGGGAGTCGAGCTGGAATACGGCGGTATCACCGCTCACCGTGAAGGTGATCTTGCCGGCGCGGGGGTGCAGCATGGCGCAGTAGTCCGCCAGCAGGCCGATGGCCTCGCGCAGGTCTGTCGCACTCAGCACGCAGCGGCACATCAGTTCGACCTCGCGGCGTGACATCGGCGCATGTGCATCCGCCGACGCCACCGAGTGGTCCAGCCGCTGCACCGCCGCCAGGTACCAGCGGGCGAACTCGTTGATCGACGCGGGAGGTGGGCCGGCCACGCTGATACCGGCCTGCGCCAGCTCTTGCTGCAGCAGGTCAATCAGCGGGCGCAGCGCCGGCTGCAGTCCCGGTTGTGTCTGTGTATCCATTGTCATCAATGCCGGTGCCAGAGGTTCCCGTCAATATTAGCAGTATAGCTATGTATAGTGAGCATAATAGTGCTCATGCCCTCGCTGCGCGCGGGTTACTGTACCGTTCCTTAAATGACAGTCGGAGTGAACGGGTATGGCGAACCAGCAGTTGCGAATCGTGGTGATAGGCGCGGGCATGGCGGGTATTCTCGCCGGTATCAAGCTCCGCGAGGCGGGCGTGGACGATTTCGTGATCTATGAGAAGGCGGATCGCGTCGGTGGCACCTGGCGGGAGAACACCTATCCCGGCCTCACCTGCGACACGCCGTCCCATCACTACACCTACACTTTCGAGCGCAACCCCGGCTGGAGCAGCTTCCTGCCGCCGGGCCCGGAGATACAGGCCTACTTTGAGGACACCTGCCGCAAATACGGTGTCGAGGACAGTATCCGCTTCAATGAGGAGATCGAGAGCGCCGAGTACCGGGACGGGCGCTGGCACCTGCAGTTGAAAAGCGGTGCGCAGGATGTCGCCGATGCCGTCATTGCGGCAACGGGCGTGCTGCATCACCCGAGCCTGCCGGACATAGAGGGCATGGACAGCTTTCGCGGTGCGCTGTTCCACAGTTCGCGCTGGGATCACAGCATTCCGCTGGCAGGGAAGCGCATCGGTGTTATCGGCACCGGCTCCACCGGTGTGCAGATTATTTCAGCGCTGGCCGGCACGGCCGCGTTGATCGAACACTATGTGCGCACACCGCAGTGGATCATGCCGGTGGAGAACACGCCCTACAGCGAGGCGCAGCGCAGCACCTTCCGGCAGGACCCGGCGGCGCTGGAGGAGGCCATGAAGACGGAGGAATACCTCGCCAGCGTCAACAGTTACACGCAGGTGATCACCCGTGAGAACATGGCGGCCGCACAGTTCTGGAAAGATACCTGCCTGCAGAACCTGGAGGCCAGTGTTGCCGACCCGGAGCTGCGTGAGCGCCTGCGTCCGGATCACGAACCGCTGTGCAAGCGGCTGATTTTCTCGCCCGATTACTACCAGGCCATCCAGCACCCGCAGGCGGCACTGGTGTCGGAGTCGATAGAGCGCATCGAGCCCGAGGGGATTCGCACGCGCGACGGCCAGCTGCACGAGCTGGATATCATCGTACTGGCAACCGGCTTCAAGCCCGACCAGTTTATGCGTCCGATGCAGATTACCGGTACCAACGGCGTGACGCTGGAGAGCCTGTGGGCGCAGCGCCCGAAAGCCTACCTGGCGATCAGCATGCCGGACTTCCCCAATTTCTTCATGCTCAATGGCCCCAACGGCCCGGTGGGCAACTTCCCGCTGATTGACATCGCCGAGCACCAGTGGCACTACATTGACCAGTTGCTGCAGAAGCTGCGCACGGCGCAGTGCAGCGGGATCTGCGCCAGCGCCGGGGCGCTGGCGCGTTTTGAGGAGAGGCGCATAGAGGCGGCGAAGAAGACCGTCTGGTTTGTCGGCGGTTGCAAGAGCTGGTATCTCGATGCCGAGGGTATCCCGTCGAGCTGGCCCTGGGACTACGAGTGCTTCGTCTCAGAGATGCGCGAGCCCCACTGGAGCGACTATGAACTGATGCCTGCGCCGCAGCGGGAGCAGGCCGCGCACAGCGCGACCTGAGGGTCCTAGTCGGGAGCCGAGGCCGGTATCCGGTTCAGCGCCAGGTCATTGGGCGGGTTGTAGACACAGCGGGTACCCGCCGGATGATAGATGTAGGCGACGCAGCCGTTGCAGTTATCGCAGCCGGACTCTGTGCGCTCACCGCTGCGGAATTTATTCACCAGCCCCGGGTCGTGGATCAGCGTGCGCGCCATCACCACACACTCGAAACCCTCCTGCACGGCCTGCTCGGCATTGGCCAGCGATTTGACGCCGCCGAGAAAGGCTAGCGGCATGTCCACCGCGGCGCGGATCTTGCGCGAGTACTCCAGGAAATACATCTCCTTGAAGGTGATGTCGGGCTCGCTGGCCGCGGCACCTTTCATCATCATCGCAGTCAGCCAGTCACCCTGCTGCTTTAACACCTTGACGATCTCCATGCGGTTCATGCGGCTGCCGAACATGAACCAGGTCGACTCCACATTGCGCCCGCCGCTGAGTACCAGCATGTCGGCGCCCGCCGCCTGCAGCGCCTGTGCGGTGACAATACCGTCCTCAACCTTGGCGCCGCGGCGCGTGCCGTCGGCTACATTGATCTTGGCCAGCACGGCAGTAGTATCGCCGACAGCCTCCTTGACGGCAGCCAGCACGCGAGCGGGAAAGCGCACGCGGTTTTCCGCACTGCCGCCGTACTCATCCTCGCGGCGATTGCTCAGTGGTGAAATAAACTGGTTCAGCAGGTAGCCGTGCCCCATATGCAGTTCCACCGCATCGAACCCGGCATCGCGGGCGAGGCGGGCGGCCGCGACGAACTCCCCGATGACCCGTGTCATGTCAGCCTCGGTCATGGCGCGTTGCAGGAAATTGCCCTTCAGCGCCCCGGCGGGATTGAAGCCGGAGCTGGAGCTGATGGTGCGGCCTTTCACCTTCATGCCGGTGACAAAGGAGCCGCCGTGGGTGATCTGTGCCGAGATCGCCGCGCCCCCGGCGTGCACGGCATCGGTGAGTGCGCGCAGGTCCGGCAGTATCTCAGGCCGCATCCATATCTGGTTCGGCAGGGTGCGGGCCTCGGGTGCCACGGCCATGTAGGCGACGGTGGTCATACCGACGCCGCCACGGGCCAGATCGCTGTGATGCTTCATCAGTGCCTTGGTGGGGATGCCGTCCATCGACATAGCCTCGTTGGCGCCCGACTTGATGAAACGGTTGCGGAGCGTCAGCGGGCCTATAGTGATCGGGTCGAACGGTGAAACCGGTGTGTTCATGCTATTACCATTATTGTGTGGCGTTGGAAGAAAGGCCGGTGCACATGCTAGCAAAAAATAGCGCGGGGTATTACTACTAATGCGACGCGGTGGCGGGGTGGTCAGCGCGTGTCCACGGCCTCGACTTTAATGAACAGGCGGGTCGATGTGCCCTGGCTTGACTGGGCGCGGGAACCGATGCCTGCACTCTGGCTGCTGTCCGATTGCTCGATGACGCCGATAGGCAGCCATTCCCCGAGGGGGCCTGTGACCTCTGATTGCAGCTGCTGCGTGGTGATGCTGCGCCCGGACAGTTGATTATCGCCCTGGTCGATGCTGATTCGCACCGTGTCGCCAGCGAGCCAGGTGGTGGCGTAGAAGCCGGTGGCAGCACTGACATAGTCCTGCTGGTAGTAGCGCCGGCCATCAGCACCCACGGCGTAGGTTTGCACCGGCGCGCTGACACCGGTGGCGATATACGCCGGCATTCCTTCGGTCACACGCACCGCCTGGTTGCCGCCGCTTGCGCGTGTGCCGCTGTAGTTCTCCACGCGGACGGTGGTATGCGATTGCGCACTGCGCTGCCCAGTGCCGTTGGTGATGACTGTATCACCGGAGCGGATCACGCTGTCGACATCGATGCCGCGCCCGCCGCTGGCGCCGCTGGCGTCAGTGCGCACCGAGACCAGCAACTGTTGTCCCGCGGCATCGAGCTGCTGCAGCAGTGCGCGTGTTTTTTCCAGCTCCTGCGGCGTTGCGTTCAAGACCAGCCGGTTCTGGTAGGCGCTCACTGAACTGCCCGCAGACAGCAGGGGTTTGATGACGGTGACCAGTTCTGGTGCAGACGCGTAGTTGACCACGATAGAGGTGAGCTCACGCTGTGCCAGTGCCGGCGCCGTGGCACACAGGAGAACGAATATCAGTAGGAATCGCATCGGAAAATACTAGCACAGCACCCGGTAATCGGCGTGTGAATGTTAGAAGGGGAGGAAATGCCGCGTCAATAAGCGTATCCTGACAGCCTGCTCTGTTTTGTTTTACGTGGGATGAGATGCAAACATCGCTAGCCTGTGACCTGTTGATTGTTGGAGGAGAGGGGGATCTCGCGCTACGCAAATTGTACCCGGCCCTGTATTCCCTGTGGGTGAGCAAGTGCCTGCCCGCCGAGTTCCGGATCATTGCGGTGTCGCGTCGCGAGACCAGCCCAGCCGAGTTTTTTGACCAGGTGCGCAGCTGGTTCGACACCAGTAAATCCGCCAGGCAGTTCGATGAGGCAGCATGGGCGGCGTTCACGTCAAGCCTGACCTTCTTCTCGCTGGACGCCACCTCGGGCGCGGCACTGTCGCAATTGCGAGCTGACATGCTGGCCGACAGCGCGCGCGACCTGGTGGTGTACCTGGCGACGCCGCCGACGATTTTCGGGCCGGTGTGTGAGGCGATCAAGCAGGCGGGGCTGGTGCGCCCCAATACCCGCATCGTGGTGGAGAAGCCGCTGGGCGCTGACCGCGAGTCGTTCCTGGCGATCAATAGCCAGCTCACGGCCATTTTCGAGGAGCGGCAGGTCTATCGCATCGACCACTATCTCGGCAAGGAGACGGTGCAGAACCTGCTGGCGCTGCGCTTTGCCAATATGTTCCTGGAGCCGCTGTGGAACAGCAAATACATCGACAATGTGCAGATCACGGTGGCCGAATCGCTGGGTGTCACCGGCCGCTGGGAATTCTATGACAGCGCCGGCGCGATGCGCGATATGCTGCAAAATCACCTGTTGCAGCTGCTGTGCCTGACCGCGATGGAGCCGCCCACCCACCTGGAGCCGACTGCGGTGCGCAACGAAAAGCTGAAGGTGCTGTCCTGCCTGCGGCCACTGCAGCCTGAGATGCTGCGCGACAACGTGGTGCTGGGCCAGTACCAGACGGGCACAGCCGGTGGCAAGCCGGTGCCGGGCTACTGCGAGGAGGCGGATGCGCAGCCGCAGTCGCGCACCGAGACGTTTGTCGCGATCAAGGCCCATATCGACAACTGGCGCTGGGCCGGTGTGCCCTTCTACCTGCGCACCGGCAAGCGCCTGCACGCGCAGTTCTCCGAAATCGTGGTGGAGTTCAAACCTGTGCCACACTCCATCTACCCCGAACAGCGGGTGATGGACGCGCCGAACCGCCTCATCATCCGGCTGCAACCGGAGGAGACCATCAGCCTTGAATTGATGAACAAGGTGGCGGGGCTGGATGTGCGGATACCGCTGCGTACCGCGGCGCTGGACCTGAGCTTCCCCGAGGAGAATGAGCCGGGCGCCACGCCGGATGCCTACCAGCGCCTGTTGCTGGATGTCATCCGGGAAAACCCGACCCTGTTCGTGCGCGCCGATGAAGTGGAGGAAGCCTGGAAATGGGTCGACCAGATCAAGGCGCTGCTGGAGCGTGCCGGCAAGGCGCCGGAAAAATACGCGGCCGGTAGCTGGGGGCCCACCAGCGCGGTGGCGCTGATAGCGCGGGACGGGCGCAGCTGGCGGGAATACGATTGAGATGAGACACAGCGTGCACACATTTGACAGCAATGCCGAGCTGTCGGTGCAACTGGCAGCGCGTATTGCCGCAGACCTGGGGGATGCGATCGCGCAGCGCGGTACTGCGACGCTGGCAGTGTCGGGCGGCTCCACACCCAGACCGCTGTTCGAAGCACTGTCGCGGCAGCCGCTCGAGTGGGCGCAGGTGGTCGTGACGCAGGTGGACGAGCGCTGGGTAGCGGAGGATCACGCCGATTCCAATGCGCGCTTGATCAAACACCACCTGCTGCAGAACGCCGCCCGGGAGGCGGGCTTTGTGTCGATGAAAGTCCCTGTCAACTCGCCCTTCGAGGCCGAGGCCGCCGCCAGTGACAAGCTGGCACCCTTCGCCGGCCGTATTGATGTGGTGGTGCTCGGCATGGGAGAAGACGGACATACCGCGTCGTTCTTTCCCGGTGCAGAGAGTTTGGCCCGCGCGATGGACCCGGCGGGCGGCGAGCTGTGCGTGGCGGTGCGGCCGCCGGCCGCCCCACACGACAGAATGACACTGTCGCTGGCGGCGCTGTTGCGCGCACGGCACCTCTACCTGCATATTTCAGGGCCGGCCAAGCTGCAGGTGCTGGCGCGTGCGAGTGAGGCGGGCAGCGCTGCCGAACTGCCGATTCGCGCGTTCCTGCACTCCGATGCCATTGAGCTCGACATTTATCACGCCAACAGGAGTTAGAGATGCACCCGGTAGTGGAAGAGGTCACCGCAAACCTGCGCAGGCGCAGCCATGTCACGCGACAGGCCTACCTGGAGCGCTGCCGGCGATCCCGGGACGAGACCCCGCCGAAGCGCACCCTGTCCTGTGGCAACCTCGCCCACGGTTACGCCGCCTGCAATGAGCACGAGAAGCAGTTGATCGGCAGTATGTCGGCACCCAATATCGGCATTATCAACGCCTACAACGATATGCTCTCGGCCCACCAACCGCTGGCGGACTACCCGGCGCTGGTGAAATCGCTGGCGCTGGAACTGGGTGCGACGGCGCAGGTGGCGTCCGGCGTGCCGGCCATGTGCGACGGTGTCACCCAGGGCCAGCCGGGGATGGAGTTGAGCCTGTTCAGTCGCGATGTGGTGGCGATGGCCACGGCTATCGGGCTCAGCCACAACCTGTTTGATGCGGCGCTGTGTCTGGGTATCTGCGACAAGATTGTGCCGGGGATGCTGATCGGCGCACTCCAGTTCGGCCATTTGCCCACCGGTTTTATCGGCTCCGGGCCGATGGCAACGGGTATCCCCAACAAGGAGAAAGCCGCGGTGCGGCAACAGTTTGCCGCCGGCACCGCCGACGAGGCAGCGCTGCTGGCAGTGGAGTCCGCGTCCTACCACAGCGCCGGCACCTGCACGTTCTACGGCACGGCCAATACCAATCAGGTGATGATGGAGGTGTTGGGCCTACAGTTGCCGGGCAGCTCTTTCCTGCACCCGGATGACCCGCTGCGACCGGCCCTGACGCAGCGCACGATAGCGCAACTGGTGCGACCGCTGGACGCAGGCGGTGCGCCTCGCCTGTGCGATGTGGTGACCGAGGCATCGCTGGTGAACGCGGTGGTGGCGATACTGGCCACCGGTGGCTCCACCAACCACACCCTGCATCTGGTGGCGATCGCGCAGGCGGCCGGTATCGATCTCACCTGGGAGGATATGGATGAGCTGTCGCGCAGCGTGCCGCTGCTGGCGCGCGTCTACCCCAACGGGTCCGCCGACATCAACGATTTCCAGGCTGGGGGCGGCACCGCGTTCATCGTTCGGGAACTGTGCAGTGGTCGCCTGCTGAACGAGGACGTTGTGACCTTGTTGGGGGAGGGACTCGCACCCTACACCTGCACGCCGACGCTGGATAGCGAGGGCATTGCACAGTGGGTCGAGGAAGTGAAAACCTCGCGGCGACTGGATGTGCTGCGACCTGTGGGTGATCCCTTCGCGGATGAAGGTGGTCTGCGCAGCCTGGCGGGAAACCTGGGCCACTGTATTATCAAAACGTCAGCCGTGGAGGAGTCGCACCAGGTGGTCAAGGCTCCCTGCCGCGTGTTCGACTCCCAGCAGGGCCTGAAAGCCGCATTCGATGCCGGTGAGCTGGACCGGGATGTGATCGCCGTGGTGCGGTTCCAGGGCCCGGCCGCCAACGGCATGCCGGAACTGCACAAGATGACGCCCTACCTCGGCGAGTTGCAGGACCGTGGCCACAAGGTGGCACTGGTGACGGACGGGCGCATGTCCGGTGCCTCGGGTAAAGTCCCGGCGGCGATCCATCTCTCCCCCGAGGCGGTGGAGGGTGGCCCGATAGGCCGACTGCAGGACGGCGATGTGATTGAACTGGATGCGCACCGCGGCCAGCTCAATGTACTGCTGCCGATGGCGGAGTTGGAAGCGCGGCCGCTGGCGCAGCAGGCGCCGCAGGATGTCACGCTGGGCCGCAACCTGTTTGACGTGTTCCGCCGCAATGCCAGCAGGTCCACCAGCGGTGGCTCCGTATTCGGCGCGTCCCGGCACGCGGCTGCGGACTGAGGAGAGAACTATGTTAAAGGCACTATTTCTCGACATGGATGAGACGCTGTGCGACACGCAGGCGGCCAACCAGCAAGCCTGCCGCCTGATGGCGCAGCAACTGGATGCACTGTACGGCGCCGCCTGTGACAGCGAAACTGTGGCGCAGGCCTACCTTAAGGGTATGTACCGGCAGTGGAGCGACAGCCAGCGCGAACGCTACCTGCCGATCATAGCGCAACACGGTGAGGGTGCCTTTCGCGCACAGTTGATTCGCGACCTGCTGGCTGGGCAGGGTGTCGCCGAAGTCAGTGAAGCTACTGCCCAGTCACTGCTCGATGCATTCGACAGGAACAGGCTGGACGCGTTTCACTTTTATCCCGGTATCGAAGAGTTCCTGGCCGAGGCGCGCAAACTGTTCACCCTGGTGGTGATCACCAACGGGCCGGAGTACTCCCAGGTGCCGAAGGTGCGGGCCGTGCACCTGGCCAGGCATGTCGACCATATTATTATCGGCGGACAGGAGCCCGAGCAGAAACCGGCGCGCTCCATCTTTGAGAAGGCACTGAGGCTGGCAAACTGTGAAGCACACGAGGCCGTCCACGTGGGCGACAGTCTCGCCGCTGACATCGCCGGTGCGCATAACAGCGGCATCACGTCTGTCTGGATTCAACACCAGCAACCGCTGGATGCCGAACTGGGCATCAACCCGCATCACACGGTACTTCACCCCAGTGAGATTCCCGCTTTGATTCGCCAACTGCACGCCGAGTAGGCGGCACGAAAGCTGCGACCCTCAGTTGAGACAAACCGGTGCTATTATGTTGTCATTCAGGTGGGGCTCGAAATACAGGTAAGGAACGGATAACCCTATGACAGTGCAGAACCAGGCAGACATCGACGGCATTCTGGCCGCGGGCCGTATCGTTGCGAGAGTTCGCGACACCATGCTTGCCGCGGTTGAACCCGGGATGACAACGCTGGAGCTGGATAAGCTGGGCGGCCAACTGCTCGCGGATGCGGGGGCAGAGTCCGCGCCAAGGCTCACTTATAACTTTCCCGGTGCCACCTGTATCAGTGTCAACGAAGAGGCTGCGCACGGTATTCCGGGCACTCGAATCATGGGCGCTGGTGATGTGGTGAACATCGACGTGTCTGCGCGGTTTGACGGTTATTTTGCCGATACGGGTGGCACGATGGTCGTGCCGCCGACCTCCCCACTGAAAGCGCGACTGTGTCATGCGACGCAATCCGCACTGCAGAAAGCGGTGGCGGCAGCGCGCGCCGGCGCCCCGATAAACGCCATCGGCAAGGCTATCCAGTCTGTCGCCAAAGCGCATCGTTTCCGGGTTATTCGCAATCTCGCGGGTCACGGTATCGGCCGCTCATTGCACGAGGAGCCGGAGGACATTGTCGGTTACTATGATCGCTCGGACAGGCGTGTGTTGCGAGTGGGGCAGGTGATTGCGATAGAGCCCTTCCTGTCGACCCGGAGCACCTATGTCGAGGAGGGCGAGGATGGCTGGACACTGGTCGGTCACCCTGCCAACCTGTCGGCCCAGTATGAACACACGCTTATAGTCACCCATGGTGCCCCGATTATCGCGACACTGTCTGCCTGATGCACCGGGAGTAACGCACTATCAAATACAGCTGGATAGCGGTATTCGGGATTGTCCTGGTGTGGTCGGGGATAGACCCGAAGGATCAGTTTACCTGGTTGCTTGAGGTGTCACCGGCCATTATCGGCGCCGTCTTGCTGGCGTTCACATACAACACTTTCAGGCTGACGCCCATCCTGTACTTTTTTATCCTGCTGCACTGTGTCGTGCTGATGATTGGCGGGCACTACACCTACGCTGAAGTCCCGTTATTCGATGGTCTGCTGGGCTCGGAACGAAATAACTACGACAAGGTCGGCCATTTTTTCCAGGGGTTTGTGCCGGCACTGTTGGCGCGCGAAATCCTGATCCGTAAACAGGTGGTGAATGGTGTTCACTGGCGCAATATCATTGTGGTGTCGATCTGCCTGGCATTCAGCGCATTCTACGAGTTGATCGAGTGGTGGGTTGCCCTGGCCAGCGGCGAAGATGCTGAGGCTTTTCTGGGCACCCAGGGTTATATCTGGGACACGCAGTCAGATATGGGCCTGGCCCTGCTCGGGGCCGTCAGTGCATTACTCCTGCTTGCCCGCGTCCACGACAGAGAGCTGGATAATCTGGCTGTAGCGTAAACGTCCCGGCGCCTGTTCCTGGCCACCTCCGGAATTGCGCTTATTGCCGCAGTGCAGGGGGGTGCACTATTACGGCGCGCCCTGCGCGAAAGAATGCATCGTAGCAGAGCGCGGGGCGACACTATCGGGGCTGTCCTGCGGTGTTGCCGGGCGCCCGGCTGTGGCCTGGATATTGCATCCAGTGTCAGGAAGTCTTTGTAAATTTCTCGCGCACGGGGCATTATCGGTGGAGCGCCCTGCACAAAAGGAACCGCGTTTGCGTCGATTTGTGAGCCGTTATGTCGCCGTTGTCGATGCCGTCAACTACCGGGTCGGCCGTGTCGCAATGTACGGGATTTTTGTCCTCATCGGCATCCTGTTGTGGTCCTCTGTCAGTAAAGTGTTTTTCCTCCCCTCACTCTGGACCCTGGAGATGGCGCAGTTTGCGATGGTCGCCTACTACATCCTGGGTGGGCCCTACTGCCTGCAGCAGGGCTCGGATGTGCGCATGGACCTGTTCTACTCCACCTGGACGGATCGACAGCGCGCCTGGGTGGACGCCTTCACCATTTTCTTCCTGATGTTCTATCTCGGGGTGCTGCTGTACGGCGGTATCGACAGCACCGTTTACGCGTTTGAGTACAACGAGCGCAGTTACTCCGCCTGGCGACCCTATATGTGGCCGATCAAGCTGGTGACCTGCATCGGTGTCCTGCTGATGCTGCTGCAGGCAGTCTCTGAGCTGTTCAAGGATATCGCCAGGATCAAAGGGGTCAGTCTCTGATGTCACCCGAGATGATCGCGATCCTGATGTTCTCCTCGATGATGCTGATGCTGATGACAGGGCAGCGGGTGTTTGCCGCCATCGGGCTGGTCGCCGCGGTTGCGTCGCTGTCACTGTGGGGCACGGGTGGCTCCGACCTGCCGTTCTCTGCGGCGATGAAACTGATGAAGTGGTATCCACTGCTGACGCTGCCGATGTTCATCTTTATGGGCTACATCCTCTCTGAATCGAAAATCGCCGATGATCTCTACAAGATGTTCCATGTCTGGATGGGGTCGATCAACGGTGGGCTGGCGATCGGCACGATAGGGCTGATGGTGCTGGTGTCCGCGATGAACGGCCTGTCGGTAGCGGGGATGGCAATCGGTGCCACCATTGCGCTGCCGGAGTTGCTGCGCCGGGGCTACGACAAGCGCATGGTGACGGGGGTGGTGCAGGCCGGGTCCTCGCTGGGCATCCTGGTGCCGCCGTCGGTGGTATTGGTGCTGTACGCGATGATCGCGCGCCAGCCCGTCGGGCAGCTGTGGCTGGCCGGTATTGTCCCCGGGCTGCTGATGGCGACGATGTTTATCCTGTATATCGCGATACGCTGCTACTTCCAGCCGCAGCTGGGGCCCGCGCTGTCGAAGGAGGAGCGCGACGTCCCGCTGGCCGAGAAATTGCGCCTGCTGCGCGCCGGCCTGCTGCCGATCCTGATCTTTGCAGCCATGATGGTGCCCTTCGTCAATGGTTGGACCAGCCTGGTCGAGAGCTCGGCTATCGGCGCGCTCACGGCTTTCATGGTAGCGGTAGTCAAGGGGCGCATGAACAAGGCAGTGTTTGAAGCCTCCGTGCGCCAGACCCTGGCAATCTCCTGTATGTTCATGTGGATCATTCTGGCCGCGATGGCCTTCGGTGCGGTCTTTGACGGGCTGGGTGCGGTGGGTGCAATCGAGGGCCTGTTTACCGATCAGCTGCACCTGGGGCCGTGGACGATTTTGATCATCATGCAGCTGTCGTTCCTGATTATGGGTACCTTTCTGGACGATACCGCGATGCTGGTCATCGTTGCGCCGCTGTACGTGCCGCTGGTAGGCCTGCTGGGGTTCGATCTCGTGTGGTACGGCGTGTTGTATACCATCACCACCCAGGTGGCCTATATGACGCCTCCGTTTGGTTACAACCTGTTTCTGATGCGGGCGATGGCACCGCCGGAAATTGGGCTGCGTGATATTTACAGTTCCATCCTGCCGTTTGTGTTTGTGATGATTCTGGCGCTGGCTGTGGTGATGGCTTTTCCAAAAATAGCATTGTGGTTACCGGATTTGGTCTATAACAAGTAAACGCACAGAGTGTGTCGTCCGCAGAGAACTTCCCGTCAACGGGAAAACTAACCGGGAAGCCAGCCGTAATCGTTTCCCCTGTATTCGCAGAAAGGAGAGTTTCTATGAGTAGTCGAAGGAAGTTTTTACAAGCCGCCGGTGTCGGCGTCGCGGGTTTGGCCACGGTTGGAGCACCCGCGGTACACGCCCAGAGCAAAACGACCATCAAGTGGCGCATGCAGACCTATGCCGGCCCGGCGTTGGGCGAGCATGTGGTGAAACCAGCGGTCGATGCCTTCAACCGGATCGCCGGCGGCGATATGCAGATTGAACTGTATTACGCCGATCAGCTGGTGCCTACCGGCGAGCTGTTCCGCTCGATGCAGAAGGGCACGATAGACGCCGTGCAATCCGATGACGACTCCATGGCATCGCCGACAGAGGTGGCGGTGTTTGGCGGCTACTTCCCGTTCGCGACTCGCTACTCGCTCGATGTGCCAGTACTGTTCAATCAGTACGGCCTGGCCGAGATATGGGATGAGGAGTACTCCAAGGTCGGCGTCAAGCACCTGTCGGCGGGCGCCTGGGATCCCTGTAACTTCGCCACCAAGGAGCCCATCAACAGCCTCGCTGACCTGAAAGGTAAAAAGGTGTTTACCTTCCCGACGGCGGGCCGCTTCCTCAGCCAGTTCGGGGTGGTGCCGGTGACATTGCCGTGGGAGGATATCGAGGTCGCGGTGCAGACCGGAGAACTCGATGGCATCGCCTGGTCGGGGATTACCGAGGACTACACGGTCGGTTGGGCGGATGTCACCAACTACTTCCTCACCAACAATATCTCTGGCGCCTGGGTTGGTTCCTTCTTTGCCAATATGGAGAAGTACAACGCGCTGCCGGATAACCTGAAGGAGCTGCTCAAACTGGCGATGGATACCTCTCATTACCATCGCCTGTGGTGGTACTGGGGCGGCGAGGCATCGCTGCGTGTTCACGGTACCAAGATGAAGCTCACCACCATCCCCGACGAGGAATGGGCGACGGTACAGAAAGCAGCCGAGAAATTCTGGGACGAGATTGCCGCAGAATCGAAGACCAAGGCGAAAGTGGTGGAAATCTTCCGGCAGTACAATGCCGATATGGAGAAAGCGGGCCCTCCCTACCGCTACAGCTAGGCGTACTGCTAGCCGGGAGTGTGCGATACACTCCTGTCGTTATGCCGGGCTCTGCCGCCAGCGGAGTCCGGCATCCCCATGAACACCACCAGATGGAGACAGCATGCCCGGGAATTTGTCGTTTGAGGAATTGCAGCAGAAAGTTGACGAGGGTTGTATCGACACGGTGATCGCGGCGATGCCGGATATGCAGGGTCGACTGATGGGTAAGCGCTTCCAGGCCGAGTTTTTCGTGAAGACGGCGTGGGAGGAGACTCACGGCTGTAACTACCTGCTGGCCACGGATATGGAGATGAACACCGTGGAGGGTTTTGTCTCGACAAGCTGGGCAACCGGTTACGGCGATTACACAATGAAGCCGGATCTGTCGACGCTGCGGGTTGTGCCGTGGCTTGAAGGTACTGCACTGGTGCTGTGCGATACGCTTGATCATCACACCCATGCGCCGGTTACCCATGCGCCGCGCAGTGTGTTGCGACAGCAGTTGCAGCGGCTCGATGCGATGGGGCTGGTATCTGCCGTCGCCACGGAGCTGGAATTTTTTATTTTTCGGGAGAATTTCGAGGAGTTGTCTGATCGCGGCTACAGCAAACCGACAACGATCAGCGCCTACAACGAGGACTATCACATCTTCCAGACTACCAAGGAAGAGAGCCTCATGCGCAAGGTACGCAACGGCTTGCAGGCAGCGGGTATCGAGGTAGAGAACAGCAAGGGGGAAGCCTCTGCCGGCCAGGCCGAGATCAACGTCAGTTATAGCGATGGCCTGACGATGGCCGACAACCATGTGCTGCTGAAAAATGCGATCAAGGAAATGGCATTTCAGGAGGGCAGGGCAGTTTCCTTCATGGCGAAATGGGATACCAGCGCCGCTGGCTCCTCCAGTCATATTCACCAGTCGCTACTGAAAAAGGATGGCACGCCGGTATTTTATGATGCCAGTGCGGATCACGGGATGTCCGACACCATGCGACATTACCTCGCCGGCCTGCTGAAGTATGCCGACGATATTACGTATTTTCTTGCGCCCTATATCAATTCCTATAAACGCTTTAGCGCGGCCACGTTCGCGCCGACCAAGGCGGTCTGGTCTATCGACAATCGCACCGCTGGCTATCGTATCGTCGCGCCCGGCTCGAAGTCTGTGCGGGTGGAGTGCCGCGTCGGCGGCTCCGATCTGAATCCCTACCTGGCCATCGCCTCGCAGATCGCGGCCGGTATCAAGGGCATCGAGGAAAAGTTGCCGCTGGAGCAGGCTTTTTGCGGTGACGCCTACAAGGCTGAGGGCATCCGGGAAATTCCCCGCACCCTGCGCGCTGCTACTGCGGCGTTGCGAGAGTCATCAATGCTGCGCGAGGCGATGGGCGACGAGGTGATTGATCATTATGTGAGAGCGGCCGAGTGGGAACAGGAGGATTTTGACCAGAGGGTAACAGATTACGAACGCATCCGTGGCTTCGAGAGGGCGTGACCGATGGCCAGCATGATTCAATGTATATCGCCCATCGACGGCTCGGTTTACGCTGAACGCGAGCCGCTGACGCTCGCCGCCGCGACAGAGGCTGTCGCCCTTGCCGCGTCCGCGCAATACGCATGGCAGTCGACTCCGCTTGAGCAGCGAATTGAGCGCGTGCTGGCAGGCGTCCAATGCCTAGGTGACATGAGTGCGGATATCACCCGCGAGTTGGCCTGGCAGATGGGGCGGCCGGTTCGCTACGGCGGTGAATTTGCCGGGGTGCAGGAGCGGGCCAATTACATGGCCAGTATTGCGCCATCTGCGCTGGCACCGATAGACATCGAAAACAGCGACGCGTTTATGCGCCGTATCGAGCGCAGACCGCTGGGTGTTGTGCTGGTGGTCGCACCCTGGAACTACCCTTACCTGACCGCGATCAATACTATCGTGCCGGCACTTATTGCCGGTAATACCGTGGTGTTGAAACACGCCTCACAAACGCTGCTGGCCGGTGAGCGCCTGGCGGCGGCTTTCATGGCGGCGGGATTGCCGCCCGGCGTGTTCCAGAACCTGGTGCTGGATCACCCGACGACCGCGGCACTTATCGGCAGTAATGCCTTCGGTTTCATCAACTTCACCGGCTCGGTCGCTGGCGGCAAGGCGATGGAGCAGGCGGCAGCCGGCACGTTCACGGCGGTGGGCACCGAACTGGGCGGCAAGGACCCGGGTTTTGTGATGGAGGATGCCAACCTGGACGCCGCCGTTGAAACGCTGATTGACGGCGCGATGTTTAACTCCGGACAGAGTTGTTGTGGCATTGAGCGTATCTACGTATGCGCAGAGCTCTTTGATGCGTTTGTGGCAAAGGCTGTCGCCATCGTCGAGCAGTACAAGCTGGGCAACCCCCTCGAAGCAGAGACCACACTGGGGCCGATGGCCAACATCCGTTTCGCCGAGCAGGTGCGGTCACAGATTGCCGAGGCGGTGGGCGCCGGTGCCCGGGCGCTGGTCAATCCCGACCTGTTTCCCAACGATGCCGGGGCGTACCTGATGCCACAGATTCTCGTCGATGTGACACACGGGATGCGCGTTATGCGGGAGGAGTCGTTCGGCCCGGTCGTCGGTATTATGAAAGTCAGTGATGATGAGGAGGCTATCGCGCTGATGAACGACAGCGATTTCGGCCTCACCGCCTCGCTGTGGACCAGTGATGCCGTGCGCGCACAGCGGGTTGGCGCGCGCCTGCAAACGGGTACTGTATTCATGAACCGCTGTGACTACCTGGACCCGGCGTTGTGCTGGACCGGCTGCAAGGACACCGGTCGCGGCGGCAGCCTTTCGGTGATTGCGTACCAGAATCTGACGCGCCCGATGTCTTTTCATTTCAAGAAACTCTGAACCCTGCAAGGTAGTGTTATGACGGCAACTGCAAACTGGTCCTATCCAACGGCGATTCGCTTTGGCCGTGGGCGCATCTCGGAAATTGCCGACGCCTGTGCGGCGGCGGGTATCAACAGGCCGCTGCTGGTGACAGATCGTATGCTGGCCGATTTGCCGATGGTTAAAAGCACGCTGGCGCTGCTGGACTCTGCCGGTCTCGAGTGCGGGCTGTTTGCCGAGGTGGATCCAAACCCTACTGAAATCAATCTGCAGGCGGGGCTCGCTGCCTATCGCGAGGGCGGTCATGACGGCGTGATTGCATTTGGCGGCGGCTCGGGTCTGGATCTGGGCAAGCTGGTTGCGTTTATGTCGGGACAGACGCGGCCGATCTGGGATTTCGAGGACATTGGCGACTGGTGGTCGCGCGCAGACATTACAGGGATCGCGCCTATCATAGCTGTGCCAACGACGGCGGGCACCGGTGCCGAGGTCGGACGTGCCGGCGTGCTTACCAACTCGGTGAGCCATGAAAAGAAAATTATCTTTCACCCCAACATCCTGCCCCGCCAGGTGATCTGTGATCCCGAGTTGACACTCTCTATGCCGCCGGCCGTTACCGCTGGCACAGGCCTGGATGCCTTCGCCCATTGCCTGGAGGCTTACTGCTCGCCACATTACCACCCGATGAGCCACGGGATAGCACTCGAGGGTATGCGGCTGGTGAAAGAAAACCTGCCCAGAGTGTATGCCGATGGCTCGGACATCGAGGCGCGAGCCCACATGATGGCCGCCGCTGCGATGGGCGCGACCGCATTTCAGAAAGGCCTGGGAGCGATTCACGCCATCTCACATCCGATTGGCGCCTTGTATAACACGCATCACGGCACCACCAATGCCGTGGTGATGCCCGCGGTCGTGGCGTTTAATCGCCCGGCCATAGAGGAGTCGATTCGCAGACTGGCGAACTATCTCGACATTCCGGGCGGCTTCGACGGCTTCTTGCACTATCTGATCGAGCTTAACCGCAGCCTGAATATCCCTGGGAACCTGACGGCGCTGGGTGTCGTTGATCCCGATCTGGACGTACTGGTGGCAGCTGCACTCGCAGACCCGAGTGCGGGAGGAAACCCCGTCACACTGACGCCCACCAACACCCGCGAACTGCTGGAAAAATGCCTCCACAGCAGTTGAGCTGAACGGTACTGAGATGTGCGGGACATATGCTCTGGCGTACGAGCCATTTCCCGATAAGGATGGAGCACTGCATGATGAGTGCCGGTTTGAGTCTGCACCGCGCCAGGATTTCCTCTTGCGAGAGTGTGTTTCCCGCAATGTTTGCGCCGACGCATCGAATGTTCTCGCTAGCCCTTCAGTCATCGGTGCTGCTCTCACTGGTCGTGCTGCTATCCGCCTGCTCTCCGCGCGACCCCTCTTGTCCCTTCACCGGCGTCCCCGACACTGCGCCCAGTGCGGGATGTTTTGCCACCTCGGCTGAGGGCCTGCTGGTGGTTCAAGGGCTCAACGGCAAGCTGAGTCCGCCCGGTGGCAGCAGTGAGCCGGGTGAGTCAGCGCAGTGCACTGCATTCAGTGAGACCTGGGAAGAGACGGGGCTGCGCTTGCAACCCCGGGAACTGCTGCGCGTTTTTGACACTGGTTTTCATCTCTACCGCTGTGAACGCGATGCCCTGTCTGGAGACATCGACCCGCCGGTTCGTTTCGAGGTGCGCGCTGCCTTCTATTTGCCTGCAGCGCGGTTCACGGAGTACGAATGGCGTTATCCGAAGCAGCGAAACGTGTTAGAAAAAATGTTGCAGGATAGTGCTGCAGAGTTTTCCGAGTAGCTGCCAGAGCAGCTTGCCCGGCGTCTTTAATGCAGCACCGGATTGCCGCCAATCTTCAGCAGTACTATCAGCGTCTCGCGCTGGCGTTTTGCCTCTGCCGCCTTGTACAGGCGCAGTTGTTCGTTGTAACTTCGCGCCAGCAGCCGCAGATAATCGACAATCTGGTTGTGGCGAGTAATGTCCTTGACCTGCTCCAGTGCTGCCTCCTGTTCACGTATAAAGCGCTGCAGGATGTCCCCATAAGCCTGCATCTCTTCATACGTTGCCACGTCGCCGTGGGGTAGATTGATCGTTAACTGTGGCGCTGAATTCGACATATCTCGCACTCCTGGACACTGCATGGCTAGGTCATGTGCTTCTGCTGTATAGGGCTTTGCAAAAGTGGTGCCAGTTTGCTTGATGGTCAGAAAATGCGCTTGTATCGCGGCGTTTGTGTGATGGTATCCATGCAAACGGTGAGCTGCGCGGCTAATATTGCGCAGAAGTGGTGCGTGATTGCCCCAGAAGGATACGGGGTCTAGGGCCGGAGGGTGTACTGGCGCTTACCAGGTACGCATAGCGGCGCTCAGGCCCGCCAGTCGGCCGAAGAACGTGGCGTCCCCTATGCTCATGCCACTGGAATACCCCTCGGCGCAGCGCGGCAGGCCGGCGCTGTTCCTGCCGGCGGCGTATAGTCCCGGCAGGATGGTGTTGTCCGTTGAGAGCACTTCTCCGGTGGGTAATGTGTTGAGGCCACCGAATGTCATGGTCGCGAAAATGCCGCCGTTACCCACCGTCAGGTCAAATGCAGCGTAGGGGGGCTGATCCAGCGGCGTGAGGTATTTGGCATGTTTGTGGCACTGGGGGTCCTCCCCTGCGCGTGCATGCCGGTTATAGGTGTCGAGTGTTGTCGATAATGCACCCCGTGGTAGAGCAAGTTCGCTCTCCAACTCGTCGATATTCTCGCCGGTGCCGGCCACGGGGTAGCCTCCCATCGGTGGCCTTTCCAGGACTTTGAAATGGCGGCTGTCTATGATCAGGTAATAGCGGCCATCGGGCCTGTCCAGTATCGCGCTGCCCAGGCGTCCATGGTACACGTCCTCATTGATAAAACGTTTGCCGGTCTCGTCGACAATGATGGACTCCAGAAACTGGTGGGGAGGGTAGAAGGGCGTGCAGATGAATCCCTCGTGCATATTCGTTACCGCGCCACCAGCGGCCATGCCGATCCGTATGCCGTCGCCAGTATCGTTTGGGTTGCCGTTGGGGTAATTGCCCCTGGCCAGGCGCGGGGCGTAGGTCTCCACCATGTCCCGGTTCATGATAAATCCTCCCGCGGCAAGCACAACGCCGCGCTGCGCGCGAAAATATCGCACCTGCATATCGATGCGAACAGCCGCGCCGACGATTTCCTCGCCGCGTTTCACCAGCGACAGTGCCCGCGCCTCGCAAACAATTTGCACGCCTTTTTCGCGCGCGCTGCACAGCAGGTTTGCCATCAGTGGAATGCCGCCGTGATCCCCCTTTATCTGTGGCTTGTGCCCGCGAGGTGCGGGCCTGGCATGAGTGCTGTACGGCCAGGCTTCCTCGTTGCCGGTGATCATCAGTGCCGCTTCATTGGGTGTGTTGGTATGCTTGTAGGGGTAGTATTCGGGCTTGAAGACCACACCCTGGCGGGTCAGCCAGTCATAGTGCTCCAGCGTGCGGTCACAGTACAGGCGGACCTTGTCCGCGTCCGCATCGGGGCCCGCTGCCTGCATCAGGTACGCATACATCTCCTCGATGTCGTCCTCGAAGCCGCAGGCCAGTTGCGTCGGGGTACCGCCGCCCATGTAAATCAGGCCGCCGGCCATCGCGGTCGAGCCCCCGGTCTCACTGGCGGCTTCCAGCACGATTACCCTGGCACCGGCATCCGCCGCTTCTATCGCGGCACTGAGACCGGCGCCGCCACCGCCGATAATGAGTACATCTGTTTCTGTGTGCCATTCGTCTACAGTGGAAAAATCGATACTGGCATCAGGGTTTGCGATATCGTTCATCAGAATACAGGGCCTTTGAGTGCAGTGGCGCGAGCAGTTAATGGCATGACATATGCAACTTGTCTTGAGGTCGTCCTCGCGCGCCGTTATCCTGCGCACACTATAATAGTTTTTTTGTGAGGTGGAGAAATGTACGAGGAACTAAAGCATACCTGGGATGAATTGACAGCCCCCGGGCAATTATTCGAGATTGAGACTCTCCAGGTGCGAGGTTCGCCGATGCGCGCCTATAAACATGCCCCTGCCTCGCTGCGCGATATCTGGATGGGTACGGCCGCTTTCCAGGACAGGGAGTACCTGATTTTCCAGCAGGAGCGCCACACCTACGCCCGGTCCCACCAGTTCACCGCCTCCATCGCCCACTGGTTGGCCGAGCAGGGCGTGCAGCCCGGCGACCGGGTGGCCATTGCGATGCGAAATTATCCAGAGTGGATGCTGGCCTACTGGGCAGTGGTCTCAATGGGTGCGGTTGTCGTCGGCATGAACGCCTGGTGGGTAAGTCAGGAAATGAGCTACGCGCTGAAAGACTCAACGCCCAAGGTGCTGATTGCCGATCGCGAACGCGTGGCGCAGTTTCTTGAGATCGCCGACGAGTTTCCGGACATCGTGGTGGCGGGTGTTCGCCTCGGTGATGCAGTGCCCGACAGGGTGGTGGATTGGGCTGAAGTCATCAACAGCAAGCCCGAGATGCCCGAGGTCACTATTGATCCCGACGATGACGCCTGTATTTTTTATACATCCGGTACGACTGGAACGCCCAAGGGCGCGCAATTGACGCACCGCGGTTGTGTATCGAACCTGATGAATATTGGTTTTACGCAGGCGCTGACGCGCGAATCTCTCGCCAAGGCGGGGCTGAAGTCCAAAGGTTCGATGGCAGCGGACGAGGTGAACGTCGCGCTGGTTGCCACCCCGCTGTTCCATGTTACCGGCAACAACTGCGTCGCACAGGGTATCGCCGCCACCGGCGGCAAGTTGATACACATGTACAAATGGGATGCGGGCGAAGCGCTGCGTATCGTTGAAGAAGAGAAGGTGACCACTTTCAGTGCTGTGCCGATGATGTCCCGCGAAATGATGTTGCATCCGGACTTCGCGACCCGTGACACATCCAGCCTGAAGAGCATGGGTGGCGGCGGTGCGGCAGTGCAGCCGGACCTGACGAAAAAGCTCCATGACACCATGGAAAATGCCGCGCCGAATGCAGGCTACGGTATGACCGAAACCTGCGGCATCATCTCCGCGTTGTCGGGTATATACCTGGTGGATCGCCCCACCAGTGTCGGTCGCGCGCTGCCCACCTTCGAGGCCAAATGTGTCGATGGCCAGGGCAACACCGTGCCCACCGGCGAGCCAGGCGAACTCTGGGTGCGCGGTGCCTGTGTGATCAAGGGCTACCTGAATCGGCCCGAGGCCACGGCGGAGACAATAACCGACGGTTGGCTGCATACCGGGGACATCGCCTACATGGACGAAGACGCGTTCATCCACCTTGTGGACAGGGCCAAGGAGATGGTGCTTCGCGGCGGTGAAAACGTGTATTGCGCGGAAGTGGAAAGCGCGATTTTTGCCGATGATGCGGTTGCCGAATGCGTGGTCTTCGGGGTCGAGGATGAGCGCCTGGGAGAGGAGGTGGCCGCCGCCATTTACCCCAAGACAGGCGCCTCTGTCGACGTCGACCAGTTGCGGATGTCCCTCAGGGACAAGATGGCCTCGTACAAGATACCTCGCTATATCTGGGTGGTTGATGCCCCGCTGCCGCGCAACGCCAATGGCAAGTTCGTCAAGCGCGAAGTGCGCGATGCGCTGTCACTGGCGGACGCTGTCTAGCGCACAAACCAAGCCTTACGCCTATTCAGGCGTTCTTTCTGCGCAGCGGCTGTCTCATCGCGAGTAAGCCGAGCAGAACCAGCAGCACGGTACCCGGCGCGGGTACCGCGTTGCCATCAATCACATTGACCCTGATCTGCAGGTTGCGCGACTGTGCCAGACCAAAGGGGTCAGAGTCGTTGTAACTGAACCCGTTGAACGCGATAGTATCCTCAAACAGGCCCAGGCCCGAGGACAGGAAATCGATATTCAGCCCGGAGATCGCATCGCCCGCACCGAGGTCGCTGAACGGGTCCCAGCCGCTGAGCAGGAAATCGTCGACTGCACTGAGATCGAAATCTCCCATCAGGAAGTCAGCCGGGCCAAATACTGCGTTTTCCAGTTGCAGCGTGCCGGACGTTGAACTGCCCAGCGCGATGTTGCCGAAATCCAGAATATAGTTGTCGCCGCTCTGCGACAGGGTGCCAAACGCAGACACCAGGTCGTACTCGGCATTGGCGAGATTGTTCACCTGGGCGCGCACCTGCACCGTACCGTCAGCGCCAGCGGAGACATCCGCCATATCGGGATTCTGGCTGAGGAAGCTGACGGTGCCTGTCTGGCTGTAGATGCCCGCAGTACCGGTGTCCAGCGCAACAGCGAGATTGCCGCTGTCACCGGAGCCGATATTGCCTACCGTTGCATCGGCGCTAAAGGCAGTGCCGATACCGCTGAGGTTGGCACGCAGTGTATCGTTCAGCGCCACTGTCGCAGCGGTGTTTTCCACATTGATATTGCGCGCGCTTACCGTGTCGCCAACCCGCACGATGCCGAAATCGACTGTCGGTGTATTCAGCTGCCCGACGGCGGGCGCATAGACTTTCCCGTTAACTGTAACGCTGCCGCTGGCAGTCTGTGCCGCAACATCGGCTGCCCCGGTGGTACCGGCGCCGGTGGAGACGAAATCGAGATTCACCGCGTTGCTGCTGAGCCCGGCGACTGCAGTGGAACCCAGGCCGACCAGAATGGAGGTGTTGTCACTGGCCTGTGCGGCGAGATTGGCGATACTGCCGCCGTTGCTTTGGGCGTTACCTGAGGTGCCGGAGACGCTGACTTTCAGGCCCTCAGTGAAACTGTCCGGTGAGGCGTTGCTGATGGAGACAGCCTGATTGGCGGCAACGGCATCGCCGACCCGGGCCACGACATCCACGCTGGTGGTATTCAGCAGCGGGTTGGCCAATCGATACACTTCGGCGCTCATGTCAACGGTCTGTGAGGGCAGGTTAGTGGGGGTGCCGCCATTAAAGCTGCCGTCCGATACCAGCGTGACGGTTGCCGAACCCGTGTGTGCGCCCGCGGTATTGGTGCCGGTGAATTGCACTTGCAGCGAACCGTTGTCCGTGGCACCTGCTGCGAGGCCAGTGAACGAGCCGCTGGCACCAAAGCCGCTGTCGACTGTGGCGATGGAGGCATTCAGGCCCTCACCGATAACCGCGTTATTGGAAATTGACAGGTCGACCGGGCCGACCGGCGCGGCATCGATACGGACCTTGCCGAAGTCCACCGGATTCGGCGTGACCGGACCGGGTTGAGCGAGTGTGCCAACATTGGCTTCGACATTGGCGAGTACGCCGATGGCCTGATCGGGCAACGCGGTAATACCCAGACCGCTGGTGCCAGCGCCATTGGAGTCGAAGGCCACCACCACCTGGCCTGTTTTACTGCCGATTGTGCTGGTATCGATACCCACGGCCATCGCAGAGTTGTTCGATGCACCCGCGGCGAGCAGACTGACTGATCCGCCGTTGTTGGTGGCATCGCCAGTAGTGCCGCCCGCCTTGAAGATTGCATCCAGCCGCTCGCTGAAACCATCGTTGGCAGCGGTGTTCTGGATATCCAGTAACTGCGCCTGTGCACTGCCCACCAGTACATTGCCAAAGTTGATCGTGGTCGGCTGTGTATTCGCCTCGGCCAAACGCCAGCCCGTGCCATTGACGGTAATGGTCTGTGGGCCGCCAAGCGCGAGTTCGCCGAGGCCGTTGGAACCGCTGGTAGTGATACCATTGGAATTGAATTGCACTGCTACCGTGCCAGTGTTGAGCCCGGCGTTGATGCCGGACAAACCGATATTCACCGTGCCGTCGCTACCGGCCGTGGCATTGGTAAAGCCGCTGCCCGTGGCCTGGCCCGTAGTGGAACCGACCACGGCATCCAGCCCTTCCTGAAATCCGGCAGCTGCAATGTTGGTATTGGTTACAGTAATTCCCGGTGCCGACTGGGCGCCCGACCCGGCGCGGAAGTTACCCAGCTCGACCGTGGCGGGTAGCGGCGCGGACACCTGCGCCACCTGGTACACATTGCCATTCACGGTGACCGCCTGACTGCCCGCTGCGGCGATGCCAAGTCCGTTGCTGACACCGTTGACGGTGCCCGTGGTTTCATAATCCAGCGTCACCGTGCCGCTCTTCGCACCTGCGCTGCCGGTGCCTACCGCCACCGAAATTGTGCCGCTGTTATCGGTGGAACCTGCGAGCAGGCCGACAATGTTGCCGCTGCCGCTCACCGCGCCGGTCATGCCGCTGACACTGGCGTTGAGGTCTTCGCTGAAGCTGCCTGATGCTGCAGTATTACTGACCGAAACCGCTGCGGTGTTGGTGCCGCCAACCCGCTGGTTTGCCACCTGCACCGGTGAGCCGGCACTACCGACAGCAGCGTTATAGGCCGCTGCGCCGCCTGCGAGTACGATATCGAGCTGTTGGTCGACGATATTCTCGAAGTTGCTGCGAAGATTCAGTTTCTGGCCGACCAGTGGCGCCAGCAGACCGGAACTCGCGGCGGTGAAAACCACATCGAGATTGCCGGTATCGCTGCCGGGCGCTCCGGTGTTGTAGTTGCTGGCAGTGACGCCGGCGCCCGAGAGGCGCGCATCGGTGATGTTGCCGCCGTTGACACCGGTTTGTATCGCCCCGCGCAGTGACGGACCGGAGGTGCCGGTATTGGCGATCTGGTAGTTGAAGGTGTTGGCACCGACGCGCATATTGCCAATCGTCAAGGTCGCGTTCGGTGTTGAACCATCGGTGATACCGCTGCCGGTAACTGCCTGCGCCACGTCACCGCCAGCGACGATCTGTCCGGCACCACTGACGCCAGCGCGACGGTCAAAACTGTTGCCCGAGCCGGCTGCGATATTGGTGTAATCGGAAGTGAGCGTAAGATTCTGAGTGCCGATATCGAGTGCGGCGCCGGTTGCTCCCATCGCAAGCACACCCTGTGTATTTGCCACATTGGCCAGCTTCATCACACCGCTACTGTCGACCTGCAGCGTTCCAGTGCCGCTCACCTGGACCTGGGAGTTCAGGGTGCCATTCTGTGCACGCACCAGGCCGTTGTTGGTCAGGGCGGATTCCGTCAGCGTGATGGTGCCGCCACCATCGGAGTTGATAGTGCCGTTGTTGACCAGCACCTGCGTGCCCCCGAAAATAACTTGCGCACCAATGGTGCCGTTTTGGCCGCGAATGGTGACCCCGGATCCAAGCGTGGTGGTGCCATTCCCTTCCAGGGTAATACGGTTACTGGCGCCGGTACTACCGAGTACCACGGAGCCGGAACCGCCCACTGTGTTGTCGCCTTCGAAGCTGAGGATACTGTTGAGGTTAAGGTTCAGAAGCCCGTCCAGGGTCAACCCGTTGACCACGCGCTCACGACCGTTGGCGACGGTGGCCATATCCACAACACCCGTGATCCTCGTTCCATCGAGAACATTAAAGCCGCTGTTGCTGACGCGGAACATACCGCCGTTGGTGGAGGAAATAGTGCCGCCGGTCACGCGCTGGCCGGACTGAAGGACGAGGCCATTGTCCGCGTGAATGTCAGCGGAACTGCTGTTGGTGACATCGCTGGCGAGAACGAGGGTGGCACCGTTGCGTGCTTCAAGCACGTTGTTGTTGTTGACGGTTGATTCGGTGAGCGTCATGGTGCCGCCTGACACATCGGCGGAGATCAACCCGTTGTTGACCAGCACTTGCGTGCCGCCAATATTGAACTGACCGCCAATGGTGCCATTCTCTCCGCGGATGGTGACCCCTGATTCCAGAACAGTCGTACCATTGCCGTCCAGGGTAATACGGTTGCTGGCGCCGGTGTCGCCGAGCACCACCGTGGCGTCGCCGGCCAGTGTGTTATCGCCTTCGAAACTCAGGATGCTGTTGAGGTTGAGATCGAGAATGCCATCCAGGGTCAAATCGTTGACCACGCGCTCACGGCCGTTTGCAATCGTGGCCATATCGAAGTTGCCCGAGATACTGGTTCCGTCCAGGTAGTTCGAACCACTGGTATTGGCGCGGAAAATACCGCCGTTCACAGTGGAAATTGTGCCACCGGTAATGCGCTGTCCAGACTGTAAGACGAGACTGTTGTCCGCGTGAATTTCTCCTGCGACAGCGTTGTTCACATTGCTGTTCAGAACCAGCGTGGCACCGTTAAGTGCTTCGAGCCTGTTGTTGTTGTCGATGACCGATTCGGTCAGGGTAAGGGTGCCGCCGTTGACGTCGGCTGAGATGAGCCCGTTATTCACCAGCGTCTGTGTACCGCCGATGTTGATCTGCTGTCCAATGGTGCCGTTTTCGCCACGGATTGTGATGCCGGCGCCGATAGTGGTTGTGCCGTTGCCGTCCAGGTCAAAGCGGTTGCCGGGCCCGGTATCGCCGAGTACCACGGTGCCGTTCCCGTCCAGTGAGTTGTCGCCTTCAAAACTGAGGATGCCGTTCCTGTTGATATCAATCGTACCATCCAGGGTCAGGCCGTTGATTACCCGTTCACGGGTATTGAGGTTGGTGGACATGTCCAGCAGGCCGGTGAGTGCGACATCGTCGAGAAAATTGGCACCGCTTGCGGTAACAAGAAATTTTCCGGTGCCGGTGGAATTCATCTCTCCCCCGGTGACGCGCATACCATTCTGTATCACCACACTGTTGTCGGCGAGGATCTCGCCCGCCGAGTTGTCCACGCCAATCAGCAGGTTCAGGGTGGCACCGTTGCGTGCCTCAATGACACTGTTATTGACGACGGCCGATTCTCTAAGTGTGATCGTGCCACCAGTGACGTCGGCCGAGATCAGTCCGTTATTGACCAGCGTCTGTGTGCCGCCGAGGTTGACCTGCTGTCCGATGGTGCCGTTCTCACCACGGAGGGTGATGCCGGCGCCGATGGTGGTGGTGCCGTTGCCGTCCAGGTCAAATCGGTTGCCGGGCCCGGTATCGCCAAGTACCACGGTGCCATTGCCGTCCAACAGGTTGTCCCCTTCAAAACTCAGGATGCCGTTCCTGTTGATATCAATGGTACCGTCCAGGGTCAGGCCGTTGATTATGCGTTCACGGGTATTGAGGTTGGTGGACATGTCCAGCAGGCCGCTGAGTGCGACATCGTCGAGAAAATTGGCACCGCTTGAGGTAACAACAAATTTTCCGGTGCCGGTGGCGTTCATCTCACCCCCGGTGACGCGCATCCCCGTCTGTATAACCACGCCATTTTCGGCGCGTATCTCCCCAGTCGAGTTGTCCACACCAATCTGCAGATTCAGGGTGCCACCACTGCGCGCCTCGAGGACAGCGTTGTTGATTACCGCAGAGTCTTTAAGTGTGATCGTGCCGCCATTGACGTCGGCCGAGATCAGCCCGTTATTCACCAAGGTTTGTGTGCCGCTGAGGTTGATTTGCTGTCCTATGGTGCCGTTTTCGCCACGGAGGGTGATGTCGGCACCGATGGTGGTGGTGCCGTTGCCATCCAGGTCGAATCGGTTGCCGAACCCGGTATCACCAAATACCACGGTGCCATTGCCGTCCAACAGGTTGTCCCCTTCAAAGCTCAGGATGCCGTTTCTGTTGATATCAATTTCGCCATTGACGGTCATGCCGTTGACCACGCGTTCCCGGCTGTTGAGGGTCGTGGCCATATCAAGCACACCATTCAGTGTGACGCCGCGGAGAAAATTGCTGCCGGTGGACGTCGCAAGGAAGCTGCCATTACCGCTTGAATTCAATTCGCCGCCGACCAGGTTGACGCCTCTTAATGCGATGGTTCCGTCGGCATCAGCCAGCAGTGTGCTGCCTGTGTTTGTCAGTGTGCCGCCGTTCAGGTTGAGTGTACCGGCACTGCTTCCGCCCGCCTGCCAGGTGCCGCCGTTGGTGCCACCGTTACTGATTGTGAGCGACGAACCGCCATTGACGACCAGCAGTGCGCTGGCGTTGGTTGTCAGTGAGAGGATAGTGTCGTTGAGGGAATCGTGTGTAATGGTCTTGAGGCCGGTGACCGTTGTGATGGAGACATCGTCTGCGGCAGCCGGGAGTGACGGATTGGAACTCCAGAGACTGGCGTCTCCCCACAGTCCGCTGACATCACTGGTCCAACTGACCGGCGCAGCCTGCACTGCGGCTGAAGCGACAAACATGGCAGAGAGGGCGAAAGCGCCGCGTAAAGCGTTGAAGCGATTCTTATGCAGAATGAGGGTGTTGCTCATGTGACAAACTCCTGGCCCTGTCTTAGTTTGCAGGCTCCGGTGGTCCGTGTTTATTTAGCGAATAGATGACTTGCAAGAAACGCGCCAGTGGTCACCTCACTCCGGAGGCCACAAACGGATTGCAGTGTCAGGCGGGGCTGGCGATTCGCGGCAGGACGACATCTTTTTTTTAAATCTTTAAAACAGTTATGTGCAGTTCTGCACAGTTATTCGAGCTTTCTGGCTGCGCGATTGGCCCGTGACAGCAATCGATCCTGCTGGTTTTAACGGTGTTACGTATTGTTGCACTTGTGAGCGCAGTGTAAAGAATCCTGACAGAAAGATTTCGCGGTGCCGGGGAGTAATAGCGCTGTATAGACTCGCGGATAATTGCGATAGCTTGGAATAAGAGCACTTTGGTTTTGCGCCAGACGCAGCAGCACGCGCATGAGGTGTCAGCTTTTTTTACATTCCGGCTTTCGCGCCGAGTGTGACCGCATTTGATTTATTTCAAATTTGTTTTTAAAACAAGCGCATATGTGAACTGAGCCATTTTTGGTTCAAATTTTGCATGGTTCGCTTTCGATCGATATGACCCGGTTTTGAATGGAATTGAAGGATGTGGTCTCGATAGTTCATAGCAACCTCAAGACCACAAAAATATAAAGATACCGGCCGAAACCGCAAATCGGCCCAAGCTTGAGGTTTGATGATTATGCCCTCCACCCGGACTTCCCGTGTAGTACCAGCCCTTGTTTTTCCTTTGCTCTCAGCGCTCGCCCTGTCGCTGGTGACCCTTCCCGGTTGGGCGGCTGTCGATACGGTGAACGGCACGCCGGGCATCTTCGGCGATGCTGGTGCGCCAGGCAATCCGGGTGACCCGGGCACAGACGGTACGGCCGGCGGTGACGCCACGGCAAATGCTACCACCGTGAATACGGATGCAACCAACACCGCGACAGCGACAGGCGGCAACGGCGGGCGCGGCGGCAATGGCGGTACCGGTTCTCCGAGCGGAGCGGATGGCGGTGACGGCGGTGACGGTGCTAATGGTGGCGATGGAGAGGCCACTGCTGACACCACGGTAGCCAGCGGCAATGGTTCAGCAAGCGCAACCGGTAATGGAGGCGCCGGAGGAGCGGGAGGAAGCGGTGGTTCCGCCAGCGGTGGCGGTACCGCGGGTACGGGCGGCGATGCGGGCGATGGCGGCAGTGGGACCGCATCCGCGGTTGTCACCAACAATGGTAGCGGCTCGGCCACAGTGAATGCGATCGCAAATGGCGGTAATGGTGGCACTGGTGGCAGTGTGGGTGGCAATGCTGGAAACGGCGGTATGGCGATCCTGGGGCCTGTCTACGGCACATCCAATGGGGGTGCGGTCACTGTCACTGGCACGGCCAATGGCGGTAATGGAGGCACTGCCAGTGGCGCAGGTAGCGCCGGGGACGGTGCCAGTACCAACCTGACCAACCAGGTAGATGGCGACACCTCTGGCAACCTGACTCTGACGCAGACAGCGACGGGCGGTAACAGCGGTAATGTCGTCGAGGGTGTCAACGGCGCGGCGGGCGACGCTTTCAGTTCCCTGAGCAAGACCAGCAGTGCCAGTAGTTTGTTGCAGGTAAACGCCAGAGCCACCGGCGGTAATGGTGGGTATCGGGATACGGCGACCGGTAAGGCCGCGAATGGCGGCGCGGCGACATCGGTATCCGTGGCGGAAAATTCCGTCGGAGAGGCGCGGGCCAATTACAGTTTTGGTGCCGATGCTCAAGGTGGCACCGGCGGTGCCGGTTACAGCGGCGCGGATGGTGGTGATGGTGGTGTGGCGACCCGCACCGCGACCGCGACGACTATCGGCGACTTTATAGCGCGTACCTATGGCTGGGCCATTGGCGGCAACGGCGGTGCAATCTTCAGTGGCGCAGGTGGAGGCACGGCGGGCGTGGGTGGCGCGGCGACTGACACGACCACAGTCACTTCAACAGGTAATGGCCTTATTGACGCCAATTCGGTTGGTGCCTATGGCGGTAATGGCGGAGTAGTCGGCAGCGGCACCGGCACCGGCGGCGCTGGCGGTGTTGCCACTGCCACGGCCACCGGCAGCAACGCGGGAACGGCCACGGTAACCGTGGGTACAACGGCCGAGGGCGGTAACGGCGGCTATGGCCGGGGTGTGGGTGAGTCAGGCGGCGCTGGCGCGGAAGGTGTGATTGTGTCCGCGACCGGCACTTCCACTGGCGGCGGTGCGGTCAATGTGACGGCGGTGCAGCGCGGCGGTGCCGGCGGTGACGGCTATGACGGTGCCAATGGCGGTGCCGGTGCGGATTCGGACCTGGTCGACGTTGTGACCGGCTCGACTTCCGGCGCCCTGAATTTGACGCAGACGGCGACAGCGGGTGCGGGTGGAACGGCGCGTGATTCCGCCAGTGCGGCAGGCGCTGCCGGTGACGCCACTTCTTCGCTGACGGCGAATAATTCCGACGGCGGTAATGTTACGGGCACCAGCAACGCAGACGGTGGAGCAGGCGGGGGTGCTGCTGGTGCAGGCAACACGACTGACGCGGCCGCAGGTGGTGCCGCTGCGGCGGCTATTGCCATGACCGACTCCGGCAATGTAACGGCTAACGCCACGGCGGACGGGGGTAACGGCGGTGCGGCAGTTGATGGTGCAGCGGGCGACGGCGGCGCCGCCGGCCTGGGCGTCGGCCTGGTGGGTGTGACGGGTGAGTCCACCGGTGGCGGCACGGTCACTGTCAACGGTACGGCCAATGGCGGTAGTGGTGGTGCCACCAGCGGGAGTGGCGATGCCGGTGACGGAGGAGCGGCTACGCTGAATGGCCTGCCGTATGGCACATCTAATGGTGGCGCAGTCACTGTCAACGGTACGGCCAATGGCGGTAATGGTGGCGCTGCGAGCGGTAGCGGCGATGCGGGCGACGGTGCCAGCACCAGCCTGACCGATCAGGTGGACGGCGCCACGACAGGCAGCCTGACCCTGAACCAGACGGCAACCGGCGGTAACAGCGGCAGTGTAAATGATGGTGCCAATGGCACCGCGGGTGACGCCTTCAGTTCCCTGACCAGGAGCAGCAGCAGTTCCAGTTTGCTGCAGGTGAGTGCCAGAGCCACCGGTGGCAACGGCGGGCAACGCAACGCGGCGACCGGCAAGGCCGCCGATGGTGGCGCGGCGACATCGGTCTCTGTGGCAGAGAATTCAGCGGGTGAAGCGCGGGCCAACTATAACTTTACCTACGACGCCCAGGGTGGCACCGGGGGTGCGGGTACTAATGGCGCGGACGGCGGCGATGGCGGTGCGGCGACCCGCACCGCGACCGCGACCACGATCGGCGATTTTATCGCGCGTACCTATGGTTGGGCTCTGGGTGGCACCGGCGGCAATCTCAACGGTGGCACTGGCGGCACTGCCGGTGCCGGTGGCGCCGCAACTGACACCACCACAGTGACGTCCACAGGCAATGGCGCGATCGATTCAAACTCCGTGGGTGCCTATGGCGGTGATGGTGGCGTCGTTGCCAGTGGAACCGGCACCGGTGGTGCCGGTGGTGTCGCCACGGCCACGGCCACGGGCGGCAACGCGGGGACTGCGACAGTGACAGTCGGTACCACCGCGGAAGGCGGCAACGGTGGCTATGGCCGAGGCGTGGGTGAGTCAGGCGGCGCCGGCGCAGAGGGTACGATCGTATCCGCGACCGGGACGTCCACGGGTGGTGGAACGGTCAACGTGACGGCGACGCAGCGCGGTGGTGCCGGCGGTGACGGCTATGACGGTGCCGATGGCGGTGCCGGTGCGGATTCGGACTTGGTCGATGTGGTGACCGGTTCGACTTCAGGCACCCTGAATTTGACGCAGACGGCGATTGCGGGTGCGGGTGGAACGGCGCGTGATTCCGCCAGTGCGGCAGGCGCTGCCGGTGACGCCACTTCTTCGCTGACGGCGAATAATTCTGACGGCGGCAATGTGACCGGTACCAGTAATGCCGATGGCGGCGCAGGTGGCGCGGCTGTTGGTACAGGTAATACGACCGATGCCAGCGCGGGTGGTTCAGCAGCGGCGGCTATCGCGATGACGGATAGCGGCAATGTGACGGCCACCGCGACAGCGGACGGTGGTAACGGCGGTGCGGCAGTTGATGGTGCAGCGGGCGACGGCGGCGTCGCCAGCCTGGGCGTCGGCCTGGTGGGTGTGACGGGCGAGTCCACCGGTGGTGGCACGGTCAATGTCACGGGCACAGCCAATGGTGGTAATGGTGGTAATGCCACCGGCACGGGCGATGCGGGTGACGGCGCCAGCACCAGCCT
>JAGRIE010000041.1 GCA_020443425.1 Halioglobus sp.
GATCGATATTCAGGAATGTGTCCTCAGTGGTGGCTGGGAGGCACTGGAAATGGACAGCATTGACTTACTGGTGGGAGCTCCCGCGCCGGTACCATTGCAAAAGGGCTTCCGAGCATTGCCCATCGCGCCTGCGGATATGGTGTTAGTGGCTGCGGCCAGTCATCCTCTTGCGGGCCTCGCGCACGATCCCCGCACTATCGCCGAGCAGTTACCCCACTATCGACGCATCGTAACCCACGATACAGCCAAGCATAGTGTTATGCGGGCAGCGGGATTAACCACAGGGAAACAGGTGCTCTATGTGCAAACCATGGAACAAAAAATACAGGCGCAATTGGCGGGACTGGGCGTCGGTCATTTGCCGCAAAAATTCATTCAGATGTATCTGGAGAGCGGCGCGCTGGTGAAACTGACCACCGAAGCGCGGACTACTGAAAACCTGGAATACTATATGGCCTGGAAAATCAGTAATAAGGGCAAGGCATTAAAACGACTCACCCAACTATTGAACGACGCCTTTTAGCGATCAGTTTTTCCGAGTAAAAAAAGCGGCGACAGACTTTGCCAGTGAGCAGCCGTCGTTACCAGCTCACTCCCACTCGATTGTAAATAAGCAGGTTTTATCTTTTATTTTCAATAGGTTATTTTCCTGATAAACAGTAATACCATGAAAAATACCATGCTCAGTAATTTCTTCAAAAATCCACAATCGTTGCCACCTTATAATTTCAATGCCGCCTGTAGATCCTCGTGTTCGAATGCACTGGCCATGCGTGCTATCTCAGCACGCTTGGCTCCGACTTCTGCTGCTACTGCCTGCCAGGTGCGTGTCACCTCTGCCACTTCACGGATAATTGTGTGTACCTGTTTGGCACTGAGTCCAAAATAACCAGCCGTTTCCTGCAGCAGTTCCACCGAGCAAGTGCCTTCATCAAGGTCGATATTCGTAGTCAGAATTCGCGCCTTCACATCCACCGGCGTCGGATTGAGATCATAGGCAGGCGAAAGCACCCAACCATCCTGCCCTGACCACAGGAACCCGTGGTTGCGCAAGTGATCGTCAACGTTGGACACCAGAACATTGAACACCACTCGGCGATAAAGCTGCCGCGCGTCTCCTTTGGCTTGGGCACCATGCGCAGTCAAAGCATCTACCAGTTCGGGGTAACTGCCTCGTTCACCATCCTGTGATCCTGTCATCGACATCGCAGACAGAAAGGGAATACGCCAATCGTTGTCCCGATCAAAACGACGTGACAACAGCACCGGTTTTCCGGCAACTTGCAGCAGCTCATGCTTGGGTGTTTGTATACCCGCCCGCTCCGCCAGCCTGAGCGCGATTTCTTCCCAGGTTTCAATGCTGTAGTCGTCGGACTCCTTGGGGAATTTTGCGATCGACAGATGGCCATGCTGATCGATCACGGATGCTTTAGGCCGGGCACCACCCAGTGATGACCCCGGTGCGAATATCAACTGCAGATCATCGTCCGTCTCCTCGTCACGCTCTATCCGTTCAGTGATCTGAAGCAGACGACCCAGCTCAATAAGCGCAGGGACTCCGTGACGTACGGGTGACTGAAATACCTCCTCACCGCGCCACCGAAACCTGAGTGCACCGAGACGGGTCACATCTGCCACACCAAGCAGATAATGCAGTTCCCCCAGCGTACGCACCTGCCGTCCCTCGCGTTGCGCCAGAAGTCGTTCAGCACGCTGCATCAGGCGCCTGCCCCAGGTATCCGGTGCCGAGTCACCAATCGACCCGAATATGGGCTGCCCCGCCACCGGCGGGAATGTCCCTGCAGTCAGCGTCAGTGCCGGCTCGATCGAAAACCGGTTCGCATCTCCAAGCCAGGCCTCATCATATTCAAAGGTAACGGTCTCTCCCCGGCGTGATGCCTGCCGATGAAGTATTCCCAGAGGACGTACCTGACCTTCCAGATCAATATGGACCTCAACGTCAGTCATCTGATTGCTTCCTGCGCTTCGTCGACATACGCACACGCTGGGGCAGTTCCCCGGAAGACAACGAACGTCCGATTTCATCATGGGCGGGATCTGCGAGCTGATCCAGCCTGTCCAGCAAGCCCAGCGACTGCAGCACAGCAGCATAAATCCCCATACTCACACCCGGATCGCCCGCCTCAACCCGTTGCAGGGTTGCCCGGCTGGTAAAGGCCCGCTCTGCTACCACTGCCATGGTCAATCGGCGGCGCTGCCGGGCTTCACGGAGATCGGCACCCAGCTTTCGCAAGACTCGCCTTACTGCGGAGGACGGAATATGCGGCTTTGGCATAAAGTAACATTCATAAGACACTAAATGATATTAATGTAGCATGAATAATACATTAATCAATAATTCTTCTTTAATAAATGTGACCATCACAAAGGAATAAGGTGACGCCACCCTTGGTTGTTGGTGGACCAAGCAGGAAAACCCGGGCCAGAGAGTTTGGTGAAGTCGCACATATGAAATTCTCAAATCACTATAGCCAGCGAGTGATTACGTTGACCCAAAATCTGGGGGCATACTGCCACTGTTGCGGACCCGCCGTAACCGATTATGTGGTGCGTGGGTTGATAAGTCTGCCTGGCAGGCAACGGCTGACCGCTAACGCTGCAATTCGAGATCTCCCGGTCGCCACGTCTGGTTGAACCAGGGCTCCAGAGGACCATAGAGTCTCACAGCGGCGTTGTAGCCCTTGCCGGGCCAGGTCTGCACCCAGTTATTTTCATGACCCGTCGGCGCCTCGGGGCCGAACCAGACGGTAACACCCCCATCCGGGTTCAACTCTACGCCAGGCAGCGTGCTATCGATGCCTGCCAGCTTCTGGTCGGTAGGCAGCAGCGAACGGGTCTGATTGTCATAGGCGGTAAAGGACCAAAAATTCTTCGCCGGAATCGGTCCCGGCAGAGTGACCTTGTAGGTGCGGCTGCCATCCAGATATGCGCCACTCGAGTCACGCACGGTAATGGCATAAGCAGAACCGGTACCCGGCCGCGATTCAGTCATCGCCGGCGTGATGCCCGTCGCGTAATAAAAGAACATCATCCGCGCATCGAGAAGTCGTTCGGCACCATTAAGGAAACGATAACTGCCGCCGACGAACGGCGTAAACCATTGCCGATTTTGGTAGATTCGGGTTTGTGGATCGCGGGAGGCGAACAGGTTCGCACGAGCTATCGCGTTGCCCACCGCCACCGCGTCGGTAAGAATTTTCTTCATCCGGGTATCGGGCGCGAACGGCTGCCCCTTACGGATACCAATTGACGCATAGAGGCCCACGGTATCCGGATCTACCCAGTCCGCAGGCTCGTTCTGCACCACGGCGTTCAACTCATCGTAGTAACCAAAATCGTTGGCACTGATGGTGTTGAACTTAACGCCCGAAATGTTCACGACCTGAGTTTCAGGTGGACTGGCTGCCTTGGACAGAGGAAAGATCGCGGCATTGGCCTTGACGTTCGCAACCGCTGCTGCGATGTCGCCCTTCTCCACGAAGGCACGATAGAACAACAGCATTCTGTTGGTGCGTGGTTTCGCGACGTGATAGCCCGTAGCCGGCACGGCACCCTTGTAGCCGGGCGGCACGAGCAGGTAGTCCCCGCCCGCACCCTTATCCGGACCGGTCAGGCCCACATCGGTCACCCAGCGGAAATCGGCGTCATCAACAGGCCCGAGTACACGCGGTGGCACCCGCACCACCATCGGCCCGTTGCCAACGTCGATACACTGCACCACATACACAGTGGTCGTATTCGCCGTCAGGAAGAGCGAGCGGGCATCCATGAGATTCTCGGTAATGCCGACACCCTGATTTAGTTTGATGCCCGCCTCTTCGAAACCCTTACACAGCGCGTAAATCGAGGTCGCCGATATGCCCCTGGTGAAAGCATCGACACCGCGGCCAAAGTCGAGCTGGTCGTACGCTTTCTCAACTGTTGCCGCATCGGGCGCACCGTCTTTGAAGTGCAACGTGCCGATGCGGGTTTCAACCGTGTCGGGCGTCGTGATCTTGGCCGGCACATCAGGCGCGTACTTTGGCGGCGCGGAAGACGAGCCGCCTTGGGTCTGTGATTCCGCAGCCACCGCGGTGAGTCCAACCACCCCGATCAAAACAACACAGACAAGATTTTTAAATATTTTTTCCATGAACCTGTCTCTTTCAATTTTGCGCAAATGACGTGACTACTTCACCCCAAGACAATTAATAAAGGGCAAATATTAAGGGGCGCTATTCAGGGTTGCAGCTCGATTTCCCCAGGACGCCAGCTCTTGTCAAACCAGGGCTCAAGCGCACCGTACATGCGCAGCACGACATTCCAACCATTACCGGGAACAGTCTGCACCCAGTTGCTTTCCTTACCGGTCGGTGCCTTCGGTCCAAAGTAGACATCGATTGATCCATCCGCGTTTGTCTTAAGCCCCTTCGTCTGGCTGCTCATGCTCGGGAAGCGCTGGTCAGTCTGGATCTGGGAACGTGTTTGGTCGCTATAGAGGATCAATGACCAAAAATCCTTCACCGGGACATTTGGCGGCAGGTGCAGCCGGTAGTTCTTGCCGCCGTCCAGCGGCTTGCCTTTCGCGTCGCGCGCGGTCCAAGCGTACTGAGACCCCTTGCCGATCAGTTTCTCTTCCATCGCCGGTGTGACAAGGATGGCAAGGTAGTAGTAAAAGGTCGCCGCATCAAAATCAGCAACGCCTGGCGCCGCCAGGAAGTTGTAGCCACCGGTGAAGCCCAGCTGCCAGTTGCTGTCATCGTAGTAGTAGGCCGCCCGGTCGCGCGTATGGAACAGGACGTTGCGCGCCGTGGCTTCGCCGACTACCGCCGCCTCCGTCAGGATTTTCTTCATCCGTGCGTCGGGAGTGAAAGGCTTGCCCTTCTGGATACCGACAGACTGAAAGAAACCGAGGGTAACCGGGTCGAGTGAATCGCTCGGCTCCTGCTGAACCACCTGATTCAGCAGCTCCCAGAATTGATAGTTGGTCGGGAAGACTGTGTTAAAGGGCTTGCCCGACATGTTCACGACCTTGAGCGGCGGATGCGGCTTTCCCGCATCGGCCAACGGATAGATCTTCGTGAATTTCTTGACAAGATCGACACCCGGCTTAGGATTGCCGTCCACCAAAAAACTGCGCCACGGCACCCACAGTCCATACGTGGGCGACTGAACCTCGTAATAGCCGCCTGGCACCTTGCCTTTGTAGCCCGGCGGCAGAAACAGGTACTTCCCTCCCTCGCCCTTGTCCGGCCCGGTCACACCGACGTCAACTACCCAGCGTTGCCACATGTCATTGGCCGTCCCCAGCACCTTCGGGGGTACCTCAAGCACGATCGGCCCGTCGGAGAGATCGAGCCACACCCAGCTGTACACCGTGTTGTCGTTGCCGGTGAGAATGATGGAACGTGAATCCGTCAGTTCCTCATAGATCGGCAACACCGTATTTGCCGGGCCCAGCGTCTGGAATGCCTCGCGATTGGCCACCTGGCTCACCGCCGGCATGCCAAGCAGGAAAGCCTGTACCGCACGCTGGAAGTCGAGGTTATCCCAAAGCTTTTCAGACGTGGCCTCGTCCGGAAAACCATCGAAGAAACGCAAAGTGCCGATACGGGTATCAACGCTGTCCGGTGCTGCGATGCCGGGAGGCACCGGCGTCGAGTATTTATAATTCGGGTTGGCAGGTTCGCCGGAAAGGGCCTGAGCGCTAGCAGCAGGCACAGCAGCGGCCAGCACTGCGCACAAAGCAAAGTTAGTTAGTTGGTTGGACATGTTATTTGTTTCCTTGTGGCTGGGCCTCTCGGCTGACAATACCCCCCCGATGATCAGCGCAAAGAGGTCGGTAAACAGCGGGTCTGAAGTTCGCTGTGCACTGCAAGTCTAGAAGATTTACCAAAATCTTGTTTACCAAGTACGGCCTTTAATTTATCTTTAACGGCCACAGTCAAAATGCCTGACGCGGTAGATTCCTTCCATGCAGCTGGAGCCCCAGAAGTGAAGCCGGCCCCGACCCCGCCACCAAAGAAACCGGCTGGAGAACTGCGTGTGCCGATCGCCACGGTGGCTAGTGTCCCGGGCTTGCTTGCTGATGCCGGTGCATGTGCCACAAGCACTGCAAAGGCTGCTGGCTTGGACCCGAACTGGTTCGGTGATCCGACCCAAACGCTCAGCTTCGAAGAAATCGGTAAATATTTGACCGAGTGTGTCCGTGTAACGCGCGATGACAGCTTCCCGTTTCGCCTCGGATTGGCCGAGGGTCTCACCGCGCTCACGGCCATCGGCTATTTAGCTCAGAATTCAGCCGACGTGCGCGCCGCGCTCACGAACCTGAGCAATCACGTTCACCACTTCGCCGGTGCAATCGAGGTCAAAGAGCAGGATGATCTGGCCTCCCTGGAGTACTGGTTTCTGCTCCCGTGGGTCACGGGTGCCGGGTTGATTGCCGAGGCGGGGATGGGTATCGGGGTGTCCATCCTGCGGCAGTTGTGCGGTGCCGCCTGGAAGCCGATCGAGCTTCGGCTGACGCGGAGACGTCCGCTGGGGGCATCCGAATGGCAGCAGTGCGCGCAGGCTCCCGTGCAGTTCGGGGTAAAGCACAACTTACTGGTGTTCTCGGCAAGAGATCTGGAGCATAGGCTCGACCGCGCCAACGCTGATTTCCAACACATCCTGCTGCAGCTTGTGGCAGAGACTAACGCCAACCGCGGCGAGGACTTCGCCCGTCAGGTCTCTGCGGTCATCCGCGAAAGCCTGTTGGCCGGAGATGTATCTGCTCAGCAAATCGCCATTCGCTTATGCATCAGCCCGAGAACCCTGCGGCGCCGCTTGAGCGGTCAGGGCACCAACTTTGAGACGCTCCAGGAGCAGACACGATTCGAGGTCGCCCGTGAACTGCTTGAGCACTCGACCGCCTCGATAACGCACATCGCCGATCTGCTGGGTTATGCGCACTCCAGCGCACTTTCCCGCGCTTTTCGGCGGTGGGCTGGATTGTCACCCCGCAACTATCGCAACAAGCTGCTAACTGACTGAGAGTAGATTAAGCCCACTGAAGCTCGTCTGTTTTAGGCGCTGCAGAATCGGTCGTTTTTTACAGTGTCCCGGTGCAAAACATTGTTTGCCGTTACCAGCTCACTCCCACTCAATCGTCGCAGGCGGTTTGCTGCTGATATCGTAAGTGACTCGTGACACACCGGATATCTCATTGATAATGCGATTCGAGCAGCGTTCCAGCAAGTCGTAAGGCAGGTGCGCCCAGCGCGCTGTCATAAAGTCGATCGTCTCCACCGCGCGCAGTGCGATAACGTATTCATAGCGGCGGCCATCGCCCACTACACCCACAGACTTCACCGGCAGGAACACGGCGAACGCCTGGCTGGTTTTGTGATAGTAATCGGCGCGGTGCAGTTCCTCGATGAAAATGGCATCGGCCTGGCGCAGCAGATCAGCGTACTCTTTCTTCACCTCGCCGAGAATGCGCACACCCAGCCCCGGGCCGGGGAATGGGTGGCGGTAGACCATATCGTAGGGCAGGCCCAGTTCCAGGCCGATGCGGCGCACTTCATCCTTGAACAATTCGCGCAGTGGCTCCACCAGTTCGAGTTCCATATCGTCCGGCAGGCCACCCACGTTGTGGTGTGACTTGATGGTGTGGGCCTTGCCGGTTTTGGCACCGGCCGATTCGATCACGTCGGGGTAGATGGTGCCCTGTGCCAGCCATTTTACCTCGGTCAGTTTTCCCGCCTCTTCGTCGAAGACATCGATAAACGTATTGCCGATCACCTTGCGCTTGGCCTCCGGGTCAGACACTCCCTTCAAGCGCTGCAGGAACATGTCTTCGCAATCGCGGCGCAGCACTTTCACGCCCATATTGCGCGCGAACATCTCCATCACCTGATCGCCCTCGTGCAGGCGCAGCAAGCCGTTGTCCACAAACACACAGGTCAACTGGTCACCGATGGCTTTGTGCAGCAGGGCCGCCACCACAGAGGAATCCACGCCACCCGACAGGCCCAACAACACCTTGTCGCTGCCCACCTGGGCTTTCACCCGTTCTATCGCATCTTCAACGATATGCGCGGGCGTCCACAGTGCTTCACAGCCGCACTGTTCCAACACAAAATGCTCAAATATCCGCTCGCCCTGCAAGGTGTGTGTCACCTCGGGGTGGAACTGAATGCCGTAGAAGGGTTTGGTTTTATGCGCCATACCGGCGATGGGGCAGCTGGCGGTTTCCGCGATCAACTCGAAATCAGGCGGCAGTTCCACCACCTTGTCGCCGTGGCTCATCCACACGTCCAGCAGGCCGTTGCCGTCCTCATCGAAATGATCGCGAATATCGTGCAGCAGGCCGGCGTTGCCCACCTGCCTGATCTGCGCATAGCCGAACTCGCTGACCGGCGAGCTGCTGACCTTGCCACCGAACTGCTCGGCCATTGTCTGCATGCCGTAGCAGATACCCAGCACCGGCACCCCCAGCTCGAATACCACGGCAGGCGCGCGCGGCGAGGCGTCGGCGGCGACCGATTCCGGGCCGCCGGACAGGATGATGCCGCTGGGAGCAAAGGCCCTGATCTCGTCCTCGCTCAGGTCAAAGGCGCGAATCTCGCTATAGACGCCGGCCTCGCGCACGCGACGGGCAATCAACTGGGTGTACTGGGAGCCAAAATCCAGGATAAGGATCTTGCTGGCGTGAATATCTGCGCTCATGTGGTGTCCTGGCTGCAAAGGGGAAACTGCGCTGCCTGCCATGCGTCGCTGCAGCGCGGTAAAAGCCTACCTGACGGGGTAGTTTGGCGCTTCCTTGGTGATCGAAACATCGTGTACATGGCTCTCCGCCATACCGGCATTGGTGACACGTACAAATTCGGGCCGGGTGCGCATGGCTTCCATCGTGGCACTGCCGGTATAGCCCATCGCTGAACGCACACCACCCATCAACTGGTGGATAATCGCCGATACCGGGCCCTTGTAGGGCACGCGCCCTTCAATGCCTTCCGGCACCAGCTTTTCGCTGCCGCGACTGGCATCCTGGAAATAGCGATCCGAGGACCCCTGGGTCTGCGACATGGCGCCCAGTGAGCCCATGCCGCGGTAGGCCTTGTAGGTCCGGCCCTGGTAGAGTTCCACCTCGCCCGGCGCCTCCTCGGTACCGGCGAACATACTGCCCACCATCACCGAGTGCGCGCCTGCGACAATCGCCTTGGCGATATCGCCGGAGAAGCGGATGCCGCCGTCGGCGATCAGCGGGATATCGGTGCCCTTGAGGGCCTCACAGACATTGGCGATGGCAGTGATCTGGGGTACGCCGGTACCGGTCACAATCCGCGTCGTACAGATAGAGCCGGGGCCGATCCCGACCTTGACGCCATCGACGCCGGCCTCCGCCAGTGCCACAGCGGCGGCGGCCGTAGCGATATTGCCACCGATTACCTGTACCGAGGGGAAATGCCGCTTGATCATCTTGACCCGCTCGATGACGTTGCGGGAGTGGCCGTGGGCGGTATCCACCACCAGCACATCGACCCCGGCGGCAACCAGCGCCGCGACACGGTCGTCGGTGTCGGCGCTGGTACCCACGGAGGCGCCCACCCGCAACTGGCCGTAGGAATCCTTGCAGGCGTAGGGGAAGCTCTCTGCCTTGTCAAAATCCTTCACGGTGATCATCCCGCAGAGGTCAAAGGCGTCATTCACCACCAGGATTTTCTCGATGCGGTGCTCGTGCAGCAGTTCCTGCACCTCCGCCATGCCGGCGCCCTCTTTCACCGTCACCAGTTTGTCACGCGGCGTCATGATCGCGGAGACGAGCTTTTGCGGGTTGGATTCAAATCGCACGTCGCGACGCGTGACAATGCCGACAAGATCGGTCCCATCCAGCACCGGCACGCCCGATATCCCGTGCGCACTGGTCAATTCGATCAACTCGGCAATGGTGGCACCCTGCTGGATGGTAATCGGGTCCTTCACCACACCGCTCTCGAATTTCTTGACCTTGCGCACCTGCTCCGCCTGTTCGGCGATGGTCATGCTCTTGTGGATGATACCGATCCCGCCTTCCTGGGCCATCGCAATCGCCAGGCGGTACTCGGTCACAGTGTCCATGGCAGCGGATACCATGGGGATATTCAGGTCGATACCTCGAGTGAGTCGTGTGCGCAGCGATACGTCGCTGGCCACCACGTCAGAGTACCCGGGCGTCAGCAGAACATCGTCAAAAGTAAGGGCTTCCTGAGCGATACGCAGCATAGTGGCGGCCTCCGGCGGGCGGGATTTGATAAAACGATCAAGTATAAATCCAAGCGTGCTGCAGCACAATTGGCGCGACCGGCATTTATGTACTCGGCGGTGGAATACAGTACACTGCCCGGACCCGTTTTTGGACATAATCTGGCCTGTAACTGCATGAGAACGCCCGGCACACCGGATACCCCACCTGTACTGCTCACGGTAAGCCAGCTCAACCGGCAGGCGAAATCGCTGCTGGAGAGCCATTTCGACTTTGTCTGGTTGGAGGGCGAAATCAGCAACTTCGCCGCCCCCTCCTCCGGCCACTGGTATTTCTCACTGAAAGACGGCAGCGCCCAGGTGCGGTGTGCGATGTTCCGGAACCGCAACCAGCGGCTGAAGTTCACGCCACAGAACGGTGACGCGATACGGCTGCGCTGCCGGGTGTCGCTGTACGAGGGCCGCGGCGAGTTCCAGCTGATTGTCGAGTACCTCGAGCCCGCCGGGGCAGGCGCGCTGCAGGCGGCCTTCGAGAAACTCAAGGCCCGCCTGCTGGCCGAGGGGCTGTTCGACCCCGCGCGCAAGCAACCGCTGCCCGCCTCGGTGGCTCACCTGGGCATCATCACCTCCCCGACCGGCGCCGCCATCCACGATATCCTGACCGTGCTGCGCAGGCGCTGCCCCTCCATAGCGGTCTCACTGCTGCCGGTGGCGGTACAGGGAGAGGGTGCCGCCGCCCAGATCGCCGCCGCCATAGAGCGGGCCAACCGCTGGCAGACCGAGGGCAGGATACAGCTGGATGTGCTGGTGGTCGGTCGCGGTGGCGGTTCACTGGAGGATTTGTGGGCGTTCAATGAAGAAATCGTCGCGCGCGCCATTGCCGCCAGCGCGCTGCCCGTTGTCAGCGCAGTCGGACATGAAGTGGATTTCAGCATTGCCGACCTGGTGGCGGATGTCCGCGCGGCTACGCCATCGGCGGCGGCGGAGCTGTTGAGTCCCGACCAGCGCGAGTGGCAACAGCGCCTGCAGATCGCTGAAACCAACCTGTTGCGGCTGGTGCGGCGCAAACTGGCAGATGCCACCCTGAAGCTGACACACCTGCGACAGCGCTTGAAACACCCGGGCGCCCAGCTGCGGGAGCAGGCCCAGCGGCTTGACGACCTTGAACAGCGCCTGCTGCTGGCCCAGAAAAACCTGCTGATGCGACAGCGCAGTGCACTGGCGCTACTGGACAGCCGGCTGATGTCGCACTCGCCGCTGCCGCGCCTGCAACAGCTGCAGCGCGACAGCGCGCAGTGGCATCACCGTCTGGAGGCCGCCATGCGCCAACAACTGCAGGCGAAAGGCCACCGTCTCAGCCACCTGGCACAGATGCTGGACTCACTGAGTCCACTGGGCACCCTGCAGCGCGGCTATGCCATCGTCAGCGACAGCCAGGGCAATGTACTGCGCGACGCCAGCGTGGTGTCAGTCGGCGATGAAGTCGAGGCCAGGTTGGCCACCGGCACGCTGGGGCTGGTGGTGAAACGCACGCAGTAGATGATGCCGGCGCCAGCGTGGCGCTGGCTTCGGCGCATTGTGCCAGACGCGCTAGTACTTCGCCGGCAGCCTGGAGTTGATGATGATGTGCCGCCCCTCAAAACGGATGTACTCACCGATGGTGAGATCCTTGAGGATCCGGGCCACCATTTCACGCGAGGCACCGACGCGGTCGGCGATATCCTGCTGCGTCAGCTTCTCGGGAATGTAAAGCGTACCGTCACCGCGCTCCTCGGACAGGTCCATCAGGACATTGGCAACACGGCCGTAGACATCCTGCAGCGCCAGGCTTTTGACATCCGCGGTGAGCTTGCGGACGCGCTGCGCGAGGTTTTTAACCAGCTGGCGACCGATATTCGGGTGCTGGTCCAGCACCCGGTTGAAATCTTCCTTGTAGATAATGCAAAACGTCGATTTTTCAACAGTGCGCACCGACGCCGAACGCGTCGAGTCATCGAGCAGTGCCAGTTCGCCGAAATAGTCTCCGGCACCCTGGGTGTTCATGATGAACTCCTTGCCGTTCTTGTCACTGCAGTAAACCTTGACCTTGCCGCTCTCGATCACGAACAGCGAATCAGCCGGGTCATTCTCGTGAATGACAACTGTATTTTTGGGGAATGATCGACTGGTACTGCTCGCCACCAGGGCGTCCAGCTCGGTCGGCGTTAAGCCCCGGAATATTTCAACTTGCTCCAACATGAGAACACTGCCCTCTTTTCGGTTTACCCGCTTTAACCGTCGCGATAATAGTACCCCAAAGTTTTGGCAAAACGCACCTTTGTACACAAATTTGATCCCGCACTGCTTCCACGGCGGCAATTTCGGGTTTCCCCGGCTCCACCTCGCTGGGTATACTCCGTTTCAGGCATCCCGTCACAGGATTCAAACGCAGTGTAAGAGCAGCGCCATATTGGTACACTCCGCACATTCCCTGACAACAGGCTTATGGTGTCACACGCGCGGCGGTGCCCGACGCACAAAATCATGAATACCCTCACTGACCCGACAGCACATCCCTGGAAAGCCGCCCTGCTGGAAGAGATCAGGGCGCTGCCCGACAATTTTCCAACGTCGGGTGAGGCGTTTGGCGAGGAGACAACCGACGACATCTCGCACCTGCTGGATGCCGCCGCCCGTCTGGAAAGCATGCTCGGCAACAGCGAGCAGGTTGCAAACACCCACGACCTGATGAACGTACTGACAGCGCTGCGCGGTTACGCGGAGATGCTGCGCGAGGATATCGGCGCGGACAACCCCGCTCTGGATGCCAGGCTCGCCGCACTGCTGACAGCGGTCGAGGCCGCGCACAACGTCAAGGCGGCACCGGAGACTGCCGACAACCGGATCGTGCAATCCGAGCCGGGCTTTATCCTCGCGGTGGACGATCTGCAGGAGAACCGCGAGCTGGTGGCGAGAAACCTGTCCCGCAGCGGTCACTTTGTGATCACCGCGGCCAGCGGCGAGGAAGCGCTGCGCGCGCTGGAACAGAGCGATGTCGACGTCGTACTGCTGGACCTGCTGATGCCCGGCATGGACGGGCGCGAGGTGCTCAGGCGCATCAAGGAGCACCCGGAGTGGCGGGCGACACCCGTGATTGTAATCTCGGGCAGCCAGGACATGGACGGCATTATCGAATGTATCGAAGCCGGTGCTGACGACTATCTGTTCAAGCCCTTCAACCCCGTGCTGTTGCAGGCACGGATCAAGGCCGGGATCGAACGCAAGCGCTGGCATGACAAGGAAGAACAGTACCGTCAGCAGCTGGAGCGCAACGAGAAGTTCATCCGCGCCACATTCGGGCGCTACCTCTCCGACGAAATCGTGACCGATATCCTGGAGCGTCCCGAGGGACTGGAATTGGGTGGCGACCTGCGCCGGGTCAGTATCATGCTGTCGGATATTCGCGGCTTCACCTCACTCAGTGAAAACCTCGCGCCGGCACAGGTGGTGAAGATGCTCAACCGCTACCTGGGCACCATGACCGACATCATCATGGCCCACCACGGCACCATTGACGAGTTCATCGGCGACGCCATTCTCGCCGTGTTCGGGGCTCCCCAGCACCGCGACGACGACGCCGACCGCGCGGTCAACTGCGCACTGGCGATGCAGGCGGCCATGGTCGACATCAACGCCCAGAACGTGGCGGAGGGTTTCCCCGCTGTCTACACCGGTATCGCCATCAACACGGGCGACGTGATCGCCGGCAATATAGGGTCCGAGCGGCGCAGCAAATACGGCTTTGTCGGCCACCCGATGAATGTGACCTCGCGTATCGAGGACATCACCCGCGGTGGCGAGATCCTCATCTCCGACAGCACACTCACCAGCCTCAAGGGGCAGTTCACTGTCGGGCGCAGCGAGGAAATCAGCGTGAAAGGTATCGACGAAATCATCCTGGTCCACCAGATCATCGCGGAGAATGTATGACCCAGGATAAGCTGGTACTGCTGGTCGAGGACAACGAGCTCAACCGCGATATGATGGTGCGGCGGCTGAAGCGCGCCGGCATGAAAGTGATCACCGCCGGCAATGGCCAGCAGGCGCTGGACATGATGCAGTCCGAGCAGCCCTGCATCGTACTGATGGATATGAACCTGCCGATACTCGACGGTTGGGCCGCCAGTCGCCGGGCCAAGGAGGATGAGCGCATCCGCCATATCCCCATCATCGCACTCACCGCCCATGCGACAGAGGGCTACCGGCAGTACGCCCTGTCTGCCGGCTGCGATGGCTACGCCACCAAACCGGTGGACTTTCCCGGCCTGCTGATGACGATCAAGCGACTCACCCGCGCATGAGCCTGCGCCGCCAGCTCACACTCTCGCTGATCACAATCCTGATTCTGTTCGCGGTGAACGTCGGCACCCACTTCTGGGGCAGCTACGCCAGGAACGAGAGTATGATCGCCTACCGCAACTCGGTGACGGCGACGCAGCTGTCCACCGAGGTTGAACAGCTGCTGGAAGACCAGCGACAGCAGATACTGATCCTGGCCACACTGCGCGAGACCACCGACGACCAGCTCGGGGATGCCGAATTGCAGCGCGCCGAGGAGTCCATCCAGACCATCAATGGCAAAATCCAGAAACTCGGCCGGCTGAGCCACAATGTCACGGAACTGGACTTCGAGCACCTGTGGGAGAAGAGCAGCCTGCTGCTCAAGCGCTGGCTGACGTTCTACCGCAACTACAATGACCCCGAGTTCCAGATGGACATGAACGACCCGCTGCCCTTTCTCGAGGTCAGCCAGCGACTGAAACAACTGGAGCAGCGGCAGGCCTTTATCGCGGCGCAGCGCGCCAATATTATCGACCGCACGATATCGCTGACTGACAGGATCACCGTCATCGCGTTTTTCTCCTCCATCTTCCTGACGGCCACGCTGGGGTATTTCCTCGTCAGCTACACCAACACCTCCTTCAAGAGCCTGAAGACCGGCACCGAGCGATTCGGCAGCGGCGACCTCGACTACCGCATCGACGACATCAATGATTCCGGGGAACTGGGTGCGCTGGCGGATGCGTTTAACGATATGTCCGATAAACTGCGCAACGCGATTCACGACGTGCACAAGGCCAGGGACATCGCCGACGAGGCCAACGCCGCCAAAAGTATGTTCCTGGCCAATGTCAGCCACGAACTGCGCACCCCGCTGAATGCCATCATCGGCTACAGTGAAATGCTGCACGATGAGTTGGGCGACACCCAGGAGATAGACCGCGCGCAGTTCCAGCAGGACCTGGACACCATCATAAAATCGGGACGGCAGCTGCTGACGCTGATCGATGACATACTGGATCTGTCAAAGATCGAGACGGGCAATATGTCGCTGCACTGCGAGCCGTTCAACCCGGCAGCGTTGCTGCGCGAGGCCTGCGATGTGTTGACGCCACTGTTGAGAAACAACGACAACACGCTGCAGATCGATGACCTGGCAGAGTTGCCGGAATTCTACAACGACGCCGCCAAGTTCAGGCAGATTTTCACCAACCTGTTGAGCAACGCCAACAAGTTTACGCACGCTGGCTTTATCACGGTCAGCGCCCGCGAGTTGGAGGACCAGAAAGGGTGGGTCGAGTTCACCGTCAGGGATACCGGGATAGGCATGACCAGCGAACAGGTGGCTCGTATTTTCAACGCCTTCGTGCAGGCTGATTCCTCTACCAGTGCCAACTATGGCGGCACCGGGCTGGGGCTGGCGATCTGCCGGGACTTCTGCACCCTGATGGGCGGCAGTATCAGTGTCGAGAGCGAAGCGGGGGTTGGCTCGACGTTTACTGTATTGCTTCCTTCTGACCCAGCATAAGCTCACGCAGGCGCCGCAGTGCCTCCTCCCGTTTCTCCAGGTTCTCCGTCACGGTCGCATTCTCGCTCTGCAGGTCGTTGATCTGCATGTGCAGGTCGCTGAGGATCGCCAGCATGTCGCGCATCAGCACAATTTGCTCATTCAGCTGGACGTTCGTCGGCGGCTTCCGCATCAGGCGCAGGTAGGATTCGCGCGCCGTGCGCCAGTTGTAATAGGGGCTCTGGGGGATCATCTTGACATACGCCACGGCGATATTGGCCTCCCAGTCCACACCGGGGGCCGACTCCAGCCGCTGGTAGCGCCTGAAGTAATTCACGGCCTCGCGGTAATCGCCTGCGGCCAGGTTGGCAAAGCCCTTTTCCAGAAACGTGCGGTCGACGCTGACCTGCTGTGAGCAGTCACACTTGTCCTTCGACTGGTCCGGCAGGTTCAGTGTCAGTTCCGGCACCGGACCGCGCCGCGGCTCATCTGGCGCTCCCTCGGCGGGAGCCGTCGCATCGGGCGCAGTTGCACATGCCTGTAACAGCAAAACCAGCGCCGCGGCGGCCAGAGTGTGAAGACGGGTCTCAAGCAAGTTAGCATCCTCAGGAAGAGCGGTCTACCGGCAGTGTAGCGCAATAAAAACGCGCTGGCACTCCACGGGAGGAACCGCTGCACAGTTCTGCAAAATCCAGCACTGCGGGTGGCAATCTCCCGCTATTCCGGCCGCATATGGGGGAACAGCAACACGTCGCGAATCGAGGCTGAATCGGTCAGCAGCATGACCAGTCGATCGATACCGATGCCCTCGCCCGCCGTCGGCGGCAAGCCGTACTCCAGCGCGCGAATGTAATCGGAGTCGTAGTGCATGGCCTCCTCGTCACCGCTGTCTTTCTGCGCGACCTGATCGAGGAATCGCTGCGCCTGGTCTTCCGCATCGTTGAGTTCGGAAAAGCCATTGGCCAGTTCGCGGCCGCCGACGAAAAACTCAAAGCGGTCAGTCACAAACGGGTCGGCGTCGCTGCGGCGCGCCAGCGGCGATACCTCTGTCGGGTAGGCGGTAATGAAAGTTGGCTGGTCCAGCAGGTGCTCGACAGTCTTCTCGAAAATCTCGATCTGTACCTTGCCCAGCCCCCAGTTGTCCTTTACTTCAATGCCCAGGCCGCTGGCGATGGCACGCGCGCTGGCATCATCGCGCAGTTGCGCCGCGTCGATATCCGGATTGTGCCTGAGGATGGCATCAAACACGGTGAGGCGGTCAAAGGGCTGGGAGAAATCGTAGCTGCTGCCCTGCGACTCCACGATCGTGCTTCCCAACACCGTCTGCGTCAGCTTGCGCAGCATATCCTCGGTCAGGTTCATCGCATCTTCGTAGTCGGCGTAGGCCCAGTAGAACTCCAGCATGGTGAACTCCGGGTTGTGACGCGTCGACAGGCCCTCGTTGCGAAAGCTGCGATTGATCTCAAACACACGCTCAAAGCCGCCGACAACCAGCCTCTTCAAATAGAGCTCCGGTGCAATCCTCAGGTACATATCGAGGTCGAGGGCATTGTGATGGGTGACGAAGGGCTTCGCCGCCGCCCCACCGGGAATGCTCTGCATCATCGGTGTCTCCACCTCCATGAAGTCCAGCCCCGCCATATAGTCGCGGATGAACTCGATGACTCTGGAGCGGGTGCGGAATACCTGCCGCGCCTCGGGGTTGACGATCAGGTCCACATAGCGCTGCCGGTAGCGCAACTCCTGGTCGGCCAGGCCGTGATACTTGTCCGGCAGCGGGCGCAGCGCCTTGGTCAGCAGCCGAGCCTCTTCCATGTTGATGTACAGGTCACCCTTGCCGGATTTGTGCAACGGGCCGCTGGCGCCGACGATATCCCCGAGATCCCAGCCCTTGATCTGTGCCAGGGTGTCCTCGGTCAATCCCTTTCGATTGACGTACAACTGTATCTGGTCGGAGCCGTCCTGCAGCAACAGGAAGGCGCCGCGATTGCGCACCAGCCGGCCGGCGACCGCGAACACACGGTTGTCCTGCTCCAGTTGCTCCTTGCTGCAATCACCGTACTCGCGCTGCAGGTCGGCCGCCAGTGCAGTGCGGCGAAAATCGTTCGGGAACGCATTGCCGCGCTCGCGCAGTGCCGACAATTTACCGCGCCGCTCGGCGACCAGTTTGTTCTCTTCCGACGACTCTGCTGTCTCTGCGGCCGCCCTGCCCTGCTGCTCCTGCTCACTCATAGTTCTCTCACAGACCGCTTTTCAGCGATGCCTCTATAAATCGGTCGATATCACCATCGAGCACCGCCTGGGTGTTACTCGTCTCCACACCGGTGCGCAAATCCTTGATTCTGGAATCATCCAGCACGTAGGAGCGGATCTGGCTGCCCCAGCCGATATCCGCCTTGCTGTCCTCCATCGCCTGTTTCTCGGCATTGCGCTTGTGCACCTCCAGCTCATACAGCTTGCCGCGCAACAGTTTCATCGCATTATCGCGGTTCTGGTGCTGCGAGCGCTCCGTCTGGCACTGTACTACGGTACCGGTGGGCACGTGAGTGATACGCACTGCCGAATCGGTTTTGTTGACGTGCTGGCCACCCGCGCCGCTGGCGCGATAGGTATCCGTGCGCAAGTCGGCCGGGTTGATGTCGATCTCGATATTGTCGTCGATCTCCGGCGCGACAAACACAGAGGCGAAGGAGGTGTGGCGCCGGTTGCCCGAGTCAAACGGCGATTTGCGCACCAGGCGGTGCACGCCGGTCTCGGTGCGCAGCCAGCCGAAGGCGTACTCGCCCTCGAATTTGATGGTCGCGCTCTTGATACCGGCGACATCGCCGCCGGAGGCCTCAATCAGTTCGGTGTCGAAGCCCTTGTCCTCGCCCCAGCGCAGGTACATGCGCAGCAGCATCTCCGCCCAGTCCTGGGCCTCGGTGCCACCGGAGCCCGCCTGGATATCCAGATAGGCATTGTTGGCGTCCATCTCGCCGGCGAACATACGCCGGAACTCCAGCTTTTCCAGCAGCGCCACCAGGGCATCGATCTCCGCCTCGATTTCCGCCACCGTGGCCTCGTCGTCCTCGGACGCGGCCAGTTCCAGCAGGTCGCGGGCATCGGCGGCCCCGGCATCCAACTGCTCGATGGTATGCACGGTATTCTCCAGCGATGAGCGCTCGCGGCCCAGTTCTCGGGCGCGCTCGGGCTCATTCCAGACACTGGGTTCCGCCAGTTCCAGTTCTACCTCAGCGAGGCGTTCCTTGCGCAGATCGAAGTCAAAGATACCCCCTGAGCACGCCAGTGCGCGCCTCGATGTCCTTCAATTGATTCAGTAGAGGGTTGATCTCAAGCATGTCCGGAACCTGTCGTGTGCAAAGCGGGGCATTCTACCTCAGCGCCCATGGCGGGGACAGACCCAATTCTCGCGGCGGCCCGCCGCAGCAACGGGCCGCCGGCACTCCGAGGGCGGCACTCAGAACTGGTTCAGCACCGCCCCGATCAGCACAATTTGCGGTACCGTTATCAGCGGCAGGAACAGGGCAATTTTCCACGACCTGGTGGTATCGCGGATGGACATCACCTCGGTGTAGTCTGTGGCCACGCCCGCCATCAGGAATGTGAAACTGTTGCCGGGTGCGCCGGCGCGATTCATCAGGTCAGCCGCGATAGGGGTCGAACCCTCGGAGCAGACCTCGATCACAGTGGTTGCCAGCAGCGTCAGCCACAGGCCACCCATGGTGGCGCCGAACCAGGTGGCAAACGCATCCTCGGGCACCAGTGCGCGGATCAGGCCGGCCAGCACCAGTCCAAACAGCGACCAGCGGATCACCACCCGGGAGCCGGCAAAGCCCTCGCGCAGCAACTGCACGGTGCCCCCGGCAGAGACATTCATGGATTGGCGGAACTCCCGCCACAACTCAGGCAGCGGCCGCTCCTCGCCCAGTTCGTCATGCCAGGGGTTGCCGGGGAGCTGTCCGCGCCGTACCAGCAGGTCGAATACCGCCCCCGTCACCACCCCGATCACCAGGGACAACAGGACAAACAACAGCGTCCAGCCGACCCCGATCAGCCCGATCAGGATCAGCGTCAGGGACAGGGAATTCCAGGGACTGGCGAGCAGGAATGCCATCACCTGCCCGGCACTGGCACCGCGCTCGTACAGTTTCATCCCCACCACGAGGATGCCGTGACTGCACAGGTCGAGGAAAACACCGGCCAGCGTCGCCCGGAACAGGCCGGTGAAACCGCCGTCGCGGCCGAGCATACCCATCACCAGTTCGCGCGGCAGGCGACCGAGGATGCCGACAAACAGAACGCCGATGGCCATGCCCCACCACATCTGGTTGAACAAGTCGAAAATACCACTGCTGAAAACACCGATTGCCGAGCCGGTATCGTGGTGCATCAGGGCGCCGACCGGATAGGCCACAGCGACGATAGCAAGACTGCCCCAGAACAGGTAATCGCGACGCTGGGGTACGTCACAGCAATCATCCTGCACTGCGGCCACCTCGCCGTGGCAGGACTTTGCGCTGCTCGAACTGCAGGCGGCTGTCGTGTGATCGCACTGGTTCATGAGCGGCTCTCCTCTGCTGCGGTGCCGGCGAGATCCTCCAGAATAGCGCACTCCGGACCCTCATCGCCCCGGCAGCGGCTCGCCAGGTCCTGCAGGACCCGCTGCATCGCGGCCAACTGCTCGATCCGCGTTTGCAACTGCCGGCTTTTCTCCAGCACCAGCTGCCTGGCATGCCGGCTCTGGCGGCCGCTGTCGCGCTGCAACTCAAGCAGTTGCCGGCACTCCAGCAGATCAAAACCGACTTCCCTGGCGCGGGCCAGGAAATGCAGTTCCTCCACCGCCCTGCTGTCGTACTGGCGGTAGCCATTGACACCGCGGACGGCGGGGGCGATCAGGTTGATCTCCTCGTAGTAGCGGATCGTTTTGGCACTCAAACCGCTGCGACGGGCTGCTTCGGAAATATTCATAGGCACCTCACTGGACTGTTGAGGGTAATGTAATCCTTCCAGCCACTGTAAGGTCAAGACTGTCAGGATATTTTACACATGGCCGCCAGCGGCGCGCTCCTGGCTCCAATACCCGTATTTTGATTATTGAATTGATAGAGAAAAATACTTACTGGCACACAAATTGCGGTAAGTCCCATTGACAGCACCGTGCAGGAAAGAATGAGGGCGTTTACGTCGGCAACAGCTGCATCACAACCGCCTCCGGACTGCATATAAACAACTATTAACTACACGGAGTTTCACCATGCGTATAGCAACCCTGACATCCACCATACTCGCAGGCAGCTTGTGGCTGGCCGCGTCCAACGCCTCAGCGGTGCCGATGATCTTTTTCGGCGAAGACCTGAATCCGGGCGGCACCGTCCCGGCTGGCGGCAATGCGCAGACGGCGCGAAACAGCTTCCTCAGCAACCTGACCGGCGTCGGCAATGAAAATTTCGAGTCGTTCGGCAACCTGACCCCGATCACCGGCGGCGGGATCAACGTCAACTTCCCGGGCTCATCCGGCGCGATCACTGCCAACCTCGCGGGCAGTGATGGCGGCATCTGTAACCAGACCATCGGCGGCAATGTCGGCAACCTTGGCTGCGGGTTTTCGCGCTTCGCGACCTCCGGCAACAACTACCTGCAGAACGCCTCGAACATGCTGTTGACCTTCAGCGATGATGTGGCGGCGTTCGGCTTCTACGGCACTGACTTCGGCGACATCAACGGTGTGGTTTCCCTGACATTCACCGGTGGCGCAGTGGAGGTTTTCGACGTGCCCTCAACCCAGGGTTCATCCGCCGACGGCAACCTGATTTTCTGGGGCATCATCGACACCGACAACACGTTCGCTTCCGTCAATTTTACCGCCAGCGGTGGCAGTGATGTATTCGGTTTTGACGATATGGTGATCGGCGATCGTCAGCAGGTCACACCCGCTCCCGTCCCCGCCACCATTGCACTGTTCGGCCTGGGGCTCGCCGGTCTGGGTTGGTCGCGACGCAAACGCCAGTCCTGAGCACTGGCACATCGAAAAGCCCGCTACTACGCGGGCTTTTTTATTGCCTGCAGTTCAGTGCGGGACCAGGTGTTCTATCATCAGTTGTACTGAGCGCTGCCCGCGGAACTCGTTGACATCCAGTCGGTACGCGATTTCGATTTCCGCTATCGAGGGGTCCGGCCACACAGCCGGGTCGATATTGAAAGCAATTGCATCCACCGCCGTGTCGCCGCCGGCCGGGGTCAATACCAGCTTGAGGTGCCTCTCTCCCACGATACGCTGGCTGACCACAGCAAAGCGGCCGTCAAACACCGGCTCCGGGAAATGCTGTCCCCAGGGACCGCCGAACCGCAGCGCCGTGGCCAGCGGCAGCTGAAACTCATCCGCCGCCAGTTCGCCGTCTGACTCCAGCACCGCCTGCAGATGCACGTCCTGCGCATGCCGTTCGACCTCCTCGACAAAAGCAGTGGCAAACTGCCGGTAGGCACTGCGCGGCAAAGTCAGGCCCGCAGCCATCGCGTGACCGCCAAACCGTGTGATCAGGCCGGGATGGCGCGTGGCCACCGCATCGAGAATATCGCGGATATGGATGCCGGGAATGGACCGCGCGGAGCCCTTGAGTTCACCCGCATCGCCGTCGGCAAAGGCAATCGTCGGCCGGTGCAGTCGATCCTTGATGCGGGAGGCGAGAATGCCGATCACCCCCTGGTGCCAGCCGCCCTGGTACAGCGTCATCGCCACGGGCGCTGCGGTATCCTCCAGTGCGAGTTGCTCCAGGATCTGCAGCGCCTCCTCCTGCATCCCCTGCTCAATAACGCGGCGCTCCTGGTTCAGTGCGTGCAGGCGCATCGCCCGCGACCTCGCGTCCGCCATGTCCTCGCTCAGCAGGCACTCGATACCGATCGACATATCCTCCAGCCGGCCCGCCGCATTGATGCGCGGCGCCACCGCGAAGCCGAGATCGGAGGCCACGACAGAGCCGCGCTGGCGCGAGGCCACTTCCAGCAGCGCGAGAATCCCGGGGCGGCAGTGCCCGGCGCGAATACGGCGCAGCCCCTCGGCCACGAGGATGCGGTTGTTCCTGTCCAGCGGCACGACATCGGCGACGGTACCCAGCGCCACGAGATCGAGGTATTGCGCCAGGTTGACCTCGGCGCGGTGTGCAAACCAGTTACGGCTGCGCAGCTCAGCCCGCAGCGCCAGCATGATGTAGAAGATCACCCCCACACCGGCCAGCGACTTGCTGGGGAAGTTACACCCCGGCTGATTGGGATTTACGATCACCTGCGCCTGCGGCAACTCGCGGCCGGCCAGGTGGTGATCCGTGATCAGCGTGGTGATGCCCAGTGCGGTCGCGGCCGCGACACCCTCGACGCTGGAGATGCCATTGTCGACCGTGATGATGAGGTCGGGCTGGTCCCGCGCCGCCAGCGCCACGATTTCCGGTGTCAGGCCGTAACCGTACTCAAAGCGATTGGGGACCAGGTAGTCCACGTGGCGCGCACCGAACGCCCGCAGCGCCGACACCACCACCGCTGTACTGGTGGCGCCATCGGCGTCGAAGTCCCCCACCACGACAATGCGCTTATCGGCCTCCAGCGCGTCGGCCAACAGGGTGGCCGCGCGGTCGGCATTCAGCAACAGGTCCGGCGGCAGCAGCCGCGTCAGCGCCAGATCGAGCTGCCCCGGGGACTCGATGCCACGGGCACTGTAGACCCGCGCCAACAGCGGGTGAATGTCGGCGTCGGCGAACGCCTCGATAGCGGCGACCGGTCGGCGGCGAATCAGTTTTTGCACGGGACTGGCGGCCGGGTCAGGCCTTGATATTGGCTGCAATAAAGGCCTGTACTGCCGCCAGCTCATTGGGCACGACATCCAGTCTTTCATCGCGCTCGAACAGGTCCTGCAGGTGCAGCGGCAGCGCCACTTGCTGGCTCAGCCCGGACTGCCTGATCGCCTCCGGAAACTTCGCCGGATGCGCTGTGGCCAGCGTGATCACCGGGGTGGCGACATCGACATCGCTTTGCAGCGCCGCTCTCACGCCCACCGCACTGTGCGGGTCCAACAGGTATTCACACTCACGCCAGGTGCTGGCGATCTGCTCACAGGTCTGCTCATCGGACACACAGTGGCTGCTGAACAGTGCGCGGGCGCGCTGCATGGCGGTGTCGGTGAAACGTATCTCACCGTCATCGAACTGTTGCATCAGCTGCGAGATCGCCGCGCCATCGCGATCGTAGAGGTCGAACAACAGGCGTTCGAAATTGCTCGACACCGTGATGTCCATACTCGGCGACAGCGAATGCTCCAGCGGCTGGCGGCCGTAGGCGCCAGCCGTGAGCGCCCGGTGCAATACATCGTTGCGATTGGTGGCAATGATCAGCCGCTCGATGGGCAGCCCCATTTTGTGCGCCAGATAGCCCGCGAAAATATCGCCGAAATTGCCGGTGGGCACCGAAAACGCCACAGCCCGAGACGGGGCTCCCAGCGCCACCGCCGCATAGAAGTAGTAGACGATCTGCGCCATGATCCATGATGCGCGCCCAGTTGATCGAGTTCACCGCCACCAGCGAGCGCCCGTCGGCGAGAAACCCCTGGTCGCCGAAACTGGCCTTGACCATGGCCTGGCAGTCGTCGAAGTTGCCCTGCACCGCCAGGTTGTGGATATTGTCGCCGTGAACCGTTGTCATCTGGCGACGCTGCACATCCGACACCCGGTTGTGCGGGTGCAGGATGAAAATATCAATATTCTTGCAGTGCTTGCAGCCCTCGATCGCCGCCGACCCGGTATCACCCGAGGTCGCACCCAGGATCACCACTTTCTGGTGCTTGCGCTCCAGCACGTAATCCAGCAGGCGGCCCAGCAGTTGCAACGCGAAATCCTTGAACGCCAGTGTCGGCCCGTGGAACAGCTCCAGCACCCACTGGTTGCTGTCGATCTGCACCAGCGGCGCGACCGCATTGTGGCGGAACTCGGCGTAGGTATCGGCAATGATAGCGCCCAGGTCCTCTGCCGGAATACAGTCTTCCACGAACGGCGTGATAATTTTCTGTGCCAGCTGCGGGTAGTCCAGCGCCGCCATCGCGGCGATCTCATCGCGGCTAAATTCAGGCAGGGACTCGGGCACGTACAGGCCGCCGTCCGCCGCCAGGCCGGTCAGCAGGACCTGCTCAAAATTCAGGGCCGGTGCCCGGCCCCGGGTGCTGATGTATTTCACTTGTCACTCACTCCCGTCAATGCCCAGCGGCTAGCCGTCCAGCGGCTCTACGCGGATACGCGTCACCTTGCCATTGATAGCGTCCAGTGCCTCGATAAGCCCTACCGCGACATCGACACTGCCCTGCGGCGCCTTGTTCGTCAGCACAATCAGCGAGACCCGTGTCTGCCCCTGCGCCGGCGCCTTCTGGATCAGCGCCTCGATACTGATACCCTGCTCGCTGAAAATACTGGCGACCCTGGACAGCACACCCGGCCTGTCCTCGACCTCCATGCGCAGATACCAGGGTGTCACCACCTGCGCCATTGGCACAATCGGCAGCTCCGACAAGCTGGAGCGGGCCACGGCCAGCGCTGGCACCCGGCCGCTCTGCCCAACACCGAAGTCGCGCGCCAGATCGACCAGGTCCGCCACCACCGCCGACGCGGTCGGCAGGGCACCGGCACCCGCGCCGTAATACAGCGTCGGGCCGACAGCGTTACCCTCCACCAGAATCGCATTTTTGACGCCGTCGACATCGGCCAGCAGCAAGTGGTCGGGGATCAGCGTCGGGTGCACACGCAACTCGACACCGTCACCGGTCTGTTTGGCAATGCCCAAATGCTTGATGATGTAACCCAGCTCCATCGCATAACCGACATCCTGGGTGGTCAGTTGGGTAATACCCTCAGTATAGACGGCGTCGAACTGCAGCGGCATGCCGAACGCGAGCGAGGCGAGAATGACCAGTTTGTGCGCCGCGTCGATACCCTCGACATCAAACGTGGGGTCGGCCTCCGCATACCCCCGCGCCTGTGCCTCCAACAGCACATCGGTGAACTCCCGGCCCTTGTCCCGCATTTCAGTCAGGATGAAATTACCGGTGCCGTTGATGATACCGGCCAGCCACTCAATCCGGTTCCCCGCAAGGCCCTCGCGCAGGGCCTTGACGATGGGGATGCCACCGGCGATGGCGGCCTCGTACCGCACCTCCACGCCGTGCTCGTCTGCCAGCGCAAAAATCTCGTTGCCGAACTCGGCGATCAGCGCCTTGTTGGCCGTGACCACATGCTTGCCGGCGAGAATCGCCATCTCGACCAGCTCGCGGGCCACCGTGGTACCGCCGATCAGCTCGACCAGGATCTCCACTTCAGGATCGCGGGCCACTTCAAAAATATCGCGACTGACACGGATGCCCGACATATCACAGGCGGGGTTATCCCGGCGCGCGCCCACGTGAACTACCTGCAGGCTGGCGTGCGCGCGGGCTGCGATCAGCTCGGCGTTATCGCGCAGCACAGTGAGCGTACCACTGCCCACCGTGCCCAATCCGCAAATACCTATTTTTACTGGTTTCAATCTCGATCCTGTCTTCTGGAGTGAAAGATATGTCGCGCGGTGGTCAGGCGAAACCGTCGCTCTTGATCATCCGCTTGATATTGCGCACGGCCTGTCGCGTCCTGTGTTCATTCTCAATCAGGCCGAAACGCACATAGCCCTCGCCGTATTCGCCGAAACCGATGCCGGGAGACACGGCCACCTGCGCTTCAGCGAGCAGCTTTTTGCTGAATTCGACAGAACCCATCTCGCGATAGCACTCGGGTATCTGCGCCCAGACAAACATGGTGGCCTTGGGTGGCGTCACCGGCCAGCCCGCTGCGTTGAGACCGCTGCACAGCACGTCGCGGCGCGACTGGTACATATCGCGAATCTCGGAGACACAGGTCTGGTCGCCCTCCAGCGCGGCGATGGCGGCGACCTGGATGGGCGTGAACATGCCGTAGTCGAGGTAGGATTTGATCCGCGCCAGCGCGGCTACCAGTACACTGTTCCCCACACAAAAGCCGACGCGCCAGCCGGGCATATTGTAGCTCTTGGACATACTGAAAAACTCAACAGCGACCTCCCTGGCCCCCTCGACCTGCAGTATCGACGGTGCCACATACCCGTCGTAGCACAGGTCGGCATAGGCCAGGTCCTGCACCACCCAGATGGAGTGCTCGCGGGCAATGGCGATCACCCTTTCATAGAACTCCAATTCCACGCACTGCGCGGTCGGGTTGGAGGGAAAATTCAGCACCAGCATTTTCGGGCGTGGCCAGCTGGTGTGGATGCCTTTCTCCAGTTCGGCGAAGAAGTCCTCTTCGTTGTCTCCCATCGGCACGTGACGGATATCGGCGCCCGAGATCACAAAGCCGTAGGGGTGAATCGGGTAGGACGGATTGGGTACCAGTATGGCGTCACCCGGCCCCGTGGTGGCCAGCGCGAGGTGTGCCAGGCCCTCTTTCGAACCCAGTGTGACAATGGCCTCAGAGGCGGGATCAAGGGTCACGTCAAAACGGCGCTGGTACCAGTCACAGATCGCCTTGCGCAGGCGCGGTATACCTTTCGACTGCGAGTAGCCGTGCGTATCACCGCGGCGGGTGGTCTCGATCAGCTTCTCTACGATGTGGTCGGGCGTGGGCTGGTCGGGATTGCCCATGCCGAAATCGATAATGTCTTCACCCGCGGCCCGCGCCTGCTGCTTGAGGTCACCGATAATATTGAAAACGTAAGGTGGCAGGCGCTCAATACGCCGAAATTGATCGTCCACGATAATCCAACTCTACAGGGTACGCAGGCGCTGGCGCCGCGTTTAAAAAGGGAGCAAACAGTACTGAGTCAGCCCCATACTGTCAACGCAGTACGGGGCACATAGGCATTATTGGCGGTATTCTCAGTTCAGGCCGAGATCGCCCATCAGCTCGGCTGCAGTCCGGTAGCCGGTAATCATCTGGCCGCTCTGCGTGATGATGGCGGGCGTGCCGCGCACTCCCAGTTCCTGACCCAGCTTGTACTGCGCCGCGATGGGATTGCCCTGGCAGACGTTCTCGGGCACGGACTGTTTCGCGACCAGTTTGTTCAGTGTCGCCTGGGGATCGTCCGCACACCACGCGCTGGCCAACTGCTTGAACGCATCAGAACCCAGCCCGGCGCGCGGGTAGGCGAGGTAGCGCACCTCCACACCGTTCTCGTTCAGCTCCGCCACTTCCTGGTGCAGCTTCTGGCAGTAGTAACAGGTGTCATCAAAAAAGACGGAGACGTAGGCGCGGGTCTCGCCCTCGGGAGAGAAGATAATCATATCGTCCTTCTTCACCTTGGCCAGCTGCTCCATACGCTCGCTGTCGCGGCGCTTTTCCGCCAGATTGACATAGCCGTCGGCCGACACCGAATACAGGTCCCCGACGATGAAGAAATCGCCCGCCAGGGTTGAGTAGACCACGGGGCCATCGGCGAGTTGCACCTCGTACAAACCGGGGATCTCACTGGTCTGCGCCGAAATGACCTTCAAACCGGTACCGGGGGCTTCCATCGCAGCGCGCAACTTGTCCAACTGGGCTTTCTCCAGCGGCGCTGCCGCGAGACTGAACGGGGCGACCCATGCGCACATCACTAACAGTGCCGACCTCAAAACTCGGTAACTCATTGCTTGTCCTCTATCATCGTGGACCACTGCCCACCGTAATTTGCCAAACCGACGCTCTTTGGAGCGCGCTTCGGCCCGTTAGTTCCTCACCCGCGCGGATGGTGTTTCTCGTGCAGCTCCTGCATACGCTGCTGGGCGATATGTGTGTAGATCTGGGTGGTCGACAGATCGCTATGTCCCAGCAGCATCTGCACCACCCGCAGATCGGCACCGTGGTTCAACAGATGCGTGGCAAATGCATGACGCAGGGTGTGAGGTGACAAATGCTTTCTGATGTCCGCGCGCTGGGCATAGATTTTAATACGATACCAGAAGGTCTGGCGAGTCATTTGCGTGCCGCGGCGGCTGGGGAACAGGACATCGGAGGGAATACCCTTGAGCAACTCCGAGCGCGGCCCCATCAGGTAGCGCTGTAACCAGCGCAGTGCCTCCTCGCCCACCGGCACCAGCCGCTCCTTGCTGCCCTTCCCGAACACCCGCACCACACCCTGGTTCATGCTCAGCTGGCCGAGTTGCATACTGGTGAGCTCGGTGACCCGCAAGCCGCAGGCGTACAACAGCTCCAGCATGGTGCGATCGCGCATCTCCAGGGCGATGTCCGGATCGGGTGCCTGCAGCAGCCGCTCCACCTCGACCTCGGACAGGGCCTTGGGCAGCGGTCGTCCCAGCCTCGGGCTGTCGACATCCAGTGTCGGGTCGACCTCCAGTTTGCCCTCGCGCAATTGATAGTGGTAAAAGCCGCGCACGCAGGACAGGAAGCGCGCCGAGGAGCGCGGCGACATACCCTGTTGCAGGCGCGCGCCGAGATAGCGCTGCAGACTGGCCCTGGACGCCTCCAGCAGCGAACTGCCCTCGGTCAGTTGCAGCCAGGCATCGAACTGGGCGAGGTCGCGACGGTAGGACGACAGCGTATTGTCGCTCAGCCCCTTCTCCATCCACAGGGCATCGATGTAGCGCTCCAGATCCGTGTTGATCACTTGGGGTTGCGGCATCCTTTCACCCTACCACGATTCGGCGGCTGGCATGACTGCCACGGGCAGCACCCGGGGCCCACGAACTGCAGCACCGCCGCCAATCCGCCGGCACAAAAAAGCGGCCACGCGGGCCGCTTCCGGGAAACACCGATACCGGGGTATCGACGCTTACAATTTTTCCTTGATACGTGCAGCGCGACCGCTGAGCTCACGCAGGTAGTAGAGCTTGGCCTGGCGCACGTCACCGCGACGCTTGACCGTGATGCTTTCCACCAGCGGGCTGTAGGCCTGGAAAGTCCGCTCAACGCCGACACCGTGTGACATCTTGCGCACTGTGAAGGCGGAGTTCAGGCCGCGGTTGCGCTTGCCAATGCAAATACCTTCAAACGCCTGCAGACGCTCGCGAGTACCTTCTTTTACTCGCACCTGCACAACGACGGTGTCACCGGGGCTGAACTCGGGGAGTTCCTTGCCCATCTGCTCCGCATTCAGCTCGGATATGATCTTGTTAGTGCTCATGGTGGTACTCCTGTCAAAAACGGTGCAGCTTCACAGCTAGCGCTTGGTTGATAATTCCCGCTCGCGGATATAGTCCGCCAGCAATGTCTGTTCCTCGGCCGTCATGGCCCGATCCTGTAATAACCCGGGACGACGCTCCAGCGTTCTTCCCAATGCCTGTTTCAGGCGCCAGCGGCGAATCTCTTCGTGATTCCCGCTGAGCAATACGTCCGGTACGCACCTGCCCTGGTACTCTTCCGGCCGGGTGTAGTGCGGGCAGTCGAGCAGCCCCTCCACAAACGAATCCTCCACCGCCGAGGCCTCGTGCCCCAGCACGCCGGGCAACTGGCGCGTCACCGCGTCGATCACCACCATCGCGGCCAGTTCACCGCCGCTGAGGACGTAATCGCCGATGGACAACTCCTCGTCCACCTCGGCCTCGATCAGGCGCTCATCGACGCCTTCGTAGCGGCCCGCGACCAGTACCATGCCCGCCAGCTGTGCCAGCTCCACCGCTTTGCGGTGGTGGAATGGCCGCCCCTGGGGTGACAGGTAAATCACCCTGGCACCGGCGCCGGCCACCTCCCTGCCAGCGGCAATCGCCTGCTGCAGGGGATCAATCTTCATCAACATCCCCGGACCGCCACCGTAGGGCCGGTCATCCACGGTCCGGTGTTTATCGGTGGTGTAATCCCTGGGATTACAGCAGGCCAGGCTCACCTGCCCCTGCCTGCACGCCCTGCCCGTGACACCGTGCTCACTGACAGCGGCAAACATCTCCGGAAACAGGCTCACCAGCGCGATGCGCATGCTGTGCACCTCATTCCTCGTCGACGAACCAGTCGACCTCAATCACACCCTCGTCCAGGTCCACCCGCAACACCGTGTCGTCGGGCAGGTACGGGATCAGGCGTTCCCGCTCATCAATACTGCCCTCGCAGGCTTTCACCACCAACACGTCGTTGGCGCCGGTTTCGATCAGGTAGTCAACGCTGCCCAGCAGCACCCTGTCGTCCCCGTCCCGGCACCACACCTGCAGACCCTGCAGGTCGCGCCAGTAATACTCCCCGGTGGGCAGCGCTGGCAGCGCGCGCGCCGGTACTACAATTTCGAGCCCCCGGTACTGCTCGGCGAGGGTGCGGTCATCCACACCGCGGATGTGCGCCACCAACCCCTTGCCCTGGGGCTTGACCGCATCGAACACGACACTCTCGTATTCGCCGCGGCGCTTCAATTGCCAGCTGCCGAATGCGCCGAAACTCTCCGGCACCTCGGTATAGGGGTGGACCTTGACCCAGCCCTTGATACCGAAACAGCCGGTAATCTTACCGACCACCAGCAACTCGTCACCATCGACTGCGTGCATCGATTCCGTCCCGAGCGCCGGCCCTGGCCGATCAGGCCGCTTCAGCGACGTCCTTCAGCAGTTTTGCAACGCGCTCAGACACTTGCGCGCCCTGGCTGCGCCAGTACTCAACGCGATCGGTATCGATGCGCAGACGCTCATCCTGGCCGCGAGCGGTCGGGTTGAAGAAGCCCACACGCTCGATAAATCGACCGTTACGTGAGTTGCGGCTATCGGTCACCGTAAGGTGATAAAAGGGGCGTTTTTTGGCGCCACCACGAGCAAGACGAATTGTAACCATTTGATGTGTTCCTAAAAATGGGTGGGGATCCGCTGCGATCTGACATCAACGCCCACGACAAAAACCGGCTGGCAGGCCGGAAAGGTGGCGTATCATACGGAAAATGCGCGGGAGTTTAAAGCCCGCGCACCATTATTTTTTAACCAAAACGGGAACTTACGATTCAGCGGAACGGGAAGCCGCCACCGGAGCCGCCACCGCCGCCGGGAGGCAGCATGCCGCCGAGGCCGCGCATCATCTTCTCCATGCCGCCGCCCTTCATTTTCTTCATCATTTTCTGCATCTGCTTGTGCTGCTTCAGCAGGCGGTTGAGGTCCTGCACCTGGGTGCCGGAGCCCTGGGTGATGCGGCGCTTGCGACCGCCCTGGATCAACTCCGGGTTGCGGCGCTCCTTGGGTGTCATGGAGTTGATCATCACCTCCATGCGTGCAAACATTTTCATATCGAGATTCTGTTGCGCCATTTGCGCCATATTGCCCATGCCCGGCAGTTTGTCCAACATGCTGGCCATGCCGCCCATGTTGTTCATCTGTTGCAACTGGTCGCGGAAATCCTCCAGATCGAACTTCTGGCCCTTCTTGACCTTGCGCGCCAGCTTGGCGGCCTTGGCCTTGTCGACTTTCTGCTCGACCTCCTCGATCAGCGACAACACGTCGCCCATACCGAGGATGCGTGAGGCCAGCCGGTCCGGGTGGAAGGGGTCCAGCGCCGTGGTCTTCTCGCCGACGCCGAGGAACTTGATCGGCTTGCCGGTGATGGAGCGCACCGACAGCGCCGCCCCGCCCCGCGTATCCGCATCCACCTTGGTCAGCACCACACCGGTCAGCGGCAGGGCTTCGCCGAAGGCCTTGGCGGTATTGGCGGCGTCCTGGCCTGTCATCGCGTCCACCACGAACAGCGTCTCCACCGGCTTGACCGCTGCGTGCAGTTCGGCGATCTCCGCCATCATCGCCTCGTCGACAGCCAGCCGGCCCGCTGTGTCCACAATCAGGACATCGCTGAACTTGATGCGGGCGTGCGCCAGTGCCGCCTCGACGATGTCCACCGGCTTCTGGCCGACATCGCTGGGGAAGAAATCGACCCCGACCTCCGCGGCCAGGGTTTCCAGCTGCTTGATCGCCGCCGGCCGGTAAACGTCGGTACTGACCAGCAGCGTCGATTTCTTCGGATTGTTTTTCAGCCACAGGGACAGCTTGGCTGCCGTGGTAGTTTTACCCGCCCCCTGCAGACCGGCCATCAGCACAACCGCCGGCGGTACCGCCTTCAGGTCCAGTGCCTCGTTGGCGGACCCCATCAGCTGTTCCAGCTCGGCCTGGACAATCTTGATAAACGCCTGTCCCGGCGAAAGGCTCTGGGCCACTTCCTGGCCGACCGCCCGCAAGGTGACCCGGTCGATAAAATCCTTGACCACAGGGAGTGCGACGTCCGCTTCCAGCAGTGCCCTTCTCACCTCGCGCAGTGCTTCCTGAATATTGTTTTCAGTCAGCGTAGCCTTGCCACTGAGCTTGCGCAGGGTCGAGGAAAGTCGATCGGTTAAGCTGTCAAACATAACATCTGGTCCCTGGGGGAAAACCCGGCATTATAGACGAATCCGAATCGGCTCAAAAGTTCAGCTTCTGTGGTCAATGGCGCTGCAGTATCAATTTCACGGTATACCGGTCTCACGGTTCGGGAAAAGGGGACAGTCCCTCAGGGACTGCCCCCTTTTCAGGTCAGCTTAAGGGGTCGGGCTGTGCACAGGATCCCGCCACATAGAACAACGGTTCGGTGGACATCGCCCAAAAAAGAGCTTCAACGACTTCCGCAACTGTGCGACACTTTTACGGTTTTCGCAGGACCTACACCATGCCCATGACCCTGATTTCAGGATTGCTAGCTTCACTGCTCTACCTGCTGGGAACGGTTTTCCAGGGACAGAGTATTTTCGCCAACAAGCGCACCCGCAACCAGGTTTTCAGCCTCGGTTTCATGGCGGTTATTGCCCATGCGATCAGCGCCATGG
>JAGRIE010000042.1 GCA_020443425.1 Halioglobus sp.
TTGTCCGTCGGTGACCCTTCAGCCTCGGTCTCGCCAAAGGTCGCTATCAAATCACCGGCGACTGACTCGGCATCCCCTTCATACACCATCACAATCTGGTTCACGGCGGCAGCATCCCCGGCCGCAGTAAAACCGATACTCAAAATGGGATGGGAGGCAAACACCAGCCCCGTCCCCGGGAGTTCCCCTTCCGCACAGTTCTGGCTGCGGACAGCTTCATCACACTGCCGAAATGCACACTGGACATTCCTGTCCGCAGCATTGGGGCGTGCCGGTGCTTCACGACAGACACCGCCGAGCTTTTCCGCCTGCGCTCGCGCCTGTGCAAGTGTCAGGGCGGCATGCAGGCCATGGATGACATACGGCGGCTGGGCCGACGCCAGGGCCGACGTGAGCAGCAGCACAATCCCCGCAAAGCCGTTGATCATTCGCATTCAATTTTTCCCCCAAGCATTCTGCGATCAGGTTCGACAGAAAACCGCTGCCTGATGCCGACCTCCGCGCAACTTTACCGATAAAATTCCGGCAAGAACAATTACACTAGCGTTTTCCGCATCCTGCCAGGCGAGAGAATTGAACGCACCACGACAACCCGCTGCCTATATTCGGCTGATCAACGCCATCGGAAAACGGCTTGAGCGCATGGCTATCAACGCACCGGAACTTCATGCAGAGCAACTCATTGAGACGGCAGAGCGGAGAACCGGCCTCGATAGCTGGGGTGACGAGTCCTTCCGCTCGGGACTGGAGCACCTGATTGCGGCATTGCGCACACAGGCCAGGCTCTCACAGGTTGGGCGTATCGTCGCCTACTTCAATCTCCTGGATCTGCTGTGTGTGCGCCTGCGATTGAACCACTACCGGTCTGAGCGGGCGGCTGTCGCAGAGCAGGAGATTCACCAACCGCTGTTCATCCTGGGACTGCCCCGCACCGGCACCACCATTCTCCACGAATTGATCGCCCAGGACCCGTCCTTCCGCTCACCCGCCAGTTGGGAAGTCGCGCGGCCGCTGCCGCCACCGGTGGCCGCCGCCTACACCAACGACAAACGCATAGCGTCGATTGATCGCCTGCTCGGCCTGCAGGAAAAACTGGCACCGGGTTTCCAGGCAATCCACGCTCTCGGTGCCCGGCTGCCACAGGAATGCGTCTACCTGCTGGCCTCCAGCTTCAGGAGTGAGCAGTTCGGCTATATGTACAACATCCCCGCTTACCGAAGCTGGGCGCTGGACGAGGACATGAGCAGCGCCTACGACTGGCACGCACGGTTCCTGCAACATCTGCAGGTGGATACGCCGCGCGAGCGCTGGGTCCTGAAAACACCGGCCCACCTCGGGTACCTGAAATTCCTGCTGGCCCGGTATCCCGACGCGTCCATTGTCTGGACACACCGCAGGCCCCTGCAGGCGATTGCCTCCTTTTCCAGCCTCGCCTGCACGCTGCGCAGCGGGTTCAGCGATCACATCGACCCGGTGGCCACAGGCGCCTGCGAGTTGCAACACTTCTCGGAGGTGACGCGGCGGGGCATGGCTGACCGGGACAAGCTGGATCGCGGCCAGTTTGTCGATGTCAGCTTTGAGGCGATCTGCGCAGATCCCATGTCTGTGATCGCCGGCATCTATGACCGGCTGGGCTTAGAGCTGAGCCACGAGGCCAGGCTCTGCATGCACGCGTATCTTCGACGTCGACCACGGGATCTGTACGGCGAGCACCGGTATTCTGCCGACGTGTTCGGTCTGGACAGTGGCGGGGAAAAGCAGGCATTCGGCCAGTATCTCGGGCAGTACGCCGACTTTCTCTGAACGGCGGCGAAATACGCCCAGGGGAACCCCTGCAGGGCATAGCCGTGACACTATTTTTTACACAGCGCCCATCCCGCATCGAGCGCATGAATATATTTCCTTTTAAAAACATCAACCTATGGATATCCGGTACGCAATTTGCCTTTCAAATGGGGCCTGAATGGACTATTGCGCGGCGAGTAACTGTGAGCAGCGGACCACAACACTGGACATTTCGCCAGCACAGAAATACCGCGCAATCGGGCGATCCCACCGCGGCCATCTGCCCGCGGGACAACGGTCAAGGTATGGAAAATCAGTTTGTACTAGTGCGAATACGGTAGCCTTTCGATAGAATCGCTCTAAAAATAAACCCAGCGTAGCCTGCCTGATTGGTGCCGATGCGTACCAAGGGGCATTTTGCGGCATAATTATAAGAGGAACACCCCAATGCCGAGCACCAGAATTCCACGCCGCCCGCTGTTTCGCCTTGCGGCCTACATTTTCAGTTGCATAGTGTCAGCGACGGCGTTCACCGCCGCAGCGACAGCACAGCCCTCGTTCATTACGTTTGAGAGCGGCCATGTAAGGCCGGTGGCGACCACGCCGGACGGCACCCGCCTGCTCGCTGTCAACACCCCGGACAACCGGCTGGAGGTGTTTGACGTGAACGGAGGCTCGCTAACGCATATCGACTCCATACCGGTCGGCATGGAACCCGTTTCAGTCGCCGCACGCAGCAACACTGAAGTCTGGGTGGTAAACCACCTGTCAGACAGCGTCAGCATCGTCGACCTCTCCGCCAGCCCGGCCAAAGTGGTGCGAACACTGCTGGTAGGCGACGAACCCCGCGACATTGTGTTTGGCGGAACCGGTTTCAATCGCGCCTTCATCACCACAGCCCACCGCGGTCAACACCGCACAGACAGCTCCATCGCCTCCGTACCCGGTGCCGGTGACCCCCAGCTGCACACGGGCGGAATTGGCCGTGCGGATGTCTGGGTGTTTGATGCCGCCAACCTCGGCACCACTGTGGGTGGCACGCCGCTCGAGATTCTCAGCTTTTTTGCCGACACGCCCCGCGGGCTGGCGGTGACCCCGGATGGCGCCACCGTGTATGTGGCCGCATTCCAGTCGGGCAACCAGACCACCTCCATCATCGAAACCGAAGTGCCCAACGGATTCGGCCCCAACGGAGCCCCCGGCCCCAACGCCAACTGCTACCAGACGGACAGCGATCCAGCCTGCGAACAGAGTGTCTCAGCACCTGAGGTGGGTGTGATCGTCAAGTACGACGGCAGTAAATGGGTCGATTCCAAGGGCAAGGACTGGAGCAACAAAGTCAACTTCAACCTGCCGGATCACGACGTGTTCTCCATCAACGCCAACACGCTGGATGCGGGCTCCGTCGTCGAGTACGACCATGTCGGTACGGTACTGTTCAACCTCGTGGTCAACCCCGTAACCGGCAAAGTGTATGTCACCAATACGGAACTGCCCAATCACATCAATTTTGAAGGCCCCGGTATTCACGGCGGCAGCACCGTACAGGGCCGGCTGTCGGAATCCCGCATCTCGGTGCTCAATCCCGCGAACGCAGGCGTCGATGTCCAGCACCTGAACCAGCACATTGACTACTCGCAACTCCACACCGATGCCGGTGCCGACCACGCTGCAATCAATGCACAGCGGCAGCACAGCCTGGCGACACCCTTGCAACCGGTGGTGTCCAGCGACGGGGAAACCCTGTACGTAGCGGCCTATGGCTCCGCCAGAATCGGCGTATTTGACGTCGAGGATATCGAGGACGCGAATTTTGAGAATGCGTTCGATCCCACTGCGGCCAGCGCCAACTATATACAGACCGGCGGCGGTCCCAGCGGCATGGTGCTGGACGAGGGCAACAACCGGCTCTATGTACTGACGCGCTTTGACAACCAGGTCGAGGTAATCGACCTGGCCACCAACACAGCGGTGGAGACCCACTCACTGCACAACCCCGAGCCGCCTGAAGTCGTCGCGGGGCGGCCATTCCTGTACGACGCCTTTGCCACCTCGGGCAATGGCGAGGCCTCCTGTGCCAGCTGTCATATCTTCGCCGACACGGATCAGCTCGCGTGGAACCTCGGCAATCCTGACGACCACATCACAACCAACACGCAACCGGCATCTATCCCCATCAATGTCTCCACCTCGTTCCACCCGATGAAAGGGCCGATGACAACACAGACCCTGCGCGGTATGGCGACACATGGCGCCCTGCACTGGCGCGGCGACCGCGTGGACGGTTTCTTCGGGATTGACCCCTGTGCCGAGCCCTCGGGCGCGCCCTGCTCGGAGGACTCCTCCTTCCGTAACTTTATTGTCGCGTACGAGGGGCTGGTCGGCATGGAAGGCACTATCAGCAACAGCGAAATGCAGCAATTTTCCGATTTCGCGATGAAAATCATGCTGCCACCGAACCCGATTCGCGCGCTGGACAACTCGCTGTCCAGCGCCGCGGCACAGGGTAAAGCCCTGTTCAACGGCCGCGTCACAGACGCCATTCGCAACTGCAACGGCTGCCACACGCTGGACCCACTCAATGGCTTCTACGGCACAGGCGGCGAGCAGAGCTTCGAGGGTGAGACACAGAACTTCAAAGTCCCGCATATGCGCAACCTGTACCAGAAAATCGGCATGTTCGGGCTGTCCTCAAACAACGTCTTCACGGGCGACCAGGTCAGGGGCTTCGGGTTTTTGCACGATGGCTCCGTCGATACAGTGGATCACTTCCTAGAAGCCAACCTGTTCAGCCTGAACGATGCCGAGGAGTCCATCCTGGAGGCGTTCTCGATGGAGTTTCCCACCGACCTCGCACCGATCGTCGGCCAGCAGGTCACGATGACAGCCAACAATGGCGCAGTCGCGAATCCACGCATCGACCTGTTGATCAACCGCGCCAGCGCGAATTTCGATTCACTGATGCTGGGCGGCACGGTGAAAGAGTGTGACCTTATCGTCAAAGGCACATTCGAAGGCGCCGAGCGCGGCTGGGTGCGCGAGGCCAACGGGCAGTTCCGCTCCGATGTCGGCGACCTCGTCAGCGATGCCACACTGCGCAGTTACGCGGCCTCACAGGGCCCGCTCACCTATACCTGTGCACCTCCGGGATCAGGTGTCCGTATGGGTATCAATCGCGACGAGGACATCGTGCTTGACGGCCTCGACAACTGTCCCGCCGTGGCAAATGACGACCAGAAAGATACCAACAACAACGGTATCGGCAACGCCTGTGACCCGGTCACTGACAGTGACCGCGACGGTGTGCCGGACGATTTCGATAACTGCCCGGCAATACAGAATCCCGACCAGACAGACAGCAATGGCGATGGCAGGGGCGATGCCTGCGAGCACTTGCCGCCCGGCTGCTAGGCTGGCACCTGGTCAACTCTGAGCGCGCCTGCGGGCGCGCACCCCTTCCCACCTGAACCGACCCGAGCTATTTATGTATCCACAGGGACTGTTTGGCATTGAGGCACTGCAGCTGCTGATTCTGCCGATTGCGGTATTCGGCATGCTGTTTTTTATCCTCTACCTGCGGCAGGACGGCGTGCGGGTCACCCGCGCGGTGGTGCTGCTGCTCCTGCTGGGCGTGATCGGCTTCCTCGGTGCCAAGGGGTTTTCCCTCTATGTTCGCGGATGGGAACTCTACCAGCCGCTGTCGCAGGAATTGCGCGGCGGCCTGCGCTATCCCGGCGCCCTGCTGGCAATGGTGCTGTTGGGACCGCTGCTGAAACGGTGGCTGCTGCCGGCTTTACCGCTGGGTCGCTTTCTCGACGTACTGGCGATTACAGTCTGCTTCGCGTTTGCGCTGGTGCGCTTCAGCTGCTGGATGAACGGTTGTTGCACCGGGGCGCCCTGCACCGGCGCGCTCTGCCTCAGCTACGCCCCCGGCAGCCAGGTGTGGTACGCGCACTGGCAGCACGGCCTGCTGGCATCACCCACCGATGGCAGCCTGCCGGTGCTGCCGCTGCACTTCCTGTTCATGGCCGCGTCGTTTTCCGTGGGCGTTTTCCTGATGTGGTTTGATGGCAAACGCAGTTTTGACGGCCAGATCGCCCTGCTTTACTTGGTGCTGCACGACGGCGCCAAGGGGCTGCTGGAATCCTTCCGAGACCCGTATGTCGCGCAACTGCAGGTGACATCACTGCTGACCAGCGCGGCGGGGCTGATTGCGCTGCTCGCCATCCTGCACTGGCGACGCACAAGGGCTTCCCGCCGTCCGGCAGGGTAGAATAGCGCCGGTCAACCGTGCTGGTGCAGTCCCGACCCGCCGACTTACCGCCAGCCGACATCGATACTTCTGTTTGGCACGGATTCTGCTGTATGGTGAGGTAACGAAACCACGACAGGTGCCCAGTGACATCCGCAAGCCAACCAGACCCCGCACCTCAATGGCAGCGCGACTTCCTGCAAAGGCATCAATTGCGTGACGCCTACCTAGATAGTGCACGGCAATGGTTCACGCCATTGGCACAGGCGCTCGCCTCGCACCAAAATAGTGCAGAACGCCCGATACTGGTCGCTCTCAATGGCTGCCAGGGCTCTGGGAAAACCACCGTTTGCGACTTCCTGTGCACTGCACTCAAAGCAGAGCACGGCTTGAACGCCGTGGCCCTCTCACTGGATGACTTTTACCTCACCAGGGCACAGCGACAATCTCTGGCGACCTCAGTGCACCCCCTGCTGGCGACGCGGGGTGTGCCGGGCACCCACGACATGGCGCTGATGCAGGACATCCTGGGGCAATTGCTCGACCCGCAGCGCACTGACGCTGTGGCGATTCCCCGGTTCGACAAGGCCGCAGACGACAGGCGCCCCCAGTCCGCGTGGGACCGCGTGCCTGCGCCGCTACAGATTGTACTGCTGGAGGGGTGGTGCCTGGGCGCGCAGCCGCAGCCCCCGGAGCAGTTGGCGCAACCGGCCAATGCGCTGGAGCAGGCAGAGGACCCCGGGGGAGACTGGCGCGGCTACAGCAACACCCTGCTGGGCGACGCATTCCAGGCGCTGTACAGGCTCGTGGACCAGTGGATCATGTTGCGCGCACCCTCCTTTGAGTGTGTTTTCCAGTGGCGACAGGAGCAGGAGCGCAAACTGGCGGCCACTGTGGACGCTGCGCAGCCCAACGCACTGATGGATGACGCCGCACTGACCCGGTTCATCCAGCACTACGAGCGACTCACCCGGCAGTGCCTCGATACGCTCCCCGACAAGGTCCATCACCTGTTTACACTGGACGACCGCCGCCAGATCACCGGCTATACCCACCGACCGCACAGAGGGGCCGGGCTGTGAACGGGAACGCACCGAGCCTGCTGGTGTTCAGCGATCTGGACGGTTCACTGCTGGACCACCACAGCTACAGCTTTGCGCCCGCCCTGCCACTGGTCAAGACACTGGCGGAACGGGGAATCCCGCTGATACTGGCGTCCAGCAAAACCCGCGCCGAGATGCTCGAGTTGCGTCTGGCGCTGGGCAATACCCAGCCCTTCATTGTCGAAAATGGGGCGGCTGTATTCATCCCCCGGCACACGTTCCCCGCCCCGCCCGTTGGCACGCGGGAGCTTGGTGACTACTGGGTCTACGAAATGGCTCCCGCACGATCGAAATGGCTGGCGCTGCTGGCGGACCTGTCAGCAGAGTTCCCCGGCGAGTTTGACTCCTTCCACAGTGCCGGTGTCGCCGGTATTGTGGAGATGACCGGGCTCTCTATGACGCAGGCACAGGCCGCCAACGACAGGTTCTACAGCGAGCCTGTCCGGTGGCTGGGCAGTAAGGCGCGCGAAACCCTGTTCACCCGTCGTCTGCGCGATGCCGGTGCCACCGTACTCAAGGGCGGCCGCTTCCTGTCCGTCAGCGGCAACTGCGACAAGGGGCAGGCATTGCGCTGGTTGCGAGCGCGCTACCAGCAGCAGGCAGGGGGCACTGCGCTGAAAGATCTCGCCATCGGCGACAGCGAAAACGACTGCTCCATGCTGGAAGCGGCACATACTGCACTGCTGATCCGTTCACCGGTCCACGACTTCCCGGCCCTGGGCAAAGTCGACGGCGTGCTGCGCAGCAGTGCGTGCGGACCGGCCGGATGGGCACAAGGCGTCTCGCAATGGTTACAATCCAATGGCATCTCAACATAAGGCAGTCTCAAGATGGGTGACTTCTACCAGAACGGCATCATTACCACACTGCACAATCTATCCAATCGGTCGCTGCAGGACCTCGAACAGGAACTTCTGGCATTTTCCGCCGCCCGCCCCATGGGGCTGATCCTGCCCTCGCTGTACTCCGAGCTCGGCGGCAATGCGCTGCCCGGCATTATCGAAGAACTGGTGCAGGTCCCCTACCTCGCCGAGATTGTGATCGGCCTCGACCGCGCGGATGAATCCCAGTACCGCGAGGCACTGAAGTTTTTCAGCCCCCTGCCGCAGCACCACCGCGTGCTGTGGCATGACGGCCCACGGCTACAGGCCCTCGATGCCAGACTGCACGAGCAGGGCCTGGCGCCGCGGGAACTGGGCAAGGGCCGCAATGTCTGGTATTGCATGGGGTTTATGCTGGCCAACAACCGCTCGGAATCCGTCGCCCTGCACGACTGCGATATCGTCACCTACAACCGCTCGCTGCTGGCGCGGCTGATCTACCCGGTCGCGAACCCCCGTTTCAACTACGAATTCTGCAAAGGCTATTACGCGCGTGTCGCGGACGGCAAGATCAACGGGCGCGTCAGTCGATTGCTGGTGACGCCGCTGCTGCGCGCACTGAAGAAAGCCCTGGGGGACCTGGAGTACATCGAGTATATGGACAGCTTTCGCTATCCACTGGCGGGGGAGTTCTCGTTCCGGCGCGACGTCCTCAACGACATCCTGATCCCAAGCGACTGGGGGCTGGAGATCGGGGTGCTCTCCGAGATGTACCGCAACTATGCGAAAAACCGCCTCTGCCAGGTCGACATTGCCGACAGTTACGATCACAAACACCAGAGCCTGTCGGCGGCAGACGACAGCGGCGGCCTGTCAAAAATGTCGATCGATATCGCCAAGGCACTGTTCCGCAAGCTGGCGACCCGGGGCGTGACATTCAACTCCGAACTGTTCCGCTCGCTGAAAGCCACCTACTACCGTATCGCGCTCGACTTTGTTGAAACCTATCACAACGACGCCGTGATGAACGGGATGACCCTGGATATTCACGCCGAGGAGCAGGCGGTGGAGCTGTTTGCCGAGAACATCATCAAAGCCGGCGAGGCCTTTCTGGACAGCCCGATGGAGCGCCCCTTTATCCCTAGCTGGTCGCGCGTCATCAGCGCCATCCCGGATGTGCTGGACCAGCTCAGCGCCGCAGTGGAAGCGGACCACGACGAATTCATGGCGGGGTAACTCAGATGCCGGAGAGTGGCGAAAACACAGGGGCACTGCTGGAGCGGGTACGACACCATATCCAGGAGATCTATCACGACAACCCTCTGGACGCCGATCTCGACGGCCTGCCGGAAGCACTGCTGGCACTGATGCGGCTGGATCACTCCACCGACGAACCGCCGCAACATGTGAGCCACTGGGACCAGCGCGATGCACTGATGATCACGTATGGGGACAGTATCCGCCTCGAGGGCGAGAAGCCGCTGGTGACCCTGAAACGCTTTCTCGACGAGTGGACAGATGGCGTCGTGAGCGGTGTGCATATCCTGCCCTTCTACCCCTGGACCTCGGATGACGGTTTTTCGGTGCTGGATTACTCCAGCGTCAACGAGGCGCTGGGCGACTGGAACGACATCCGCAATATCGCCGATGAGTACGACCTGATGGCGGACCTCGTCATCAATCACTGCTCTATCCGCAGCGTCTGGTTTGAGAATTTCCTGGCTGACCGGGAGCCCGGCAAAGGCTATTTCTACACCGCCAGTCCGCAGGATGACCTCAGTGCCGTGGTGCGCCCGCGAACGACGCCGCTGCTGCAGGAGGTGACCGCGGTCGACGGCACGCGGCATGTCTGGTGCACTTTCAGCCCTGACCAGGTCGATCTCGATTTTCGCAATCCCCAGGTGCTGAAGCAGTTCGTTTCAATTGTCCGCCAGTACCTGGACAGCGGTGTCAGGATATTCCGCCTCGACGCCGTGGCGTTCCTGTGGAAGATCCCCGGCACCACCTGCCTGAACCTGTACGAAACCCATGAGGTGGTGCGTCTGCTGCGCACGCTGGTGGAGCACGCGCGTACCGATACCGTATTGATTACAGAGACCAATATCCCGCACCGGGAAAACCTGTCCTATTTTGGCAACGCCAACGAAGCGCACTGCGTCTACAATTTCTCGCTGCCCCCCCTGCTGGTCTACGCGCTGGTCACCGGTGACTGCACCTATCTGAAACAGTGGATGATGAGTATGCCGCCGGCACAGAACGGCACCGCGTATTTCAACTTCATTGCCTCCCATGACGGCATCGGCCTGCGACCCGCCGAGGGCCTGTTGTCAGACGCGGAGTTGGAGCGGCTGATTGGTGCTATGGAGGGATTCGGCGGGCATGTCTCCTACCGCGCACTGGAAGGCGGCCAGCGCAAGCCCTACGAAATCAATATCTCGCTGATCGATGCGCTGCAGGGTACCGTCGACGGGCGCGATGCATGGGGTACCGAGCGATTCATTTGCGCGCATGCCATCATGCTGGCCCTGGAGGGAATTCCCGGAATTTATATACACAGCCTGCTGGGGACCCACAACGACTACGAGCGTGTCGAGAACAGCGGGCACTACCGCGCCATCAATCGCCACCAGTGGGATATGCAGACGCTGAGTGCACTGCTGGCCGATACCGGGAGCGAACCGGCGCAGATCTTCTCGCGCCTGAAAGCGCTGCTGGCCATTCGCAGGCGCCAACCCGCCTTCCACCCCAACGCGGTACAGTACACACTGCACCTGGGCCCGGGCATCGTCGGTTTCCGGCGCGACAGCAGTGATGCAGGGCAGAGCATCTTCTGCATCAGCAATATCTCGGACAGCGAGAAATGCCTCGCGCTGTCGGACGTCAATCTCAGTCACGACGAGCAGTGGCAGGATCTCATCAGCGCCGGGCAATCTGCGGAGCAGGATGGGGAACTGCTGTTACAGCCCTACCAGACTGTCTGGCTCTCGAATACCGCCTTTCACACCTGAATCGACCGCGAGCTGCTGGCAGGGACCAGTGTCGCCGGGGCGTCACCCCCCCGAAAACAGGTACCGTTACACGGCGACCACTGGATATTGTTCGCCCCAGCCCTGATAATTTCACTCCCGCCGAAGACGGAACCGCCGCCGGCCATTGATATTGCAGGACTGATACACCATGAGCACCTCGGAACAATTGTTCGAACGCGCCAAGCAACACATCCCCGGCGGTGTCAATTCGCCTGTGCGTGCCTTCAAGGCGGTGGGCGGCTCCCCCGTTTTCATAGAGCGCAGCGAAGGTGCCTATCTCTTCGACTGCCAGGGCAAGCGCTACATTGACTATGTGCTGTCATGGGGCCCGATGGTGATGGGCCACAATCATCCGGCGGTGCGCGAGGCCGTGATGCAGCAATGCCTGAAGGGGCTGAGCTTTGGCACGCCCACGGAGCTGGAGATCGAACTGGCCGAGCGGATCTGCAACATCATGCCGGGCATGGATATGGTGCGTATGGTCAACTCCGGTACCGAGGCCACCATGAGTGCGATTCGCCTCGCGCGCGGCTATACCGGCCGCGACACCATCGTGAAATTTGAGGGCTGTTACCACGGCCACTCGGATTCACTGCTGGTGAAAGCCGGTTCCGGTGCCCTGACGCTGGGTGTACCCAGCTCTCCCGGGGTGCCCGCCGCACTGGCAGACCACACCATGACACTCACTTACAACGATATCGAGGGCTTGCGGCGCGCATTCAGCGAGCACGGCGCGCATATCGCCTGCGCCATCGTAGAGCCCGTCGCCGGCAATATGAACTGCATACCGCCCGCCCCCGGCTTCCTGGAGGCACTGCGCTCGGTCTGCACGGAGCATGGCACGGTACTGATACTCGATGAGGTCATGACCGGCTTCCGCTTCGGCCTGCAGGGAGCACAGGGGCACTACGGCATAGAGGCCGACCTGACCACACTGGGCAAGGTGATCGGCGGCGGCATGCCCGTGGGAGCCTTCGGCGGCAAACAGGCAATTATGGAGCAGATCGCACCGCTGGGACCGGTCTACCAGGCGGGCACACTGTCCGGCAACCCCATCGCGATGGCGGCGGGGCTGGCCACACTGAATATCATTTCGCAGCCGGGATTCTACGAGCCCCTGTTCGAGCGCACTGCACAGCTGTGCCAGGGCCTGCGCGACGCCGCCGAGGCAGCGGGTGTGCCGTTCACCACCAATCACGCCGGCACCATGTTCGGCGGTTTCTTCACCGACCTGCCCGACGTTACACGGTACGATCAGGTGATGGCCTGCGATATTGTGGCGTTCAACCGCTTTTTCCACTCCATGCTGGACCAGGGCGTCTATCTCGCGCCGGCCTCCTATGAAGCGGGGTTCATGTCCAGCGCTCACAGCGATGATGACATCGCGCAAACCCTTGCGGCGGCCAGGGTCGCCTTTGCCGGTCTCTGACCGAGGATTTCCAGATGGCATTTACCACACAGCGCGGCCTGTTCCCCCAGACCCGCATGCGCCGATTGCGGGCCAGTGACTTTTCCCGACGGCTGGTGCGTGAGAACAACCTGTCCCCGGCCGACCTCATTTTTCCTGTGTTCGTACTGGAGGGCAGCGGCCAGCGCGAGGCCATTGCCTCCATGCCCGGTATCGAGCGGCTCAGTATCGACCTGCTGCTGGAACAGGCGAGGCGGGCGCTGCAACTGGGGATTCCGGCGCTGGCGCTGTTCCCGGTGGTGGCAGCTGAGCGCAAGAGCCTGCTGGCCGAGGAGGCCTACAGCGATGACGGCCTCGTACAGCGCGCGGTAAAAACCCTCAAGGATGCGCTGCCAGAACTGGGCATCATCACCGACGTCGCGCTCGACCCGTACACAACCCATGGACAGGACGGCATCATCGACGAAGCCGGGTATGTACTGAATGATGTGACCAGTGAAATTTTGGTGAAACAGGCCCTGTCACACGCCGCCGCGGGCGCGGATGTCGTGGCGCCCTCCGACATGATGGACGGTCGTATCGGTGCGATACGCCAGACGCTTGAGAGCGAGCGCCGCCATAACACACTGATCATGGCGTACTCGGCAAAATATGCATCTGCCTATTACGGGCCGTTCCGCGATGCGGTCGGCTCCGCCGGCAATCTCAAGGGCGGCAACAAACACAGCTACCAGATGGACCCGGCCAACAGCGACGAGGCACTACACGAGTGCGCGCTGGACCTGGCCGAGGGCGCTGACATGATAATGGTCAAGCCCGGCATGCCATATCTTGATATCGTGCGCAGGGTGAAAGAGGAGTTGCGGGCACCCACCTTCGCCTATCAGGTGAGCGGCGAGTACGCCATGCATGTCGCTGCGTTCGAGCGCGGCTGGTTACCCAGGGAGGCGGTCATACTGGAATCCCTGCTGAGCTTCAAGCGTGCCGGCTGCGACGGTGTACTGACCTATTTCGCGCTGGAGGCAGCGCAGGCCATGCAGGAAATGTAGGCCGCTCATGCGCGTCCCTGTGCTGCTGTGTCTGTTGCTCGCGCTGGCACCCCCGCTGGCGCGCGCCCAGTGCCAGTGCCTCTGGCAGGGCTCCTTCAGTGATGTCCAGGCCGGGACAGACCTGGTCGTGAGCGGCACCGTGGCAGCCACCAAGGGCAACTCCATCGACCTGGCCGTCTCCCGCGTGCTGCGCGGCCCGGAACCGCCGGACCCGCTGCGCATCTGGTTGCAGACCGCAGACTACTGTCGCCCCGATGTGGCGCTGTTCCCGGTCGGCAGCAGCTGGTTGATGGCGCTGTCCAGAATCACTGAAGACGTCCCGGACGGATTCAACCCCAACACGCCCAATATCAGCTATGGCCGGCTCGGCGACTACACCCTGTCGAGCTGCGGTGGCTACTGGCTGCGCGTGAGTGGCAACGGCACACTGGTGACCGGCAATCTCGTCAAGGCGCCGCGCTGGGAGCGCGACCCTCCAATGACGCCGGTATTGCTGGACCTGGTGGTGGACTTCGTACAGGGCAGGCTCAGCGATCAGCAGTTGCTCGAGGCCAGCCGGGAAAATCCGGCACTGCGGCAACTGGAACTGGATACCCGGTCTTTCCTGCGAAACGAGAACTGATACTCGATTCGAGCGTCGAGTTGGCGACAATCTGCTCAACGGTGGGGTATAACACCCCCTCGCGTGAAAAAAACAGAACAATATCGCCATGTATCCATTAACTGTGCCACTGAGGAAAGCACGCAACTGGTGGTTCTACCTGTGCACCGGGCGCTCTGTCTACAGCCGCTCCGATGAAGAGCACTACCGGCAGCGGATCCTGGTGATGACCAGCGGCTTCTGGCTGCTCACTGCGCTGGTGTTTGCGGTGATCATCCCCATGATCATCCACATCACACCGCAGGGGAGGATTGCGGCGAATGTGCTGTTCGCGGCCAGCACGCTGGGCGTACTGGTCAGCATGCTGCTGCTGCGCTTGCGCGAGGACCGGGTGGCGGCACTGAATATCATGCTGTTTATCTACACCGGCGCTTTCACCGGCGCCTGTTTCGCTTTCGGCGGCACCGATTCACCCACCTACCCCCTGTTGCTGATTGCCCCCGCCATGGCCGGCATTGTCGGCAGCGTGGCACTGTGCGCCTCCTGGGGCCTGGTGGTGTTCGCCATCTGGGTGTGCATACTGCAGGCTGAGCGCCACGGCTTTGAGTTCAGCCAGATCATCGTGCCCGCCAATCATAATATGGCAATGACCATAGCGTACGCCGCGCTGGCTATCGCCGTGGTCAGCATCATTATTATCTACGCCGAGATGAACAAGGCACTGCGCGCCAGCTTGCAGGCGACCAACGCGGAACTGGAACATCTCTCCTCCCACGACCAGTTGACACGCCTGCCGAATCGCCGGTTCTATGACGAGCGCATCGCCCTCGCCCTGCGCCGCGCTGCGGAGCAGAACGGATTGACGGGGCTGCTGTTTATGGACCTGAACGACTTCAAGAACATCAACGACACCCATGGCCACGGTGCCGGGGACAAACTGCTGGTCGCCGTCGCCCAGCGCATCCAGGGCAGCCTGCGCGAGACAGACCTGGTGGCGCGCCTCGGCGGCGATGAGTTCGTAGCAGTACTCGAGGACGTGAAGTCAGCGGATGAAATCACCCGCCTGGCGCACAAATTGTCACAGGCGATCGAGCAGCCGCTGTATGTGCGGCAACAGGTCCTGAATTTCAGTTGCAGCGTTGGCGTGGCGATCTTCCCGATCGATGGGCGCCAGCAGCACGAACTGGAAGAGCAGGCAGACAGGGCCATGTACCAGGCCAAAAAACGCGGTTTACCGGTGGCACTGGCCAGCCTCGAGGCGACCAACACACCGAGCCCGGCCAGGGCGCCGAGCAACCGCATCTAGCGTCCAGCCTGTTCGCTCACACCCGAAGGTCGCTGTCACAGCGCCCCGGGACCACCCCCTAGCGACGCCGTGATCGACGGCGAAACAGCTGGCGACGCCATCTCGCCTGTCGCGCCGTACTGCCCTCGACCAGGTCCAGCAGTTCACCCAGCATCATCAGCGACAGCCCCCAGATACAGCGCCCCTCGTACCAGTAGCAGGGCATGGGGACGCTGACCCCCTTGTAGTTCCAGAGCATTTCGGACTGATTCTCCTGGTCCAGCAGAAACTCCAGCGGCACCCAGACCACTTCAGCGACCTCGTGGTTGGGGGTAAATGCCACCTCGCGGTCAAGGCGAAACACGAAAGGGCTTACCGCCATACCGAACGGGCCCCGGTGAGGGCGGGCATGGAGGTCCGAGAGGCGACCGATACACTGGTCCTCCTCACCCAGGAACAGCCCCACCTCCTCCGCAGTCTCCCGCACAGCGACCGCATAGCCGTTGGCGTCAGCGCTGTCCATGCGCCCGCCGGGAAAGGCCATATGGCCTGACCACGGATCGCCCTCCCGCTCGGCCCGCTTGATCATCAGGATATGCAGTTCGCCGTCGCGGACCTGGAGAATCATAGCGACGGCAGAGCGTTTCATCAGGCGCCGCAGCAGTTTCTTTCCCGGCGCGTGATCTCCGAGCCGGGTTTCAATGAGTTGCAACAGTGACACTGACACTTGATCGCCTTTTCCAAAGAACATAACGTGACACCCGGATTAAGCCAGTCGCATGCCGACCTGACAAGTTGCGACGCACATTTATCACCGACCAGCCACAACTGAGGACAGAAAACCAATGGAGAATTTGCTCGAGCTGCGCGATGTCAGCCTGGTGTACCGCGCACTGCCCGCCCTGCGAAATATCAATTGGACCGTGTCCAGCGGACAGCAGTGGGCCTGCCTGGGCCCGAATGGCTCCGGTAAAACCAGTCTCGCAAAGATCCTCAGCCGACAGGCCACGCACTACTCCGGCGACGTTGTACGCAGCGCAGGACTGCAGCAGGCGGGCGTCGCCTATGTCTGCTTCGAGCAGGCGCGCACACTGTGCGAGCGCGACAAGAAGCTGGATGACTCGGAGTTCCGCGCCGATGCCAGCGACCCCGGCACGACCGTGGAAAAACTGATTCTGTCCGGCCGTGAACCGGATGAGCGCTTCGACCACTGGACGGAGCGGCTGCGCATGCGCCATTTCCTGCACCGCGGCCTGCGTTTCATCTCCACCGGCGAAATGCGGAAAACGCTGTTGGTCTCGGCCATCCTGAGCGAGCCCGCGCTGCTCATCCTGGACAGTCCACTGGACGGCCTGGACCGCGCCAGCCAGCGCGAGATGCACGCGGTAATCAACGAACTGCTGCACTCGCGCATCACTGTGCTTATGCTGTGTCGGCAACCGGAGGATGTACCCGCCGATATTACCCACGTCATGGTACTGGATGAGGGGCGGGTACTGGCCTGTGGCACACGGGAGTCGACGCTGGCCGATGCACAGGTCCAGGCCCTGATGAACCCGCCGATGGCCGCACTGGGCGAGTTGCCCGCAGCCGCCGCGCGGCCCTATTCACTGCCGCCGGATGTCCCCTTGCTGGCACTGCACAATGTCTCGGTGCAGTACGGCGACCAGGTGGTACTGCGGGACGTTAACTGGGTTATGGAGCGAACAACCCACTGCTGCATATCAGGCCCCAACGGCTGCGGCAAAACCACACTGCTGAGCCTGGTCACAGGTGACAACCACAAGGCGTATGGCCAGGACATCACCCTCTTTGGCATCCGGCGCGGCAGCGGAGAGAGCGTCTGGGATATCAAGCAGAAATTCGGCCAGTTGGACACCCAGTTACAGCTGAACTTCGCGCGCGGTATGCGTGTGGTGGAGGTGGTAGTATCGGGTTTCTTTGATTCCATCGGCCTGTACGACGACTGGGGTGACGCCCAGCGCACCAGTGCAGAGCAGTGGCTGGGGGCGCTCGGGCTCTCGGCGTTCAGCCGCGAAAAATACGACGAGCTGTCCTTCGGTCTGCAGCGCATGGTGCTGCTGGCCCGCGCGATGGTCAAATCGCCGGTTATCCTGCTACTGGACGAACCGACACTGGGTCTGGACGGCTATCACCGCAGGCTACTGCTGCGAGCACTGGACCATATCGCCCAACACAGCGACACACAGCTCATTTTTGTCAGCCACTCCGCGGGGGAGACACCGGCCTGTATCAACCAGCACATGGTGTTTGAACCGCGTGACGACGGCTTTGAGCTGGTGTGCCACCAGGAAGACCCTAGGCCGGCCGGATCCTGAAGCATACGGAGTACAGCGTCGGCACCACAATCAGCGTCAGCACCGTAGCAAAGCCAAGCCCCGCCATGATGGTGATGGACATGTTCACAAAGAAGACGTCAGCCAATAGCGGGATCAGCCCCAGGATAGTGGTTGCGGCCGCCAGCATCACCGGTCGCATGCGGCTGACACAGGAATCGAGAATCGCTGCAAAGCCCTCCTTTCCGGTGTCGATCTGCTGGTCGATCTCCTCAATCAGTACAATGGCATTCTTGATCAACAGCCCCACCAGCGACAGCGCCCCCAGCATCGACATGAAATCAAACGAACCGCCAGTGGCCAGCAGCCCGGCGGTGATACCGATGATGGCCAGTGGCACGGTGAGCCAGATGATCGCAGGCTGCCTGAGTTTGCCGAACAGGAAAATACTGGTGAGTATCATCAGCAGGAAGCCAACCGGGAGCGAGGCGCCGAGTCCGGCCTGGGCATTGATGGAATCCTCGTACTCGCCGCCCCACTCCAGCTGGTAACCGGGCGGCAGCTCGATCGCCTCAATCTGCGGGCGCAGTTCCTCCAGCAGGGGGTCCGCGGCGCCGCCGCGAGGGTTGCAGGATGCGATGATCGTCTGGATGCGATCGCGACCGCGTATGACGGCGTTTTCCCAGCGTGTCTCGTAGTCGGATACGACCTGCGAAACCGGCACTGACGCCCGCAGTACCGGGCTCCAGACCTGTATATCCCGCATATTGTCAATGTCACCACGCTCATCCAGCGGCGCGCGCATCCGTATCGGCAACAGGCGGTTGCCATCGCGGTATACCCCCACGCTGGTGCCTTCAAAGGCGTATTGCATAGACGCACCAAGGCTTTCGCGATCCACACCCAGCTGGCGACCGACCTGCTCATTGAAGATGGGCGTGGCCACTTTGACCGGCGAACGCCAGTCATCCCGGATATCCACGGCACTGCCATTGGCGCGCATGATCGCCTGCGCCTGCTCTGACAGCTGGCGCAACACTACCGGGTCAGGACCGGAGAAGCGGGCTTCAATCTTGGCGTCACGCCCAGGCCCGATGCGCATGGCCTTGATAATGGGATCTGTCCATGACAGCTCCTCGCGCATGAAGGTCTGCACGGCCTCCCACACGGGCGCTATCTGCTCGCGGGTCTCAGTGCGGACAATGATCTGGGCGTAGGCGCGCGTCGGTTCCTTGGCATCGTAGACCAGTGTGAAACGCTGGTGGGGGCCGCCGACTACCGACGTCGTCTGCACCACACCCGGTTGCTGGCGGAGGAACTCGCTGACACGGAGGGTATCGTCGCGGGTCACCCGGATATCGACACCTTCAGGCTCCCAGATGTCCACGAAAAAAATCGGCGTATTGGAATCCGGGAAGAAACCACTCTTGACGTTGCCGAAACCCACCGCTGCCAGCGCAAACAAGACCACGACCACACCCAGCGTCATCCAGCGATGCCTGATCGCCACCGCCACGGCACCGCGATAGCCGCGAAACAGCCTGCCGCTGTAGGGATCCTTGTCCGACGCGCCGGCACCGGGTTTCAGCAACAGCGCACACAGGAGCGGCGTCGTACTGATCGCGGTCAGCCAGCTCAGCGACAGCGAGATGAGAATGACGTAGAACAGCGAACTGGCAAATTCACCGGTATTATCGGTCGACAGACCGATCGCCGAGAACGCCAGGATACCAATTACCGTGCCGCCGAGCAGTGCCCAGATAGTCTTGCCGACCGCTTCCCCGGCGGCTTCATTGGCCTTCATGCCCGCTTCCATGCGCACCAGCATGCCCTCGGCCACCACAATCGCATTATCCACCAGCATACCGAGCGCAATCACCAGCGCACCCAGTGAGATACGCTGCAGTTCGATACCGAACACGTTCATCAGGAACAGGGTGCCGGCGACAGTAATCAGCAGCACAGCGCCAATGACAAGCCCCGTGCGGAGGCCCATAAACAGCAGCAGCACGGCAATTACGATCAACACGGCCTGGCCAACGCTGACCAGGAAACCGCCCACGGATTTTTCAACCTCCGCGGGCTGATCGTAGACGGTGACCATTTCCATCCCGACCGGGATGACGGTCTGCAGGGAGTCCATCTTGCGACTCACCGACCGCCCGACTTCCACCACGTTTTCACCCGCCGCCATCGAGATGCCGATACTCAGACCCGGCTTGCCATTGATGTAGTAGAGTTTTGCCGGCTCTTCCTCGTAGGCGCGAGTGATGGTGGCGAAGTCGCTGAGGCGCACCAGTGTTTTGTCACTGGCACTGATCAGCAGATCACCGATCTCCTGCACTGACTTGAAGTTGCCCGTGGGGCTGATGCGCAGGTAGTCGTCACCCACTCGGACATTCCCCGAGTTTACGACCACATTTTGCGAACCCAGCACATTGGCGATCTGTTGCAGGTCGATACCCAGTTCCGCCATGCGACTGCGGGACACTTCAAGATAGGCCACCTCGCGCTGCTCACCGTCGATGACAACCTTGCGCACGCCGGGGACCAGCACCAACTGTTTCTTTATCGCGTCGGCGGTATCGTAAAGATCGCGCCAGCTGTAGCCGTCCCCGGTGAGCATCATATAAATGCCGTAGACGTCACCAAAGTCGTCGAGAATGATAGGGGCCTGCGCGCCGGGCGGCAGCGAGGGTTTGACGTCGGCGATCTTGCGTCGCAATTCGTCGAATATATTGGGCAGGTCCTTCGCTTTATACTCGTCCTTGAAATCGACCAGGATATCCGACAGTCCCGGTCGGGACACGGACATCTTGATGCGCTTCACCTGCGGCATCTTCTGGATCGCATCCTCAAGGTGATAGGTTAGCTCCTCCTGCACCTCGCGCGCCGTGGCACCGGGATACGGGGTGAGGATTTTCGCCGACTTGATGGTAAATGCCGGGTCTTCCAGCTTGCCCATTTTGCCGTAGGCGATGATCCCGCCACCGACCATGATCACCACCAGCAACCAGGAGATGACCTTGTTCTCGACCGAAAATTCCCCAATATTCATGCGGCGGGTATCCTTGAGTCTGTCGCTGGGTTCACAGTGGATCGTCGGCGCGGGGAACGGCCTGTTCGGTCACCGCCATACGCGACACTTGCATCCCTTCGGCCAGATAGGGTGCCCCCACGGCGACAATCTCCTCTCCGCCTGCCAGCCCATCCTTGACCTCTACCATGCCGCCGCTCATGCGCCCGATGCTCACCTCCTGCGCTGAGACGGTCATGGTCTCGGGGTCGAGCACCCAGACGCGAGGCTTGAGGGCGGCGTCCGCCTGTACCGCGCGCACCGGCACTCGCTTAACCACACTGTGGTCATCAATCAATTCACTGAGATCGAGTACCACCGTGGTCGTCATACCAGGCAATACGGTGAAACTGGAGGGCGATTGCATGGTGAACGTGGCCCTGAAGGTCTGGGTCTGCGCATCGGCCTTGGTCGCAATTTCCTTGGGTGTCAGCACAAACTGCTCATTCGTCTGCCCCTCAAATACGGCGTAGGCACCGGTGACACTGACCCGCTCATCGGCGCTGATGGAGCGCTGTTCCTCATCGAGCGCGCGCACCATGCGTATCACCGATTCTGGCACGTCGATAATAATGTCCAGCAGGCTGGTATTCTGGAGCGAAAAAATCGTCTGCTTGGCCAGCACTTCCTCGAAGTTCTCCACCTGCCGCTGCGCGACACGGCCGCGAAAGGGTGATTTCAGCACGGTGTACTCGAGGTCCTTTTCCGCCTGTGACAGCGCCGCCGAGGCGGAGCGAAAACTGGCCTCCATACGGTCAAAATCCATACGCGATATATTGCCGTCGGCGACGAGATCCTTGCCGCGCTCGTAGTTACTCTGGGAGTTGTCGAAAGTGGCTTTCCTGTCCTCGTATACAAGCCGGTAATCAGTGGGGTCCAGACGCGCCAACACCTGCCCCTCCTCTACCCGATCGCCTTCCTTGACCAGGATCTCCTGCAGTCGCCCGGGCACCCGGAACGACAGCTCAGCGCGCTGGCTGGCATCCACCCTGCCCGGGAAGGTGCGTATCGCGTCGGCGTCGCCACCCTCGACGACAAAGGTCTTGACCGGTCGGGTGGGCAGCGGGGCGTCTGGCTCCTGGGCATCACCACAGGCGACCAGCGTCGCCAGCATCAGGCTCAACACGGCAGCCTTTTTTGTAGAATCCAGCATCGAAAGGCACTCCTTGGTCAATCTTATTCCTGCATCATACTGGTGTGGCACACCCGGCTCCATACATTGTGCATGGTTTCGGCTGGCGGGCGACGGCTGTCAGTGGGCGTAGGCCCGCAGTGCATTGCACACAGCGTCACTGGAACAGTACAGCAGGCCGCGCTCTGCCATCGCCCTCGCCTGTGCTGTATCGCCTTTATCCCGATAGGTGCGGGCGAAACCGAGATAGACCTCGGCACTGTCGGGATCGATGCGCTGTGCCCTCTCCAGCAGCGTCAGCGCCTGCTCGTAATCGCCGCGCCCCGCCGCCTGCCCGGCTTTGGCCAGCAGAGGCTGCCATGCCGCACTGGCGGAGTGCGTTGCCGGGCGCGGTGGCGTTTCATACACACTGGGGGCCGGTTCCTCGACAGGCGCCCGCTGCTGCGGCGTTTGCTCCGGGGCAGGCACTGTCTCTGTTTGCGGCGCGCTGGTACACGCCGCCAGCAGTGCGATCACCAGCAACACAATCACTCTGGCAACAGATGGCGGTAGCAACATGGTCAATTTCTCCCAAACAGCGTATCGAACCAGTCGGCGGGACCGGACCCTGGTCCCCGCGGTGCACAGTCAGTGCGCTTGCCCGGCTCGGAACCCGTAATAAAGGGCAGCCGGCGGGCATTGGGGCAACCCTCACCCGTGACATAGCCATTGCGATCATCAATCCACTGCGTCTGGATACCATCGGGCATGCGGTAGGCGAGGGATTGCTTGCTGGAACCCGCCATGAATTGCGCCCAGATCTTGAGCGCACCGCTGCCGCCGGTGAGACCGGTGCTGCCGTTGTCATCCCGGCCCACCCAACTGACCGCCAGCAGGTCGCCAGAGAAGCCGGCGAACCAGGAATCGCGCCCATCGTTGGTGGTGCCGGTTTTACCCGCCACATCAAAGCCCTGCGGCAGGTAGCGATAAACACCCTGGCCAGTGCCTTCACGGACCACCGCGCGCAGCACAAAATGCAGCAGATGCATGGCCTGCAGACTGACCGTGCGATCGTACTCCAGCGGGTAACGCCGCAGTGGCTCACCGTTGGCATCGACGATATCGCGGATACTGCGCAGCGGCATGCGGAACCCGCCTGCAGCAATCGTCTGGTACATCATGGCCATATCCATCGGCGAGTACTCACCCGCGCCCAGGAACAGTGCAGGCAGGCGCGGCACCCCTTTTTCGACGCCCAGGCGCGCCAGCATATCGGCAACATCCGACACCCCCAACTGCAGACCGAGACGGGCACTCGCCAGGTTATAGGACTGCGCGAGCGCCTGGTACAACAGCACGTCACCGTGCGATTTACGATCGAAATTCTGCGGCTGCCAGGTCTTCGCACCTGCCGCATTCACGGTGACTGGCGTGTCGGACAACACCGTCGCCAGTGAATACTGCGCTGGCCGCTCCAGTGCCGCCAGGTAGATCGCCGATTTAAGCAGGGAACCGGCCGGACGCCGCGCATCCAGGGCGCGATTGAACCCGGCAAACCGCGTCTTGCGGCCGCCTATCAGCGCGGCGACCTCGCCGCTGTCAAACCGGGTCACCACGGAGGCGCTCTGCAGGGTGGCACCGGGGTCGAGCTGGTCCATCACAGCGCTGGTGCTGCGCTCGAGCTGGCGCTGCAACAGCGGGTCAAACGGCGTGAATATGCTGAGCCCCTTGGTGGTGAGGTCCTCATCGCGATAATCTCGACGCAGCTGCCTGCGCACCAGATCGAGATAGGCCGGAAACGAGCCGCGAATACTGCCTTCACTGTTCAGCCCCAGCGACGCAGCACTGGCAGCGGCTGCTTCATCGGCAGTGATCACACCCTGCTCCGCCATCACACCCAGCACCACATTGCGCCGCTGCAGCGCGCGCTTGGGGTTGCGCTCCGGGTTGTACAGTGAAGGGCCCTTGATCATGCCGATCAGCAGCGCCTGCTGCTGCAGGTTCAACTGGTCCAGCGGCTTGCCGAAATAGTGTTGCGCGGCCAGCGCAAAACCGTGCACGGCACGGGGCCCCTCCTGCCCGAGGTATACCTCGTTGATGTAACTTTCGAGAATCTGGTCCTTTTCGTAATGCAGGTCCAGCAACACCGCCATTACCACTTCCGTCAGCTTGCGCACCAGGGTTCGCTCAGAGGTGAGGTAGTAGTTCTTCACCAGCTGCTGCGTGATGGTACTGCCACCGGCGACCACCTGCCCCGAGCGCAGGTTATTGAACGCCGCCCTGGCGATGCCCATGATCGAGAAGCCCCAGTGCTGGTAGAAATCACGGTCCTCCACGGCCAGCAGGCCCTCGCGAAAGCGCTCCGGCACATCCGCCAGCTGCACCAGCACCCGGTCCTCCCCGTGTTGTGGGAAAATCCCGCCAATCTGCACCGGGTCGAGCCGCATCAGGTCGACGGTGCGGCCGTCGGATGACAGGCTCCTGACCCGGTCGCCGCTGAATTCAATCAACACACGACGCGCCGGCTCCCGCTCCCCGGGAAAATCAAAGCCGCGCGTGTAGAGATCAAAGCGGTCGCGGTTGCGGGACACTTCGCCACGCTTGCCCGGCGAACTGACAGGGCGGTAGCCCAGTACCTCCAGTTCGTAGGCCAGGTCCGCCGCCGATATGGCGGCGCCGGCGAACAATTCCAGCGGCCGCGCGTATACCTTGGCCGGCAGGTCCCACATCTTGTCGCTGAATGTGGCGGTGATGCGGGCGTCCAGATAGATCACGAACAGCGACCCCAGAACAAGGGCCACCAGGGCGAGTTTGAGCAGAATATGGCTGGTACGGAGCATGGGATGCGAGTGTACACCAGCTCTGGTGGAAATTTCCGATACTCTTTTCCCGGTTGCTCATATTTTGCCCAACAGACTTATCCCGGTCAGCGCGCACGCAACACTGTTATTCAACCGGTGAATCAGGATAATAGTATGTTGATTTAACCCATGGGCAAAACACGCATGAAGAAGTACAAGGTATACGGCATAGGCGCAGCGCTGGTGGACACCGAGATCAAGGTGGTCGACGCGGAACTGGAACAGATGAACGTGGGCAAGGGCCTGATGACGCTGGTGGATGAAGCGCGCCAGCGCGAACTGCTCGACCACCTCGCCGGTCACCTGGTCAAGGCCAGCCACGCCAGCGGTGGCAGCGCCGGCAACTCCATGATTGCCACCGCACAATTCGGCGGCCCGACATTCATGTCCTGCAAGGTCTCCGATGATGCGGACGGCGATATCTATCTCGCCGACCTCGAAGCCGCCGGAGTGGACCACTGCCTGAACGGGGACCGCGAACCGGGCACCACAGGCAAGTGCCTGGTGCTGATCACACCGGATGCAGAGCGCAGCATGAACACGTTCCTGGGTATCAGCGAGACACTGTCCACGGAACAGCTGGACGCCGGGGCCATCGCCGATTCAGAGTACCTGTACCTTGAGGGCTACCTGGTAACGTCCCCCACCGGCCGCGCCGCCGCCATCAAGGCGCGGGAAATCGCAGAGGCCGCTGGTGTGAAGACCGCCCTGAGTTTCTCCGATCCCGGCATGGTGGAATTTTTCCGTGAAGGCATGATGGAGATGGTCGGCAAGCGGCTGGACCTGGTGTTCTGCAATGAGGACGAGGCGCTGGGCTGGGCACAGACCGAAAACCTGGATGTAGCGGTCGAGAAACTGAAAACGACGGCGGAGTGTTTTGTGATCACCCGCGGAGGCGACGGCGCACTGGCCTACGACGGCCAGACGCTCAACAAGATTCCACCGCACAAGGTGATGGCCGTCGACACCAATGGTGCCGGCGATATGTTTGCCGGGGCCTTCCTGTACGCCATCACAAGGGGTGAGGACTTTCCCACAGCGGGGCGTTTCGCCAGCCTGGCAGCCGGCAAAGTGGTCGCCAACTACGGCCCGCGCCTGCCCGCCGCAGACTACCCGGCCCTGCGCAGGGAGTTTTTCGGCGACCAGTAAGCCCGCACTAGAACAGGCCGATCTGCTTTTCGGTCAGTGCGCTGAATGAGCTCCCCACAAAGCCGAGGATGCCATCCGCCACCGGCGCCAGCTGGCGGTCGACATAGTGCTGGTAGTCCAGCGGTGCCAGCGGCAGCGCCGCCGGCTCGGCGCCGCTGGCAGTGATCACGTACTCAACCCAATCGCCGCGGCCCGGTACCGGCAGGCCGCGCGCGGCGCACAGCCGCGCTGCCTGCACATGCGGCGGCACGTTGCGCTGGTAGTCCTCGAGCCGGCGCCGCAGGCGTTTGCGGTACACCAGCTGCGCGTCTTCTTCACCCGCGAGCACCCGTGCGGTCACACCCTTGACATAATCGGCGTAGGGCTGCTGCCGGAAAATACGGCCGTACAGCTCTTGCTGGAAGGCCCGGGCCAGCCGCGTCCAGTCGGTGCGCACACTCTCCAGCCCCTTGAACACCAACTCGTCGCCCCCACTGCCGGCCACCACGCCGGCGTAGCGCTTTTTGCTGCCCTTGTCCGAGCCTCGCACCGTGGGCATCAGGAAACGCTTGAAGTGGGTTTCAAACTGCAGTTCCAGCACGCTGGCCAGGCCGAATTCCTCACGAATCCGCTCGCGCCACCAGACATTGATATCCCGTTCCAGCTGCCGGCCCGCCGCCACGGCCTGTTCGTCCGAGCGCGCATCCTGGATCCACACGAACACGGAATCGGTATCGCCGTAAATCACCCGGTGGCCAGCGGCCTCTATCGCGTCCCGTGTGCGGCAGAGAATCTGGTGGCCGCGACGGGTGATCGAGGTCGCAAGCCGCGCGTCGAAAAACCGGCAGCCCGGCGTCCCGAGAACGCCGTAAAAGCTGTTCATGATGATCTTTATCGCCTGGGACAAAGGCTGGTTGCCGGTGGCCCTGGCCGCATCCCGCCGCTGCCACAACTGCTCGATCAGTGCCGGCAGAAGATGGCCCTCGCGAGCGAAATGGGCATCGAGGAAACCCGGCACCGTCTCATCGGCAGGCAGGTCACCGGACACTCCCAGCGCCAGTCCGAGCGGATCGATAAAAAAGGTGCGGATAATGCTGGGGTACAGGCTTTTGAAATCGAGCACCAGCACATGGTGGTAGATACCCGGCATCGAGTCGAGCACGAAACCGCCCGGGCTGGCGGTGTGCTCGGGACTGGCATTGGGCGCCACATAGCCCGCCCGGTGCAGCCTCGGCAGGTACAAATTGTCAAAGGACGCCACTGAGCCGCCCATGCGATCCATGTTGAGGCCGGTGATCGCGCTGCGCGCGACCGCGAAATCCAGCATCGCTGTACTGGCAAAAATCTCCGAGACCAGTTCGCAGTCTTTCAGGTTGTAGGCCGCCAGGCTGGTTTTATCGTCCCGGAACTGGCGGCTGATCTCGCTGCCGCGATCACCGCCGTGCAGCAGCTTGCCTTCACCGAGCAGCGTCCGTGCGACGTTCTCCAGCGAAAAGCTTTCAAAGCGGTAGAACGCCGCGCGCAACAGTTCGATACCATCGAGTATCACGCGCCCGGGAAACTGCACCGTGTGTCGCTCGCCGTCATCGTCCAGCTCCCGCCAGTGGCCCGGACGGCGGTCCCGTCCCAGCAGCAGGCGTCGGCCGAGATGATCCGCCACCCGCTGCAGGTAGCGGGTATCGAAATTCACGACGTTCCAGCCGATCAGCACGTCGGGATCGTACGCCTCAATCCAGTCGAGGAAAGCCTGCAGGAGTTGTTCCTGGGTAGTGCAGCTGCTGACATAGTCCTGCTCGGCACCTTCCCCGAGCATGAACACCCGCCGCTCCTCACCCGCCGCGGAGCTGCCGTGGACAGCGATGGAGTACAGTTGCAGCCCCTCCATTGCCGTTTCAATATCGAATGACACCACCTTCAGCGACGGCAGGCAGGTTCCGGCCTTGACCGCGGGATCTTCCAGCAACAGGAAGCGGCCGCGACGGCGCGGCACCCCCTGCAGGATTGCCGAGCCGGATACAAACCGCTCCATCAGGTAGCGGTCGGCGGGGTTGATATCAGCCTCCAGCGGGTCGAAGCCATTGGCGCGCAGCCGATCTGCCGCCCCCCGCGCAGCGCGATACTGGTGAAAGTAAAACCCGGCCACCGAGTCCATCGAGAAGCTGCGCAGTGACACCGGCCTGATATCGAGCCCGGCCATGTTGCCGAGTAGGGTCCGCGCCGCCGGCACATCCCGCTGCGGCAGGAAAAATACACTGCGCTCCCCACGCACTATCGCGCAGAGCGGCCCCCGCGCTGTGCTGAACCAGAATTCAAGCTCGACCCCGCCGGGCGTATCCCGCCAGTTGCGCGTCAGCAGAAATCCTTCGAAAGTCTGTGCTGTCAAACTCCACCTTCAGTTTTGCGCGCAGGGCTGGGCTTGGCCGTCCCGGTGGCTTAAGCTAGCGACTTGCATCCAGGCGCAAGCTGCGCCTCACGACCCGGCCGGTTCCCGGCCTGACCATCATAAGCAAGGTGATCCAATGGACAAGCCCGTCATCAAAGAAGACCCCCTGTACCAGTTGCTGCGCACTGAAAACATCAAGGAATTCAACGAACAACGCGACCGCCTGGATACCAGTGAGCTGAAAAATGGCGATTATCGCGGGCGCGATTTACGCAATATGAATGCTGCCGGGCTGGATTTCAGCAATTCCTATTTTCGCAATGCCGACCTCAGCGGTATCGATTTTCGCAACACCAACCTCGAGGGAGCCAGCCTGCTCGACGCCAAGCTGTCGGGAACGTATTTCCCCACCGCGCTCAGTGCGCAGGAAATCCGTCTCTCGCTGGAGACCGGGACCCGCCTGCGCTACAGCAACGGCTGATCTGCGCCACTAGCCCTGAGACAGTAAATCGCGCAAATCAATAATCGCTGAGTTGGCGCGACTCAGGTAGGACGCCATCACCAGCGAGTGGTTGGCCAGCGGGCCGAAGCCACTGCCGTTGAGCACCATCGGGCTCCACAGCGCCTGCTGGGTGCCCTCCAGCTCCCGGATAATTTGTCGCAGGCTTACCTGCGCGTTCTTTTTGCGCAGCACATCAGCGAAATCGATCTCCACCGCCTTCAGGAATTCGATCAGCGCCCACGCAGTACCGCGGGCCTCAAAGAAGACATCATCGATCTCGGTCCAGGGGGTGCGCACGACCTGCTCCATCGGTGCCTTGGTGGACTGCTTGGCCGCCGTGTCGCCGGACAGATCTGTATTCAGGCGCAGCTGCCCGACACTCGCGCTGAGGCGCTGGGACAGGCTTCCGAGCCGGCTGTCGACCGTTGACAACCAGTAGCGCAGGTTGTCTGCACGCGCGTAAAACTGCGCGCCGCTGGCCTTTTTATCAGACAGGCGATAAAAGTATTTCCTGGCGTACTTCAACCCCTCGCGGTATTCGGATTCGGAGGACGGCAGTATCCAGCTGTCCGAGTTGAAGTTGAAGCGCGGTTCCATCTCCACCAGGTCGACATCTTCCTTGGATTGCGACTGCGAGCGGCTGAACACCTCGCGCATCGCGCGCGACATGTCGCGCACCTGGATCAGGACCCCGTATTCCCAGTTGGGCATATTGTCCAACCACACGCCCGGCGGGAACCGGTCGTTGTGGGTATAGCCACCGGGCTTGTCCAGCAGCGTCTCCATCACCCCGATCAGGGTGCCCATCGTGACCGCGCCGGTAACCAGCTTGGCCTTGGGCTCTGCCTGGACGCCGCCGGCCGCTGACAGTTCACGCGCATTGGCCCGCACATCAAACGGTGCCGGCGTGATACTCCAGTACATGCCGAGCAGCACCGCGCCCAGCAAGTACACGCCGATAACGGCGGCCGCTACTTTTACCCATGGGGAGGAGGTATCTGTCATTCTGTTCATGATAGTACTCTGTTCAATGGTGGTGTTGGTGATCTGCTGAATCGGAGGATTCGCCACTCATGCGAACCTCTGCATCGGTACAAACTTCTTCATTGGTGGCCAACTGCAGGCAGATTTGCACGTCGTCACCGGGTACCAGCCTAAACGCCAACCCGAATAACATCAAATGTTTACCGCCGGGCGCGAATTCCACACGCTCGCCCGGCGCAATCGCCAGGCCCTTGAGTTTTTTCATGCGCATCAGCCCATCAACTTCCCGTGTGGTGTGCAGTTCAACCTTCTCAGCGACATTGGAGCTGGCCCCGACGATGGCGATGGCATCATCACCGCGATTGGTCACTGTGAAGTAGCCTGCTGAGTTGGGCTGAAACGGCGGCATCGCCCTGACCCAGGCGTTCTCAAACTCCAGCGGGGGATCCTGTTCGGCCGCTACCCCCAACGGCAACAGCCCCAGGGCCAGCGCCGCCATCCACACTTTTCTCACTTTTTGGTCTCCAATCGCGAAACTATTGCAGGGTTAAAACGTCGAAGCAGTGTAGCATCGGTGAGCACTTTGATCTCGCCCTACTTCGCCACTCCGCAGAAGTCTTGTTACAATCCGGGCCCAGAACGACACGCGAGACGGCGTTGTTACCACCAAGGAATTGATATGCGCGCAATGCTCGCGAGCTTGCTCTTACTGGTCAGCAGTGTCTGCTATGCACAGGGTTTCGGCGCTTCCGATCGCAACGCGCTGGGCACCGCGCCCCCCGATTTCCTGCCAGTGGAAGAGGCGTACTCGCTGTCGGTGGAAATCGTCGACCAGAACACCATCCTGCTGCACTGGCAGATCGAACCCGGCTATTACCTGTATCAGCACCAGTTTGCGTTCGCGCTGCGAGACGCGGGCGGTGATATCGCCCTGGATGTCGAGTTACCGCAGGGCCTGCACCACACCGACGAGTATTTTGGTGAGGTGCAAATCCACTACGACAGCGCTGATGTCATGCTGGGGCTGGCACGGCCGGTGCAGGAGCGCGCCACCCTGTCAGCCACTTCGCAGGGCTGCGCCGATGCTGGCCTGTGTTATCCCCCGCACAGGGAGGTCTTCGAACTCGACTTCAATAGCGGCACCGTGACACCGGTCGCGCCATCCTCGACCCAGCCCGCCGCAGCCGACACGCCGCCGGCCGTGGCAGCGGAGGCCGCGGGACTGCTGACCATGCTGGCGCTGGCCTTCATCGGCGGCGCCATTCTGAACCTGATGCCCTGCGTGTTCCCTATCCTGTCACTGAAAGTGCTCAGCTTTGCCCGCAGTACTGATCACGACCGACACCTGCACAGCTGGCTGTACACGGGCGGCGTGATTGCGAGCTTCGTGCTGGTGGCGGGACTGCTGATACTCCTGCAACAGGCGGGGAATGCCATCGGCTGGGGCTTCCAGTTGCAATCCCCCGGCTTTGTGATCGCCCTCGCCTACCTGTTCATCGCCATGGGGTTGTCGCTGTCCGGCGTGATCGCCATGGGTGGCAGCCTGATGAATACCGGCAGCGGGCTCGCGAGTCGCGGCGGCCTGGCGGGCAGTTTCTTCACCGGGGTGCTGGCCGTTGTCGTCGCCAGCCCCTGCACCGCGCCATTCATGGGTACCGCGCTGGGGTTTGCTGCCAGCCAGCCGCCCCGAATCGGCCTGCTGGTCTTTGTCGCTCTGGGGGCCGGCATGGCCGCCCCCCTGCTGCTGTTCAGCTACAGCGGCGCGGCCCGCGCACTGATGCCCAAACCCGGCCCGTGGATGGAGACACTCAAGCAGTTCCTGGCCTTTCCCCTCTACGCCACCGCGATCTGGCTGTTCTGGGTGGCTGGCCGCCAGACTGGCGTCAATACCATGACAGCCGCGCTCGGTGGCGCGCTGGTGCTGGCGCTGGGACTCTGGCTGTGGAATGAACGGCGCTGGCGCCGGATGATGGCGGTGGCTTGCCTCGCGGCGGCGGCAGCGCTGGGATCACTGCGCGGGCTGGATGGCGACCGCACCGATGCCGCATCGGCCAACGGGTATCTCGCCTGGTCCGAGGATGAGGTCACCGCGCTGCGTGAGGCCGGCACTGCAGTTTTTGTCGATGTCACCGCCGACTGGTGCATTACCTGTATCGCCAATGAGACCGCTGTATTGCGCACCGACGCGATGATTGAGGCCTTTGCCGATCACGGCGTGGTGTACATGGTTGCGGACTGGACCAACCAGGATGCCGAAATCGCCGCGCTGCTGCAAAAACACGGGCGCAACGGCATCCCGCTGTACCTGATGTACCCGGCGGATACCGCGCAGGCGCCGCTGGTGCTGCCGCAGGTACTGAGCCGGAAAACCGTGCTCGAAGCCCTGCAATCCGTTTCTGGCAAGAACAGTGGAGTTGCCGCCAATTTCTAGGCAGGTTGCAGTATTTAGTCGCTATTTACGTCAAATTTCGCCACAGGCACAGACACCAGCGGCGGGCAAGCGCACAATGGCTAAATCAGCCTAACTTCTGCAATCCGGCGGCTATAAGCTGCCAAAATTCACAAACTTATTGATATACGTGGACAGCTCGAAAAATTTGCGCCAGAATTCGTGCTCATCTGTGCACCGGCGGGGAGAGCCAGCCAAGTGGCGACCATTCTTGTACTACACGGCCCCAACCTGAACCTGCTGGGCGAGCGTGAACCCGACATCTATGGCAGCATCACCCTCGCCGATATCAATGCGCGGCTGGTGACACTGGCGCAGGCGCAAGGCCATCGGCTGGAACACCTGCAGAGCAATGCCGAGCACGCGCTGGTGGAGCGCGTACAGGCAGCCCGACGCGAAGGAGTGGACTTCATTCTTATCAACCCCGCCGCATTTACCCACACCAGCGTCGCCCTGCGCGATGCACTCGCGGCTGTGGCCATTCCGTTTATTGAAATTCACCTGTCCAACACCCACGCCAGGGAAGATTTCCGACAGCGCTCCTATTTTTCGGACCTCGCGCGGGGTGTAATCTGCGGGCTGGGCGCACAGGGCTACGAACTGGGCCTGCAAGCAGCAGTGACCCAATTAGAACAACCGTAACCATTACCAACGAGACTGCATTATGGACATTCGCAAAGTAAAAAAACTGATCGAATTGCTGGAAGAGTCCAACATCGACGAAATTGAGATCAAGGAGGGCGAGGAATCGGTGCGCATCAGTCGCAATGGCGCCGCCGCCCTGACCATGGCGGCGCAGGCCGCACCCGTGTACTCCGCCCCCGTCGCACCACCGCCGCCGCCAGCGCCGGCCGCAGAAGTCGCCGCGCAGCCGCAGCCGGCAGCGGCCAGCCCCGAGGGCCATTTGTTGCACTCGCCCATGGTAGGGACCTTTTACCGCTCCCCGTCGCCCAGTTCGCCGTCCTTTGTGGAAGTGGGCCAGACT
>JAGRIE010000043.1 GCA_020443425.1 Halioglobus sp.
GCCGACCTGGACACACTGGACCAGTGGCCGGAACAGGTGCGCACCATGCAGCGCAACTGGATCGGCCGCTCCGAAGGCGTCGATCTCGACTTCACCCTCGCCGACGGCTCGGCTCTGAGCGTGTACACCACCCGGCCGGATACGCTGATGGGCGTGACCTACCTGGCGGTGGCGCTGCAGCACCCGCTGGCAAAAGCCGCCGCCGAAAACAATCCGGCACTGGCCGCATTCATTGAGTCACAGGGCAATATCAAAGTGGCCGAGGCCGAGATGGCCACCATGGAGAAACTGGGCATGGCGACCGGCATCACCGCCACCCACCCGCTGACGGGCGAAGAGGTGCCGGTATGGGTCGCCAACTTCGTGCTGATGAGCTATGGCTCCGGCGCAGTGATGTCGGTGCCCGGCCACGACCAGCGGGACTGGGAGTTTGCCACCAAATACGGGCTTCCCGTCAAGCAGGTCATCGCCCCCGCCGGTGCTGAGGCCTGCGACCTCAGCCTGGCGGCGTTCACCGACAGAGGACAGCTGGTCAACTCCGGCGAGTTTGACGGCCTCGATTTCGAGCAGGCATTCGCCACCATCGCGGATCGCCTGGAGCGCGAGGGCAAAGGCAAGCGCACTGTCAACTTCCGCCTGCGCGACTGGGGTGTCTCCCGACAGCGCTACTGGGGTGCGCCAATCCCCATCATCAACTGCCCCAGCTGTGGCGCCGTGCCCGTACCGGCCGCCGACCTGCCGGTGGTCCTGCCGACCGAGGTGGCGTTTGAAGGCGTCGGTTCGCCGCTGAAAACCATGCCGGCGTTTTACCAGACCCAGTGCCCTTCCTGCGGCGGCGACGCCACGCGGGAAACCGACACCTTCGACACCTTCATGGAATCGTCCTGGTATTACGCTCGCTACGGTTGCGCCAGTAACGACACGGCCATGCTGGATGGCGAGGCCGATTACTGGGCGCCGGTTGACCAGTATGTGGGCGGCATCGAACACGCCATCCTGCACCTGCTCTACTCGCGCTTCTTCCACAAGCTGATGCGCGACGAGGGGCTGGTCAGCTCCGACGAACCCTTTGTGCGGCTGCTCACCCAGGGCATGGTGCTGAAAGACGGCGCCAAGATGTCCAAATCCAAGGGCAACACTGTCGACCCGCAATCGCTGATCGAGCGCTACGGTGCCGACACCGTGCGCCTGTTCAGCATGTTTGCCGCGCCGCCGGAACAGTCGCTGGAGTGGTCGGACTCCGGCGTGGAGGGCGCCAACCGCTTCCTCAAGCGGCTGTGGAAGATGGCCGTCCACCACGCCGCATCCGGCGCCGCCCCGGCCCTGGACACGGCCGCATTGGGCGAGCAGCAGAAAAACGTGCGCCGCAAGGTGCACGAGACGATCGCCAAGGTCGGCGATGATTACGGTCGCCGCCAGACCTTTAACACGGCGATCGCTGCAATCATGGAATTGTGCAATGAGCTCGGCAAGCTCGATGACGAGCCGCAGAGTCGCGCCGTGCTGCACGAGGCCCTGCACGCTATTGTGCTGATGCTCAACCCCATCGTGCCACATGTGAGTCACGCACTGTGGCCGATACTCGGTGGCGAGGGCGATATCCTGGACGCGCGCTGGCCTCAAACTGACGAGAATGCCCTCACCCGCGACAGCATTGAAATGGTGGTGCAGGTGAACGGCAAGGTGCGCGCCAAAATGGACGTCCCCGCGGCTGCCGACAAAGACACGGTCGAGGCGCTGGCCCGGTCACAGCCGAATGTGGCCCGCTTCCTGGACGGACTCAACGTGCGCAAGGTCATTGTGGTACCAGGCAAATTAGTTAATATTGTGGCCAACTCCAACTAGCGGGACTCTCTATGTACAGGCGCTTCACACACTACAGCTTGATCCTGGGCATGCTCTGCCTGCTGACCGCCTGCGGCTTCCACCTGCGCGGCATGGGCAACGCCGGCGCATCGCTACCCGACGCCTGGAAGAGCATGCACCTGGTGACAGCGAGCCCCAACAGCGAGTTCAGTCGCGACGTCATCGCCCAGCTCTCCGCCAACGGAGTGCAGTGGGCCGATCGCGACAAGGCCAATTTCAGCCTTATGCTGGGCCCCGAGCGGTTTGAGCAACGCAGCCTGTCACTGAACTCCGAGGCCAGGGTGGCAGAGTACGAACTCACCATGAGCTCGGAGTTTTCAATTGTCGACGCCAGCAATAAGGAAGTCGTGGCACCCACCAACGTGACGGTCGTCAAACAGATGGAAAATGACCCGCGCAACGCGGTCGGCAAAGAGAGTGAAGTGCGCTTGATCCAGGGCGAAATGCGCTCTGACCTCGCCCAACAAATCCTGCGCCGCATCAGTTTCTACGCGGCCAGTATCAGTGAGTCCGAAGGCCAGCCCAGGCAAAGCCCGCCCGCAGGCAAGTAATGCGCCTCTATCCGGAGAAACTGGCCAGTCACCTGCAGCAGGGCCTGCTTCCTGTCTACCTTGTCAGTGGCGACGAAACACTGCTGGTACAGGAGTGCTGCGACCTGATCCGCCAGCGGGCCCGGGAACAGGGCTGCAATGAACGGGAAATTATCGATGCCGATGTCGCCGGCTTCAACTGGCAGGACATCCTGCACAGCGCGGCCAGCATGTCGCTGTTTGCCGAGCGCAAGCTGGTCGAATTGCGCCTTGCCAGCGGCAAGCCCGGGGCACAGGGCAGCACTGCCCTGTGCGAGTACCTCGATATCAGCAGCGATGAGGATGTGCTGCTGATCGTCTCCGGCAAGATCGACAAGCAGTCCACCAGCAGCAAGTGGTACAGGGCGCTCGACAAGGCCGGCGCCACCATACAGATCTGGCCAGTGGACGCCAAAAACCTGCCGCGCTGGTTACAACAGCGGGTGCGCAGCGCAGGCATGAGCATCGACGACGATGCGCTGCAATTGCTGTGCGACCGGGTCGAAGGCAATCTGCTGGCGGCAGTGCAGGAGGTTGAAAAACTGAAACTGCTGGCTGCCGACTTGCATATCACCACGCAGACCGTGATCGACGCGGTATCAGACAACGCCCGCTACAATGTCTTTGAAATGACTGACAACGCCCTCAGGGGTGATGCCGGCACCAGCCTGCGCATGCTGCACGGCCTGCGCGCGGAAGGTTCCGAACCACCGGCGGTACTGTGGGCCCTCGCCCGCGAGATCCGCACCCTGTACCAGGCACAACAGGAATGTGATAACGGCCGCAGCCCACAGCAGGCGCTCTCCGCCCTGCGCGTCTGGCAGAACCGCATACCGGTCATGCAGGCTGCCCTGGCCCGCCACGACACCGCCTCCCTGTCGCTGCTGCTGGAGCAGGCCTCCCAGGTCGACGGCAGCATCAAGGGCTTCGCCGGCGGCAGGCCCTGGGACAACCTCGAACGCCTCGTCACCCGACTCAGCGGCACCTGACACCGGCCCTCGACAGGGCTCCAGGGGGAGGTGCACTGCCCGGGTGACAATCAGGCCACGCTTAAGCCTGCCAGCCGTTGCGGGAAGCTTTCGGCGAGCACTGGCGAGTCCAGAAAATTGCGCAGCAATTTTTGTCGAGTTGCGCAGCCGCCCGCAACGGCTGGCAGGCTTGTGGCCGTCACCCGGGCAGCGCACCTCCCCCTGGAGCCCACTCTCGCGCGCTGACTCACCTGCGGAAAAGTACCGGCAATTCATGACTTGCATTCTGCCTCGTCCACTACTACTGTATGTCTATACAGTAGTAGTGGACAGACGATCCCCCGGAGGTAAATGCCATGAACATGAATGAAATGCTGGAGCAGGTCACCCGTCGCAACGACACCTGGCGCGGTCGCCACCGCTATTTCGAGGACCACGGAAACTCCGCGAACAACGACTGCCACGGCACCCGGGGGCTCGCCACAGGCTATGCGAAGCTGGATGCACAACTGCAACAGAACGGCTGGCCGCTGGACAGCACAATAGAACTGTTGAGCGACGGCAGCGGCCTGGGCGCCATGGGCTTGTTCCTGCCGACGATGGAGCACCTCAGCGCGCAGGGGCGCTGGCAGGTGTTCATCGCCCCACCCTACAAGCCCTACGCCCCACTGCTGGCGGCGCGGGGCATCGATACCCGGCAGGTTCTGCTTGTTCACCCCCAGAACAGGCAGGATCTTTTATGGGCCACCGAGCAGGCGCTGCGCAGCACGACCTGCAGTGCAGTATTCAGCTGGCTGGGGGCCCGGGAGTACAGCTACGGCGAGTTGCGCAAGCTGCAACTGGCCGCCGCCAGCGGCGACAGTTTGGCAGTGCTGTTTCGTCCCAACCAGGCCGGTCACAACCACGCCCCCGCCAGCCTGCGCCTGCAAATGCGCGAGTACCGCAAAGTACACATCCTTAAACAGCGTGGCGGCAACCAGTCCGTCGATGTAGACTTGTCTCCGGAAGAAGATACCCCGCTACAACCACAACTGTGGGAACTACCGGTCTGGACAGGCAACAGCCAGCGCAACAGCGCGGTGGAGGTGCATTCGCCTGCAGCCTGGTGAGCCGATGAACCAATAAGGGCGAAGCGCTATGCAGGATTTACCTCACCGATACCATGTCACCGCCAACGCGGAGGCCGAGGGCAATATCGGGCTAACGGCAGAAAACCTGCCGCAACTGGTTTCAGCACCTCCGGCACAGTTCGGTGGCCCGGGAGACCAGTGGTCGCCGGAAGAACTGCTGGTCGCCAGTGTCGCCGATTGCTTCATATTGACCTTCCGCGCCGTGGCCAGGGCCTCCAAACTGGACTGGAACAACCTCGAAGCCAGTGCAGAAGGCGTGCTGGAGCGCGTGGAGCGGGTGACCCGTTTCACTGCTTTTACAGTATCGGCAACCCTGACAGTGCCGGCCGGCACAGACATCGATAAAGCCCGGCGGCTGCTGGAGAAAGCCGAGGCGGGGTGCCTGATCACCAACTCCCTGTCCGCAGAATCGCACCTGGAGACCAACATCCAGGTAGCCACCTGACCGGGGGCGCGACGAGATGGATCACTGGCTGACCGAATACGGTGTTACCCTGGGTGTCGGCGCCCTCATCCTGTTCATGTTGTTCATCGTGTGGGATCTGGCCCGGCGCAGCAACGCCGGCCGGTTCGGCACCATGATCCTGTATATCGGCCTGGCCATGGGTATCGCAGGCTTCCTGATGAAAGTGGTCATCACCTACCTGCTGGAGAATGCCGGCTCTACTTCTCTGCAATAATATTGGAGCGGATGCGGAACTCGATAACCTCCTCATCATATACCCGGGAGAAGTCCTCCATTCGCTGAACCAACGCCAGGTGTTGCCTGCGGTTCATGACACCACAATCCATATAGACCTGCGCCTGTAACAGGTATTTTTCTGCCTCCAGTTGCGCCCGGAACATCTCCTCTTCACTGGCGACTGCGCCATCCGGCAATACCGGCAGTTCCCCCGGCCTCGCAACAGGGCAGGCGGCATAGGCATTGGACGCCAGGCAGACCAGCGCGACCATCAATACAGTTTTCATCGACACATCCTCAAATGTAACCTTAAGTAACATACTAAAGGCTATTTGTTACCGACTATCCCCTCATTGACGACAAACCGCAACCGCAAATCAGCGCAAAATACACTATATAAAGGATTAATATTCACGAAATAAAAGTGATCCGGCGCCAGGAACTGAACTCACCATTCGTAACATAAGGTAACATATTGATAATAAGCCGATGCGCATCCGCGCTGCGCAGGGTTTCCCCCCCTCTGGACAAGCGCAATCGTGTCGACAATACTGGATATATGTACAGTATTGTCGACACCGTAAAACTTCCGCTCTCAGCACCCACGGGCCGTGACGACCGGAGCAGGTCGTGAGCCTGTGGCTGTGCCTGCGATTTGACCTGCTGCCCCTGCAGAGCCTGAGTCGCTGCGAGCAGCAGCCAGTGGTCGTACTGGCATCACAGCGCGTGCTGCAGGCCAATGACTGCGCCGCGATGGCGGGGATACGCCAGGGCATGAGCGCTGCCACCGTGCGCGCACTGGTCGGCGATGACCCGGTGCGCCTGCTGGAGCGGGATGAGCAGGCCGAGCAGCGCTGCCTGCAGCAACTGTGCTGTTGGGCCTACAGCATCACCCCGGCGCTGTGCATCTGGCAGGCCGACTGCCTGCAACTGGAAATCGGCGGCTGCCTGAGCCTGTTCCAGGGGCTGGATGCCCTGCTGCTGGAAGTCACCCACGGCATCAGCAGCCGTGGATACCGAGCGCGCTATGGCCTGGCGCCGACACCCAAGGCGGCCTGGCTGTTATCGTTTGCCGCGCCGGACGTTGCCATCGCGTTACACCAGCCGCTGGAGGAGCGACTCGCCCCCCTGCCGCTGGACCTGCTGACCCAGTTCACCAGCGCGGTGAACTCCCTGCGCAGGGCCGGCCTGCACACTCTGGGTGACGTACTGAGGCTCCCTCCGGCCGCACTGGGTCGACGCTGTGGCAGGGAGTTCACCCACTTCCTGCAGCAACTGCTGGGGCAGCGGGACGACTTACAGGCGGATTACCAGCCCCCCCGGCACTTCAACGACAGGTACTGGTTTGGCTACGAGGTGAAAACCAATGATGAACTGCTCCCCGCAGTACAGCGGCTGTTGCAATCACTGTGCCGCTTTCTGCGCAACACCCAGTTGCAGACCGGCGAAATCGCCTGGCAACTGATCGGCATAAACCAAGGGCAGCAGGAGGTGTGCGTGCGCAGCACCAGCAACACCAGCGACTGGAAGAACTGGCTCCAGCTCAGCCGCATTCGCTTTGAACGCCTGCAACTGCGTGACAGTGTGGAAGGTCTCGCCCTGACCTGCCACCAACTGCATCCCGCACAACAGGACAGCATTGACCTGTTCAGCCCGCGCAACCAGCGCGAGCCGCTGGCCGGCCTGCTGGACAGGCTGCACAATCGCCTCGGCTTACAGGCAGTTGAAAAGGTGGGCTGCCGGGATGAGCACCTGCCCGAACTCGCGCTGCTCGTCAGCAGCGATTATGCCGGCGAAGAGCACTGCACCACAGCGCACCGCGCCCAGCGTCCCTTCTGGCTAATGCCGCAACCGAAACCCCTGCGCCGACACGGCACGCAGCTGTACTGGAACAGCGCCCTGCAACTGCTGCACGGGCCGGAGCGTATCGAGGACAACTGGTGGCAGAAAGCGGTGAGTCGGGACTACTATATCGCCGCAGACTCCAGCGGCCAGCGCTACTGGGTATTTCACGACCGCCTGGCCAGGCAGTGGTATATCCACGGCGTATTTGCCTGACGGCACACTTGCGCGGGAGAGCGGGGGCAAGGCGCTAGAAAATCCCGGTGTCCTTGTCGTTCAGGCTTTTCGTATTCTTCTGGGCCCAGTAGTCGCGTATCCCGGCCTCGCCGTGGTTCTTTGCCCATTTGTCCAGCGTCGGCCGCTCGCCCTGCAACTCGTAATACGGCACCGCATAGCCACAGGAGGTCTGGACCAGTTCCAGCGCCAGGGTGAAAATCTGTCGCGCTCCCAGATACTGCGGAAACAGTGCCAGCAACTCGTCCCAGCGCGCATCGCGGGGGTGCACGACAGTGGCCCGGCCGTACAGGCGCATAATCAGTGGCTGTTTGTCGAAGGAGCAGAACATCACCGTCATGCGGCCGTTCTCCAGCACATGGGCGGCAGTCTCATTGCCGCTGCCGGTCAGGTTCAGCCAGGCGACGGTGGTATCGTCCAGGATACGGAAGCTGTCCATGCCCTTGGGCGACACATTCACATACCCCTCCGCGCCCGCAGTACCCACGAAGTACAGATGCTGCTGTCGAATGAAGGCCTTCAGTTTATCGTCAAGTTTGTCAAATCGCTCTGCCACTGTTGCTATCCTCTACTGGTAACCCACTTTGCCCGGCACCGCTCACGCCTCGAGATCGACATAGGCGGCATCCGTAAACCGCGGCGAACAAATCGCCAGAAACACCAGGTCATCGGTGCCGATATTACTGATACGCTGGCGCACCTGGGGCGGAATAATCACCACGTCACCCGCTGTCACGCGGTGCGGCGGCAGCTCACCGATCTCCACACTGCCCACGCCCTGCAGCATGACATAGCGTTCGCCGGTGTCGCGCAGGCAGTGCCAGCGGGTGGTCTTGCCCGGCTCGACGCGCGCGCGGACAACCGACACATCGGCATCATCGCTGGAATTGGACAGCTCGGTAATAAAGCAGCCCTCTACGAAAAAATATTCCTGTGCGCTGGCCTGCGGTTTGATACAGGCGTTCATTGAACTCGCGGAACTCGCCATAAGACCTCTTTCGGTAATCAATCCACCAATCGCCGCGCCGCCCACCACATTTTCCGGCGCCACAACCCTGTCAGTACTGGATAATCGGGACCTTGCCCGCCCAGGTGTCGTCCTCCAGCATATGAATCATCGCGTGTGCGCAGTCGGCAAAGGAGATGCTGGACAGGGCACTGAAGGTATTGTAACCGAGCCTGTAGCGGCCCGTTCGCGGCCCGGCCTTCATCTGCAGCGGACGAATACCGATCCAGCACAGGTCAGTATTGGCATCCAGCAACTGCAGCTGGTGCTCCTTGTCGGTATGCCGGTGCTTGAGAAACGTCTCGGAGAACCAGCGCACAAAGCGCGCCCCGAAGGTGATTTTGTCCTCGGGGCGGAAATTACTGCCGCCGCCACACCACACCAGCCTCGGTATCTGCTGTCGCCGCATCACGTCGAGGATGTGCCGGGTCACATCCGTACACAGATCCGGCGGCGAGGTCTTTTCATCCACACCGACGGCAAACAGGATGGCATCGGTCCCGGGGGGCAGCGCGCGGGCCACATCGTCCGCCACCAGGCCATCGCCCTGGATCACCGTGACCCGCTCACGCAGTGCAGCCGGCAATTTGTCAGGACTGCGCACCAGCACCGTCACTGCGTGGCCCGCCTCCAGGCATTGACTCAGGCACTCGCCGCCGAGACTGCCGGTGGCACCAAATAATGTTACATTCATACGGGCAGGCATCCTCTGGTTCTATAACTGGATCGATCACCTATAATGCAGCCACCGAGGAATAATTGCCATTGCCTGCGCCACACCCCAGCTTGAGCGCAGTGCGGTGAACTGCTAGTGTCCGCCTGCTCCCCAGCGGCGAACGCGGTGGCCGGCCAGTCCCGGGCAGGCTCCCCTCACTGACAACCAGGAGAAAAGCCATGCTCTCTTTTCGCATCCGACGCCAAACCCTGCTACTCATTCCTCTGCTGGCGTCACTGCTGGCCTGCCAGGACGAGCCAGGGGACAGCGCACAGTTCACGCAGGGCAACACCCCGGCGACGGACAACACCGCCAGGGCCAATGCACAGGTCCGCGAGGAGCTGGATCTCGCCAACCCGCAGGATTTCGAGAATGCCAGCAGGGGGCTCATCGCATCACCGGCATCACTCACGGTGCCGGGACCCGGCAAGGCCCCGGTGTGGGATATGCCATCGTATGACTTCATCCAGGGTGAGGCACCGGACACCGTCAATCCCAGCCTGTGGCGCCAGGCGACATTAAACAACCATCACGGCCTGTTCAAAGTCACCGAGGGTGTCTACCAGCTGCGCGGCTTCGACCTCTCGAATATGAGCATCATCGAGGGCAGGACCGGCTGGATTATTGTCGACCCGCTGACCACCAAAGAGACCGCCGGCGCGGCCATCGCCTTTGCCCGGGAACACCTTGGCAACAAACCCATTTCAGCCATTATCTTCACCCACTCCCATGTCGACCACTTCGGTGGCGTTCAGGCGGTGCTGGGTGCGGGCGCCAATACGGAGATTGTTGCCCCGGTGGGCTTCATGGATGAAGCCACCAGCGAAAACGTGATCGCCGGCACCACCATGAGCCGGCGTTCCATGTTCATGTACGGCAGCCAGCTCGAACACTCGGCCCGCGGCCATGTCGGCTCCGGGCTCGGCAAGGGCCCCGCCTTCGGCAGTGTCGGGATTGCCCAGCCCACGCGCATTATCGACACCACCGGAGAGATCGTCACCATCGACGGCGTGGAATTCATCTTCCAGAACGCACCCGGCTCCGAGGCACCGGCAGAGCTGACTTTCTACCTCCCCGAGCTCAAGGCCTTCTGTGGCGCCGAGGTGGTCTCACGCAATATGCACAATCTCTACACCCTGCGCGGCACCAAAGTCCGCGATGCTCGCAAGTGGAGCCACTATATTGACCAGGCCATCAACCTGTTCCCCGACGCCGAAGTGTATTTTGGCAGCCACCACTGGCCGCTGTGGGGCAACACTGAGATCATCGATTTCCTGAAGAAGCAGCGCGATGGGTACAAGTACATTCACGACCAGACACTGCGACTGGCCTCACAGGGCTACACACCGCGAGAGATCGCCGACATGCTGCAGATGCCCGAGGCGCTGCGCAAGAACTTTCCGAACCGCGGCTACTACGGCACGCTGAAACACAATGCCAAGGCGGTTTACCAAATGTACTTCGGGTGGTACGACGGCAATCCGGCCAATCTGGACCCACTGCCGCCCACTGAGGCCGCCGTGCGCTATGTCGATATGATGGGCGGCGCAGATGCGATTCTGGAGCGCGCACAGGAATATTTTGACGATGGCGATTACCGCTGGGTGGCCGAGCTGCTTAACCATCTGGTGTTTGCCGAGCCGGACAACACAGCCGCCAGGGAGCTGCTGGCAAGCACCTACGACCAGATGGGATACCTGGCCGAATCCGGCCCCTGGCGTGATGTCTACCTCACCGGCGCACTGGAGTTGCGCCAGGGCACACCGGAGGCCGGCATCAGCATCGCCAATGCCGTTGACCTGATCGACCAAACCCCGCTCGACCAGTTCTTTGAGCTGATGGGCGCGATGCTCAACGGCCCCAAGGCGGACGGCAAGACCTTCACGCTGAACATCGACTTCACCGACCTGGGGAAAGTGTATGTCCTGGAGCTTGAAAACGCCGTCCTGCACCAGCGCGAGGGAGACCCGGTTGCCGATGCCAACGCCACTGTTCGCATCACCCATCCATTGTTCGTGAAAATGCTGACCGGCAGGGCCGGTGTTCGCGACATCCTGTTCTCGGATGACGTTTCAGTTGAAGGCAGCAAACTGGACCTGCTGCAGTTTTTCGCACTGCTGGACCAGCCCAACGCCACCTTCAATATTGTGACACCCTGAGCGCCGCAGCGCGGCGGCAATGCCTCACCCTCCCGCAGAACCCGGTTATGGCGAGCCTGCGGCCGGCCGTCTGTGGCGGTCACTCGTCACAGTGCTTACAGTTCAACTCATACCCCAGCATTGACTCGCGCCCGGCGGGGGTTACAACCCAGGGGCGATTGATCCAGGGCGGGTTGTGCCTGACATGCTGGCAGTGGCCGCACTCCAGGTCAGCCACCCAGTCGCCTGCTTCGTCCTTGTGATACCCAACAATCCTGCGTTTCATCACTTTCCCCGCTCCCGCGAGCTTGAGGCAGGCCGCCACAAGGCCTACCGCGGGCGCACCCAAAACCAACTGGCCACAACCAGCCCGCCAAACCCTGTGTAACACACAACAAACACCCAGGGCGGCGCATGGTAGTAGAGCAGTTCGCTTAGCACATGCGTGACAAAAGAGCCCTCGTACACCATCTCACCGGCGCTGGCGCGCAAGGCCATTTCCCAGGTCGTCAGCGGGCAGATAAGACCGAACCAGGACTGCAGCACAACGACGCCAATGGCCAGCAGGTGGAGCAAGCGGAACCAGCGATTCCTGACCCACTGCCAGCACCACAGCTTGCCGGCAAAAATCAACAACAACCCGCATACGATAAAAATCACCACCATCACATGGATGACAAGCAGCGCATCGGCGGCCAGTGCATAGAGAAAACGCGCATCCATCGCCGCACCTGAATCCGGGCCAGAGGGCGCGCTAGCGATCCACCGGTGACAGCAGCCAGGCGTGCTCTTTGGCGGCGCACACCCCCTTCAGGCCACCTTCCACATCCACGGTCTCGACCAGGCGCAAGTGATAGACACCGCCATAGCGGCGGCGGACCTCGTCTGCGTCGATCGAAAACGGCGGCCCCGCCATCGCGGACTGATCGTACTCAAAACAGATCAACAGCTGCGGCGCACTGTTGGATATCTGCACCAGATGCCCTGCGTACCGTTGGCGCATATCCTCCGGCAAGGCTACCAGCGCTGCGCGGTCGTAGATCGCATCCACAGGCCCCAGAACGCCGCCTGTCAGGTCGAAAATATCGCCGACAAAAATATCCAGGTTGTCTCCGGTATAACGCCGCAACGCTCCCGCTTCCGATACCGTCGGCGACATACCCAGCTCATGGAAGAGATCCTTGACAGCGCTTTCGCTGAGCTCCGCCCCCGCTACGCGGTAACCGTTGGCAAGCAGCCAGCCGATATCCAGCGTCTTGCCGCACAGTGGCAGGAAGATACGATCACCCGGGTCCAGCGCCAGCGCCCGGCAATGCCTGACCAGCAGCGGATTGGCCGACGCCAGGTGGAACCCGATCTCCTGGGCTTCCCATTTTTTGAGCCAGAATTCTGCCTCCATATTCAAACCTCTACATGTAGTAACATACCAGGCCTCCCCGACTACAGGGGCTGGGCCGGCCCGATCAATGGCGTGCGCACCGGTTTGGCGACGCCGAAGAACACCACTATCGTGTGGGCGGGAAAACGGGTGGACTGCGCCTCGGGAGGAACCTCGCTGAAACCCGCCTGCGTGTCGTTCCAGCCATTGCCGACCCAGGCATTGCCGGCCGGGTCGAGGGCGATGGGCGCAACAATCTGCAGGCCCCCGATATAGCCCTCGGAAGGGGTTATCGGGTCACCCGTTTTCAAACCGGGTGGGCAGGTCTCGGTACGCACGCCGCACAACTGGGTTACTGAATGGCTGGTGGAACTGGCCACCCAGATATTGTCATTGCCATCGACGGCGATCCCCCACGGCCCGGTGATGGCGCCGTCCGCGTTGAAGGGGCCGTGCACCGTCCCGTCGGGGCTGATCATTGATACATCGCCACCGGGATTCTCGCTGATGATATCCCACAGGTTGACCCACATATTGGCGGCCAGGTCATCAGCTGACATCGAACCCTCCAGCGCCTCGGCCTTGCCCTCAAGCTTCTGTTTCACCAGCGCCAGCTTCTCCATCGCGCCGGGATGGCCGATCAGGTTGCCCACCCAGGCATTACCCTGGCTGTCGATGGCAACGGCATGCGGGCTGAAACCGACTTCGAACTCCTCTGCGCGGCCCGGATCGCTGGCCGGAAAGCGTGTCACTGTGTTGGAGGCGCTGTTGGTTATCCAGATCCGGTCCTGCTGGTCAATAGCAATTCCGAAAGGGCCCTTGACCTGCAGCGTGCCATCGACCGGCTTGCCATCCATCGTCGCACCGAGGATCCGGCCCCTGGAGACATCGCCCCCGGGCAGGTGAACAACCCGGCTATTCTCGTTGTCGACAGTCCAGACATCGCCATTCGGCGCGACGAGGATACCCTGCATCTGCCCCAGTTTGCCGTCGAAGTTATAACCGGTATCGGGCGACAGCGGTTTGCCACTCTTGCGGTCCAGCACCGAGATCGTGCGGCCTATCAGGTTCGTGACCCAGACCTTGTCATCAGCTGAAAAGGCGATACCCCAGCCGGGGCTGTCGATCCCTCCACCACTGAAGCCGGTGATCATCGGCGACAGCGGCGTGCCGTCCGGCGCGAACTTGCCGTTACCGCCGCCAAACTGTTGGTAAATGGTGGTCTGGGAGCCCACCAGCCAGTTATTGTTGGACCAGAAATTGCCCTCGCTGTCGATGGCGGCACCGCCGACACCGTAGAAACCGCCACCGGAATACACCAGCGACAGCGTCCACGCGCTGGGCGCATAGTACAGATAGGGAACCAGGCCTACATCGCGGTAGCGTTTGCCTTCCGGAACCGGATAGAACTGATCCAGCAGCGCGAAGAGCCCGTCGGCGTTATGCCAGGGGAAACGGGCGATGTTCTGCGCAGCGGCGAGCGTATCCGTGGGCGCCTCCCCGGCCGGCGGTGTCGCTGCTGAGAACAACTTGCCACAGGCATCCGGTATCGCGGTGACACAGGCCGATAACAGGATGCCCAGCGTGTTGAACTTGGCCAATGTCGTGGTCTGCGGCCCGTTCAACGGATTCACGATCACTGGCCCCAGTCCACCCGTTTCCAGATTCACCAGGTTCGGCACGTTACCGGCGGCGATGCGCAGCCCCAGTGCATTGCCCCTGAGCGAATCACCCTTCAGGAACTGTGCTCCCGTCCACACCGAGGCTACTGTCGAGAGTTCGTTGACGGTGACGTACGGCAGGGGTTCAGGGCCCAGCGTGGCCATCATTGCGATCGCAGGATTCGGCTGGGTACTCGCCCCCGCTTTCGCAACACCGCCCTCGGCTAACAGGTAATACACACCATCGACAGCTTTCGTGCCTGGGGTCGATATCTGGAAGCTGCCGTCCTCCGCTGTCTGTGTCTGGGCGAGCTTTCGGGGTGCATCCGGCGTGGCGAGCCAGAGACTGACCTCAGCCTGGGCGACCGCCCCGCCGCCGCCTTCCACCTGCCCCTCGATACGCCCTGCGGCAAAGACCGAGGACGACCAGTAAAGTGACGAACACAGGAGCCCGCCAAAAACCAACCATCGACTTTTTGAAGATTTCAAATTCATTCCCTCCTTCGAGGCTGCACCTGAAGCCTGTTCTGTGCTGGTTAACAAGCTAGACCTGCAACCCATTTTTTAAGTGGTCCGTTCAAAATACTTATAGGCAATGTAGGGGAGACAAGTAACCCACGCAAGCAGCAAAACCCAAACGCGGCCTGATAGTACATTGTAGTCCTGGAATAGCCGCCCCCAGGAGTGGCCGGCAACGTAGCGGCCAAATAGAAATTCGAAACATAGCGTCGACGCCAGCCAAACGAGACCAATGGCGACAGCTTGAGTTGCGGAATCTGGTAGGGAGTACTTCGAAAGCAGGAAAACCGAAACACCGAACAGCGCCATCGCCAATACCGTGGAAAGCTGATGAGAATGCAGCTCTGACAGAAACTGGCCATATGTTACTTCGCGAAGAAAACCGTTGCCGATGGCCAGCAACATCAACACCAGCCAGAACAACGAGTAGATCCAGACTGCGCGCATCGATCGGGATCGTTTAACGCTTCCGGCCCGGGCGAGCCGAACGCAGTTTAGCGAGTCCAGCGCAGGCAATGCGCGGCGAGCCCGGACTTGTTAGCTGTGACTTACCACTGGACTTGCACACGATATATTTCCTTGTCTGAGTAAGCTGTGACATCAGCACTACCTGAGTTACCTGATGTGGACATACTGGAAACATGGTACTGGAAGCCAGGACCAAGTTGTTCTTGGGCAAGGGCTTTGGCCTTTTGTGCCGAAGCTCCATTCATGAGCCCAAAAAGCAGCGTAATTAGAACCGTTACTAATGCACCACCGGCAAGATATGCTGATTTTGGTTTTCCGGTCTTGAAGCCCGCCTGAGCTAAACGTTCTAACGACTCGGGGGTAGAAAGTTGTAGGTGAATCCAAATAAGTACCGCAATGAACACAAGTCCAGAGAGGAATGAAGAGACCATTGTCAGGGTGTTGAGCTTCAACGTAGTTAGAAGCAATCCGAACGGAATAATGAAGGGGCTCAATACCAAAAAACCAATAAAGGCAGCAACGAAAAATATACTAAGCCAGCGCACTGCACGAGCTGTTTTTACACCACCCCGGATAAGAAAGATTCCAGCGATGACTGCAAATATGTTGAAACTGGAGGAGTAGCTGACTTTATTGACTATGCAAAATGCCATAACACCGATATCAATGATGCCTATGATCAGCAAGGCTATTCCTGCCTTTCTAAACGGATTAATTCTATCTTGCATGTAAGTACTCCCGCTTACAGCTAATCCTGCTTTCAGGGGCCGGAGCACACGTGCGGAGGACCCTCTGGCTGGCCTTATTACAACTCTGACCTGATCAGCGTATAGTTTTTCCTCTCTTCTGAATCCATAACGCGTGTGGCAGGGGGGCATATTGCCTGCCCTTGTTAGGAGGCCTCACGGAATGCCTCCGACACAGATGTAAGGTACATAATTGCAATTATGGCACCGTCTCCCATAGAGATTAAGTTTGCCAATAGCAACTCAACAGGCGTAAGTACTTGGATACCATAGAATAAGCCAGAGATAGTGGCTAGTACGTAAAGTACTACGAATGCAGTGCGTGCAATATTGATAAAGAAGAGTAGACCAACCGAGATCAGGAGCCAAAGACTAAGCTGAAACCAATAAAAGGCTTCGCTAGTAGGAAGGCTGGCACCAAGCCCACCCTGGTCCAACAAGGCTAGTTGTTCGTCGGGATACCACATGAAGTCTATGAATGGCATAGCCCAGTAAAGTGCAGTCGCGAACATTACGAAAACGACAAGTCCCTGGAATACTGTTCGCACTCGCCAAGGCCCCCTAACGCCGACAGCATGGGCGCGGGCTGTTTGCGCGTCTCATTTGGCCGACCTTGTTACGCGGCATCAAGACTGACACGCTGGACGCGATTAAGTTTTACGCCCTTCTTCGCTTGGAAGAGATCATATGCATCCTGCATAGTTAGCCAGCTTTCAGGGCTGCGGCCCAATGCCTTGGAAAGGCGCAGCGCCATCTCGGGACTAATACCGCTTTGCTTCTTCAGAATTCGATTGAGCGTGGATGCAGCTACATCTAGCTGCTCCGCCAAATAACGACAGCTAAGACCATACGGCTCCATGTAGGTCGCCTGAATAAACTCACCTGGATGTGGAGGGTTGTGCATAGCCATTAGTGATAATCCTCATAATTGACGATATAGACATTGCCGTCACCAAATTCAAAGGTAATTCTCCAGTTACCACTTACGGAAATCGCCCAAATGCCTTTCCGGTCGCCCTTTAGTTGATGCAACCGGTAACCGGGGATATCAAGGTCTTCGATGTCATGGGCTGAATCCAGGGCGGCAAGCTGCATACGAATCTTAGGAGCTTGCTGGGCTTGTATGCCCTGCTTGCTACCAGTTTCGTAGAACTTTCTGAGCCCTTTGTGTTTGAAGGACTTGATCATGCGAAAAGTGTAGCGTGTTGCGCAACACTCGTCAAGACGCGTAACGCTTCCGACACAGGCCGAAAAACCGCGCAGCGGTTTGGAGGTCCAGCCCACGTCGAGGTCGATTGTGCCCAGACTTGTTAGGATTTTTTTTTGGCATGCTCTTTAAGAAAGCTCCTCTCTGAAAAATACCAGATCATGAAACCAAATAGTGTGCCCGCGGCACCCCACAGGCACGCCTGCCATAGGAAATAGAACGCTGTAGCTTCTGCACGTCCGTTTATAGCAGGTAGGACCGCCATAATCAGATACATTGGTGCGCCAAAAGCAAGTACACCGCGCTTTAAGATAAAGCTACTTTTCCCCATTTGGCGCGTTACGGCCCATGCTGAAGGGATCTCACTACTGCTCGCAGCGCCAGTAGTGGTTATTGTTTCTTTTAACCATGAGGGCGGAACCTCGGAGTACAGTAAGACACGGCTGATCTTTTGCTTTGGCCACTTAAAAAAAACGCGCAATACGATTGCATTTAAAACCCACCCAAGCAAATAGCCAGTGATCGTTAGGATAACCATTGCAAAAAGTAAAAGAACGATCCATAGCATGCCGTTTGTTTGATCTTTTACCGGTGCGTCTTCAGGGATGCCGAGAATTGATAATAGTGATACGGCCAGGAAGAAAAGCGGTGCAAATGACGCGAACATCATTCCGATGGGAAGCAAGCCAATTGCAATCTGTGGCTGCGTTCGCATACGCTGTGGGAGCTCAACATTCAATGCAAGTGGATTCATAAGTCGAGCCCTAACGGCTTAAGCAAGCGCGCGTTTACGCGTCGCCTTGCCTTTTCTTGTTAGCTGCGATATCCCGCAAGGAACCCGATACATATTTGTGGATTATGCTTGATATCAGTGTTTGGTAAGGAATACCTTCCTCAGATGCCCGTGATTGAACAGCAATCAGGTCACGACTAGATATACGAATATTGATGCGTTTATCCTTCCTAAAGGTATTCGTGGCGGCAGCCTCCAACTCACTCCTCCGAGCTTCCGTCAGTATTGATTCAAATTCACCAGACTCAACAGAGTCCAGGAGTTCCCTTTCTTCTTTCGAGAGCTTTACCTTACTCATGGCACACCTCTTGGATATAGCTTGGTGAATTTTCGACTGGGTATCACGGTCTACAGAAATATTTCATCGTCAGTTTCGACATACGGTACCACGTACGCGTAATGATCGATTGCGACGACGAATATCTTTTGATGGGGATAGTCCTGTGCGTTTGGATGACAAATATCATCTAGAAGCCCTCCGTTCTCAATATGGAAGATTGCTTCCTCAAAAGATCTGCCTCGATCTTCAATAAGCTGATGATTCTTTTCAGATCTCCAGTTGAAACCTTTCATGAGGCAAAGATTACCGTATTTGTGTGCCTATCGTTATCATCAATAATGGGCGCGGCGGTGCAGGCAGCTAACGCCCACCGCAGCGGCGACGAAACCGCGCAGTGGTTTGGAGGTTCATGCCACGTATTGGCTGATTGTGCCTGCACTTGTTAAGCATTTGCTGGTACGACCTTGTAGTTAACTTCTTGCCAAGGCTTTCCATTTATTAGAACAACTAACTTGTAGTCGCCACATGGGTCGCCGGGCTCAAGACGGTAACCAATTACAGAGCGGCCTCGGTAGGATTTCACCAGAGATTTTATACCTGTTGCATAATCCTGAGGTTGGCCCTTTAGATTTCCAGAAGTGGTTTTAGGCGGTGCCGGGAGATAGATGACGGTTTGAATACTATAAGGCTTGTTATGGTCTGGAATAATTTTGAAACCGAAATATGGGAGCTTCGTTCCTACCTTGTAAGGAATAATAAATTTATTCTCGGTTACATCGAGAGATTTCATTGAATCGCCTACAAGGAGACCAAACTTGAAATCATGCGGCCCAAGTGCTTCGGTGGGTTTAGTTGCACAGCCAGCCAAAACTAGAATTAAAAAAGTTGTTAGAACATTTCTCATACTTTATCCCTAATGCTTAACGCCTTGTTTCAGGGGCGTTTGAGGCGACGCCTGCTTTGCGGCAGCAAAGCAGGTGGCGGTTCAAACGTCCGCTGCAACGATTTGTTGGGCGGCAGGCCGCTAACACCCCACACACGCAAGCGCGAGCAGAGCCCGATCGGTGGATGCTAGCTGTGGTCATGGCGAGCTGGAGCCGCCGAATTGTCGCCCCCAGAGGGCGGACCCGCATCATGCGGAGGCCTACCTCCAGGCCGACCACCGCCGGGTGGCCCGCTCCGGCTACTTGGGACAATTGCACCCATGTAGCAAGTCACAACGCCGTTGAGTTCAGCCGAGCGAGCATGATAGTGGTAGCCGTATTCATCCGTTGTGTGGCCGTTACAAGCGTCCAGATCACCACCTTCAATAGTGCTGTGAATGAGAAAGCCGTCCATGGCGATTGCGAATGGTGGTGCTTCGCCTTTTGTTGCGCCACCTAGCGCTCCGCAACCAGTTGCGGCATGCATGTGATAGCCCTCAAATGGATTGACGTGACCACCGCAGTCATCGAACGCGGCGATGGTATACGCTCCAAGAATGGCATCGACGGGAGCAGCAGCGTCGATGCGAACGCCATTGAAGGTCACCCCGAGTGGTGCTTGGGCTGGGATAGCAACACGTTTAGCTACCGGGGAGACGGGAATCTGGACAGTGGTAGTGATTGGTTTTCCACCATCAAGCCATTCCATGCGACCTTCGACGCAGTAGTTCTTATACTCTTCGGCCACGTCAGGGCGTGCCGCTGCCTCAAAGGCTTCCTTAGTCTCAGTAACGCGTACCCGACCCTCGCTATCGTGAAGCATCCAATCGTCGTCGTTGTAGATTGTGGGTAGGTCGAGGATAAATTGGCCGGTAACATCGTATAGGTTCTCGCCGTCGAGCCAAATGCCAACTTCGTCCTCAGTTGCCGATGTGGTTCTGGGACAAAATGGGCCCACCTGGTAATTGGTGGGTGTTCCCGATACCGTGATCTCGTAACAGGATGTGACCGTTCCGTCCGACAGCGTGCAATCCACCGTCGCGACATCTTTCGCGAGCGCCCCTGCCATGAACAGATCAAGAGGTGAGCTCGACGCTATGCGCTTCTGCGGATTCGCTTCTTGAGATTCGCTAAAACAGCCAGCCAATCCCGAGATTGCGAGCGTACAAATGATAATTTGTATCGGAAGTAAGATCTTCATGTTTCCAGTAACAGGTTGTTCATTCGGACAGGGTTACATAGACCGAGCTTCAAGAGTATTTCTGGACTCGCCTCTGCCGCCCAACCCTCACGGCAGCGTGCGGCCGGTACGGTCGTCCGGCGACCGAAGGGAGCGCACTGCCCGTTCTTGTTATGGGTGCTTGCATGATGCATGATTCTGAGTATACCTGCAGTAAGGGAGCCTGACATGACAACAGCACAACTCGAAACATTGCGGTCCGAAGCACTAGCACTCTCAGAACCCGAGCGCGCAAAATTGGCAAGTGATCTCGTGGCCAGCCTCGACGGGCCTAAGGACTCAAACTTGTCTGAGGCTTGGGATATAGAAATATGCCGAAGAATCAATGAGATAGAAAAGGACCCCAGCCTGCTTCTTGAGGCGAGTGAGGTCTTGGCACGCGCTAGGACCCGAATCAGGGACCAATGAAGCACATTAAAATTGGCAAGGATGCCGCTGTAGAATTTGAAGAAGCAGCAGCATGGTATGAAATGGTGCAACCAGGGCTTGGGGATCGTTTCATTTTCAGCGTTCGAGCACGCACTAGCTCTCTTGAGTGAATCCAATCCTCCTTTGACGCCAGTCGAGGGTAGCGCTGGCGAACTAGGCGCTCAGAAACTACTCCTACACAAGCTTCCATTCTCGGTAATCGTGCAAGAAATGGAACATACAATAATCGTTGTTGCCTTAGCCCATCATTCACGTAGGCCAGGGTATTGGAGATCCCGAGTGGCCCCATAACGCTTCAAGCTGCGACGCGAAGCGTCCGACAGCCTTGACGTGTTATGCGCAGATAATGTAATGTACGCTTTTATGTACATGTACGGAATTAGGATTATGAAAAGCATAAGCTATACCGCCGCTCGCAGTAATCTTGCCAAGACAATGGAGCAAGTATGTGACGACCACGCGCCAATTGCGATAACCCGCAAAGGCGAAGGCGCTGTTGTAATGATGTCCATGGAGGATTACCAGGCACTTGAAGAAACTGCATACTTATTGAGAAGCCCGAAAAATGCTCGCAGGCTCATAGAGTCCATTGCAGAGCTAGAGGCTGGTCGGGGGAAAATTAGGGCACTAGCGGAGTGAAGTTGATCTTTGCTGAAAATGCCTGGGAAGACTATTTGTATTGGCAGAAGACAGACAAGAAAACCCTCAAAAGGATAAACCTTCTTATCCGTGAAATTACGAGCGATCCTTTCGAAGGCATTGGCAAGCCAGAGCCGTTGAAGCACGCCCTGTCGGGCTATTGGTCCCGCCGGATTAGTGATGAACATCGAATCGTGTACAAGATTGATCAAGATTCATTGCTCGTTGTGCAGCTTCGGTTTCACTACTGAGTTTGGCGCATAACGCCGACAGCAGCGGCGACCGAACTGGAGCGCAGCGGAAGGTTGGTCGTCCGGCCCCGCAGGGGCGCACTGGTTGCCCTTGTTAAGCGGCGACTTCTTCAAAGGTAAAGTGGGGAATATCTGTCCTGTCCTTGGCGTGCTCCATTGTCATTGCGCAGATGTGACCCTCTGCGTCCAGATCTATGACAGTATCCTCGTCGAGGTCACGTGTCTCAACGATGTCACCTGACCGGAACTCAATATAGAGAGTATCAGTATCTTGGAAATATTGAACTTTCATGGCTTATAGCCTCGATCAAAGAACGCGTTATGGATAGTCTCGCCGTCAGCTGGAAGGACAACCCTAAGAAATCTCCCACCCATTTCAGGCACTGGTCCCCAGCGACGAATTCGACCATCGGGTTGAATATGCTCTTTTTCGGGAGATTCTGCAACACGTTGAATCCATTCTATTTTTATCTGTGACCTATCAGGCCGGTCGGAGAGGGATTCGAAGTATCTCGTGTATTTCATGTACGCTCGATGCTCGGGTGTTGCCGCTTAACGCCTGCAGCATGCGCGTTTGATGCAGGGTTGGGTTTGCGGAAGCAAACACATCCCTGGGTCAAACGTCGCTTGCCTGTTTTTGTTAAGCACTGAATCTGCGCACGATTGACATACAGTGCTCCAGTGATATTTTTTTGGCCCACTCGACCGACCTATCATACTCTGGTTGTAATCGTTGAAGAGCTTCCTCACTCCAGTACTCTCTGGTGTGGCCAACAGGTAGGCTGTCAGTTTCGGAATCTATCATTCGAAATATCTCGAAATCTGGATCACTTTCATTGAATCCGATACGAGAACCTATGCTCGATAGTCGTCGCGAGCCCTGTATGTAATCTAATGAGCCATCGAGCATTTTTTGAGCTATAGCAACTGCTTCGGCCCTATTCTCTCCAGTAGCCTTCTCAACATACTCATCGTGGGACATTTTCATAGTGGGTGCTTAACGCCCGCATTTGCGGCCGGTTTGGAGCGCAGCGGAAAATCAGTCCGCCAACATGCGTTTGTTATGCGAACCATGAACTTAATTTCGATGGTGTTTCAGGAAATGGCATTGTCTATCGCTCCATGAATTCCATGGTCTTTTCGTCAGCACTGGTGCCAACACTTACTACGTGAAGTTTAAAGTTCGGTCGTAGACTATATTTTTTACATGTTTGAATATAAGTAATTTTTGCCCATTCAATTAGCTCACCTTCTTCTGATGGCAATTCGGAACTTAGGTCCATGGTTATAGGAGTAATATTTCCTTGCGTATCTAAAGCATTCAAACCTTTATATATACGCAATTTATTGTATTTTTTATCGCTCATAAGCCTGCCCAAAAAATCGTCCTCATCAGGCTCAGTTGTAACCCACCTGAAAATATTTTCCACCGTTACGCCATCTTCTGAATTTAAATATATTTCAAGCAATGAGTCCTCTATCCGCCCGCCCTTGATGCACTCAACCACCCGAACCGGCTCTGCCACTTGACATTTTTGATATCCAAATGATACCTCACACTGAGATCCACGAAACTTCTCAATCCATTTCTTTGCTGACTCTACAGTGAAGTTGTTATCTTGTAGTTCTAAGGTCTTAAGATTTTTTAGGCTTAGTATTTCATCGGGGAGATCACATAAATCATTATTGTATAATGAGATGTGTTTTAGCCCTGTCATGCATCCGATTTCTTTTGGAAGGCTTGCTAAACAGTTATTATGAGCGATTAACTGCTCTAAATCTTTTAGATCCGCTATCTCATTAGGAAGGCAAGTGAGTTGGTTATATCCTAAATCAAGGATTTTTAAATTCTTTAGCTTACATATACTCTTAGAGAGGGTTGTTATTTTATTGGCCCCTAAATTCAGATATTTTAGCTGATCTAAATAAAAAACAGATTCTGGTACAATTAAAAAACTATTATCGAATAAGCTAAGATCGATCAACCCTGTATGCGCCAAAATATCTTCGGGTAATTCGCTAAGATCATTTCTGCCGAAATCTAGTTCTTTTATTTCGCTCCACTCGTGGATCTCTTTTGGCTCAAACTCCACTCTGTGACAGTTGTCTTTCGCCCACTCCCAGAACCTGTTTCCATCAAAATTTCCACAATTTGCCTCCACATCGTTATCGTATTTCCCAACTTCGACCTGACGCATTAATTTATCTAGCGTCATCAGGCGAAAATCTACGACCAAATCTTGCTGATCGAGCATTCCCAGACAAGCTGTATCCATTATGGTCTTGGCTCCACTGGGCCCATCTATCAGGGGATGTTCGAAAAGATGCTGTCCTTTGTACTCAGATTCTGGAATGCCACTTTCTCTTGCAAATTTTTTTGCCTTTTCATTGCCCATCGAAGCACCGTCTAATTCGGCAAGAATGAAATGATACATGTACCCCGTACCACTCAACTGTCTCATTAGGCCACCAACAACTTCGGTGGTTACTTGATCTAGCCCTTTGCTTTCGATTTGCATGGCCAGATGTGACTTTTTCTTTTTTTTGAACATTCCAAACATTACACCTGCTTCCTTCTCAAACTATTTTTCGATAACCCATCTCACTATTTTATCTTTGTAAGCTGGTATAAATTCCGGCCGGATTGGATCTTCCCCGTTGAACTCATGTATAAGAATTGAAATCAGAACCTCCCCATGTACTAAGTCAAAAAGATATTCTGATACCTCGGTTAAAAACCCACTTTCATCTATTTTTGTATCAACACAACCCTCCAGACCAACTGCCAAATCATGAGCCACAGCATTCCTGGCCTTTCTTGCATCATGCAATATTACCGCCACACTATCTGGAAGACCTATATTCTTAATGCTTTTATCCAAAGTAGAGGACTTTTTTAGAGCCTTTTCTACGAGTGAATCAAAATCACTATCTGATATGCCACGAAGAAGAGTCGGCATTTTAAGCTCAACCGCTTGCGACAGGGTTTTGCACATTGAATCAAACCTAGTTGCGATTACCAATGCTCTTCCGATAATGCCAAATATTTCGTCTGAGTTTTCTGTTCGTTCAAAATCTTCAATAAATATAGTCATTGGAACCCACTCTCTTGCGCATAACGCCAATGTAAGCGGCGTGCGAACCGCAGGTTTGCACGTCCGGTGGCGCCGCATCGCGGTGACATGATCCTCACCCGATAAAACGGACACAGGTTTACGCTGCTTGTTGTTCATAGTTTACCGGGCTCATGTACGCTATCCCAGAATGTAGTCGTTCTTGATTGTAGAACTGGTTGATGTAGGACGCCAATGTTTTGCGTAGCGACTCGTCACTGCTAAACGTTCTACCGCGTATCAGCTCTCCTTTCAGACTGTGATAGAACGACTCCATATGAGCATTGTCGGTGCAGAACCCAAGGCGATTGTAACTTCGCTCCAGACCATGACGGGCCAACTCATCCTGGATCGCATAGGCCATAAACTCAATGCCTCTGTCTGTGTGGAAAATCAAACCCGGTTTGGGTCGGCGCCTCGCGATCACACGCTTCATGACAAGCAAGACATCGTCTGCCGTACGCTGCTTGCTCAATGACCACCCCAGAATGCGCCGAGAATACAGATCCATTATTGTGATCAGGTATTGGTAGTCATCTCCAACCCTTATATAGGTCAGATCGGCAACCCACTGCTGATCACACCCAGAGGGAAACGGGAGGGTTAGCCTCAAGTTCTGACCGTCTTGCTGAAAGCGCCGCAGCGCTGGACTACGGCGAGTGACAGTGACAACACGGCCCTTGACCCCATTCTCACGCATCAATCGAGCAATCCGCTTTTCGCCTACCCGCACACCTTCATTCTTCAAGCTGCGATGCACCCTGGGACTGCCATAGGTTTCCCTGCTCTTTTGGTGTATCGAGACGATTTTGACCAGCAAAGCAATGTCATCTTGCGTTCGATTGCTGGGTTTTCGTTTCAGCCAATCGTAGTAACCACTACGAGATACACCAAGCCAATTGCACAGGTATCTGACGCCTAGTTCTGGTCCGAATCTTTGGATGAATCCAAATCGTTCTGATGTTGCTCCGCCAGATACCGTTGCCACTTTTTTAGGAGGTCGTTCTCCTTACGAAGTCGCGCATTCTCCCTTTCGAGTTTCTGAAGGTGGTCCATCTCCTTCTTCTCCTTTGCAAAGTCAGTCAGCTTTTTACCCTTCTTCGCCACTATCGTTCCTTCCCTGTACTCCTTCCGCCACCGGGATAGCATGAACGGGTGAATATCCAGTGCGGCAGCAACATCATTTACTTTTATATCTTCAAGCTTTGAAAGCTCAACGGCCTTTACTTTAAATTCGTTGCTGTACTGCCATGTCTTTCTAGGTTGTGTGTATCTCGGCATCTTTGGACTCCTCGTTAGATTGGGGTGTCCGTTCTAACGGGTGAAGTTCACAGTCCCTCTGGCTGGCCTTGTTATAGGGACGTAGTCACCACCCAATGGCTCATTTATACTGATGTAGAGATTTCCAATATGCTGTATGGAAGTGATATTAGCCACTATTCTTCTCA
>JAGRIE010000044.1 GCA_020443425.1 Halioglobus sp.
CGATATGACACCGCTTGAAGCAAGACAACAATCCGCTGGAAACTCTATTTATGAACTGTCTACTTGACGGGGAAGCTTACGAGATTACGTCTGCGTCAGCTTTACCATGCCGGGCTTTGCCCCGGACGACCGCACGGATTACTCAGTGAGCGAAGTGGTGGAGCGGATCAGGGCGATCGTCGATGCGGTGAGCCCCGATGACAAGGTGATCCTGCTCGCGCACGACTGGGGTTGTGTGTTCGGCTATGAGTACGCGATGCGCTATCCGGACAGGGTCAAGAAAATGATCGGGCTGGATGTCGGTGATGCGGACTCGCAGGAACTGCAGGAATCCCTGTCATTGGCGGGAAAGCTGATGATATTCACGTACCAGATTATCCTCGCAATCAGTTTCGTGGTTCCCCGGTTCGCGGGCAACGCCCTGGCCAAATTGGTGGCCAGCGGGCTGCAGGCCAAGAGCAACCGGGACAATATCCATGCTGGCATGAGCATGCCCTATGCGATGCGCTGGTTCGGGATGAACGGCGGCCTCACCAACCTGCTGCCGGTGAACCCGCCGTTTCCGTTCTTCTATGGGTACGCCACCCGGAAACCGATGATGTTCCACTCACCGCAGTGGTTGCAGCAGCTGCTGCAGAACCCGGCCAACAAGGTGCAGGCATTCGATTGCGCCCACTGGATTATGATCGACAAAGCCGATGAGTTTAACGCTGCGGCGGCGCAGTGGCTGAGCGAGTAGCACACCCGCCTGCACAGACACCCGGTTGCGCCCTTGTCTCGCGACCCTATTGCCGGGGCAGCCGCATACTGATGACCACGCCGGAGTCATCCGCGAGGTTGTCCACACTCACGCGGCCGTGGTGGAAATCGACAATCAGGCGGACAATGTGCAGGCCCAGCCCGAGGTGAACACTGCCCGTCTGCTGCTCGCGCAGTGACACCATGGGTTCGAACAGCCGGTCTTTGATGCCCGCCGGCAGCGCCGGGCCCTCGTTGGCGACAGAGAGATTCCAGTAGCCGGGCTCCTCACGCAGATGCACGGTGATATTGCCGTGTTCGGAGCAGAAGGAGGCGGCGTTGTCCATCAGCTTGTCCAGGGCCTGGATGATCAGGTCCGCGACGCCTGCCACCGGTGCGCTGGCCACCTGCACCTCCAGCGCCAAGCGGTGTTGCGGGTAGACCTCCCGGTAGGCCTCGCACACGTCGGTCAACAGCGGCACCAGGTCCAGTTCGACGAGCGGGTTATTCTGGATGCTCTCCTCCAGGCGGTTGGCCTCACTCATGGCTTTGAGGATGCGCTGCAGTCGCGACAGGCCCTCGCGGGCGCGTTGCAGGTAGGTGTCCGATTGCGCGGCATCCGCGCCCGAGTGTTCCAGGTTGTCCAGCGAGCTCTGGATCACCGCGATCGGGGTGCGCAGTTCATGGGACAGCTTGCGGCTGAGTGTGCGCAGGTAGTCGTTGTACTCGCGCACGCGGTCGAGCAGCCTGGCGTAGTGCCGGGACAGGTCGCCGATCTCATCGCGGGCTTTGCTGCGGGGGAAACTGTTGCTCACCTGCCCATCGGCGGCGATGGCGTTGTTGGCGGCGTGCGACAGTTTGCGGATGCGCCACGACAGCACGCTGGCATAGCCCAGCAGGCCCAGCGCGGCGATGGCCATGGCCGACAGGCTGTAGGCGAGCAGGCGGCTGAACGCCCTGTCGGTGAGCGAGAGATACGTCTCGCCGCTCTGGCGCACGATGACCGCGCCCAGCACGCCGTGGTTATCGATGATGGGGGCGGCGACGGATTGTATGGTGCTGCCGGTGTTGTCCGGGTCGTTGTAGCGCTGGCTGGCGAGATCGCCGGACAGCGCGCTGCGGATCTCCGCGTCCTCCAGCTTGCCGGCGCGGGGTGTGTCGTGCAGGGAGGCCAGCGTGTCCTGCGACAGGATGCTGCGGTACAGCAGCTGCAGCAACCAGAAGGTCTCGCCGGCGCGCTGTTGCTGCGGCGTGTTGCTGGCCACTTCGGCAATCTGCCAGCCGTTTCTGTCCACCACCTGGATGCGGCTGCCCTGGCGGCGGAAGGGCGCAAGCAGGGCCTGCAGCCGTGGGGGGCTGGAGATCAGCCACGGCGGCGCGGTGCTGTCCAGCGGGCTGATATTGCCGACCGTCTGTCGCGTCGTGCGGGCTCTCTCCCGGCCGGTGTCGGCGACATACAGGCCCAGCCGGCCGCCGGTGTAGGCGAGGGGGATCTGCAGCTCAATGGTGTACCCGCCGATGGCGTCCTGCCAGTAGCCCTGGATGTCACCGGGCTCAATGTCGCGCTCCCGGCGGCTGGCCGCGCTGGCCCGCACGTGGCCGGGTGCTGTCGTGGCGATCACATAGTCCTGTCGCCGGCCATTCTGCCACAGGCGCAGTATCAGCCTGTCACCATTCGGTTCCCGCGACAGGCGGGGGTTGTGGTACACCACCTCCGGGTCGGTCACTTTCAGCATCAGGTAGAGATACTCATCGTCGGCCTGTGCCTGGCAGGTGACCGACAGGGTGGCGCTGGCGTTGAGGTTGCAGGGGCTGCTTCTCACGGTCTCCCAGCCGTCGGCGTAGCCGTCGAGGTACACGGGCCGGCTGGTGGGGTAGGCGTACAGGGATTCGCGCTCGTCCGCCGCCGCATGGCGGCGCTCGGCAATGGGGTACAGCAGCTCCTGCTGGGTGCCCAGTACGGTGGCGATGGCCTGGGCGGTGGCGCGCAGGGACTGCTCCTGCCCGTTGCGCATGGCGCCCTCCATCTCGCGGATGAACTGGCAGCCGGCCCACGGCAGTGACAGCAACAGCAGGCTCACCACCAGTAGCTGGCGCCGCAGGTTCATGCGCTACTTCCCCGACCAGCGATAGCCGACGCCGTATACGGATTCAATCATCTCGAAGCCGGCATCGATATCCGTGAACTTGCGGCGGATGCGTTTGATATGGGAGGTGATGGTGTTGTCGTCCAGGACAGCTTCTGCCGCGTCCATCAGTTGCTGGCGCGATTTCACCTGGCCGGGGCGGCGCGCCAGCTCGCGGACAATCCTGAACTCCGTCAATGTCATGTCGATGGCGGCGCCGTTCCAGGTGACGGTCATGCGCTCCACATTCAGCGTGAGCGCGCCCTGCTGCAGGGTGTCCTCCTGCTGCTCCGGCGCGCGCAAGGCCTTGGTGCGGCGGAACAGGGCGACGATGCGGGCCAGCATGTACTCCTGGCTGATGTCCTTGGTCCAGTAATCGTCCGCTCCCAGCCGCAGGCCGGAAATCATATCCAGCTCCGAATCCCTTGCGGTGAGGAACACAATCGGCAGCTCGGGGCTGCGGCTGCGCAAATCGCGGCACAACTCAAAACCGCCATCCATATCATCACCGAGGCAGATATCGATGATGGCGAGGTCCGGGAGCTGTTGCCGGAAGGCGCTGCTGGCGCTCGCCTGGTCACTGTACAGCGACACCTGGAAGCCCCTGCGCTGCAGTGCATCGCGGTAATTGGCGGCGATGGCGGCTTCGTCCTCAACGATGGCGATATGGTGCGGCATGGTGCATCTGTCCTGGCTCCCGGTGTGCGGGCGTCCATAGTTCCAAATCGGGGGGGTGATCTCAATAGGCTGCCACAATTTGCCATAATTCATCAGCACAACGCCATATTCGGTCCCGTGTTTGGCCACTCCGCTGTTTTGTAATGGTGGCACCAACACAGGGAGAGATCGTATGGCCTACAAAATGTATTTCTGTCACCGCTATGCCCATGCTGCCGCTGGGTGCAGCAGGCCGCTGCTGCGACTGTTCATCCGCTGCCTGCCGGCGCTGCTGCTGGGTGCTGTGTGGCTGCTGTTGTTGTCGGCGGGAACCGCCGCGGCAGCCGCTGCTGCCAGCCACGAGGAGACCGGGCCCAATGGCGTCGGCAGCGGGCACCTGCTGCTGCAGGACGACACCACCGGCCGCTTTATCCCGGCGCTGGTGCATCACAGCAAGGTCCACTTTGATATCAATGGCATGATCGCCATCGTGCAGGTGGAGCAGACATTCCGCAACGTCACCGATCGCTACCTCGAAGGCGTGTACGTGTTCCCGCTGCCGGGCGATGCCGCCGTGCGCGCCATGGAATTGCAGCTGGGTGAGCGCCGCATAGTCGGGGTGATCGAGGAGCGTGCGCAGGCCAGGAAAATCTATGAGGCCGCGAAGACAGCCGGCAACAAGGCTGGCCTGGTGGAGCAGCAGCGCCCCAACCTGTTCACCAACCGGGTGGCCAATATTGCGCCAGGGGAAGAAGTCACCGTGCAGCTGGAGTACGTGCAGGCGGTGAGCTACGAGGCGGAGGTTTTCTCGCTGCGTTTCCCGATGACGATCACGCCGCGCTATATACCCGGCACGCCCGTCGTCGATGACGTGGCGTTGGAGGCGGGTGCGGCGCCGCTGCGAGTGAACAGCGCCCTGGGCTGGGCCACACCGACAGACCGCGTGCCCGATGCCGATGCGATCTCGCCGTTCCTGCACCCGGCGCCGGGCAGCGACCCTACGCCGCTCAACCCGATCGAGATAACGGCGGAGCTGGATATGGGCATGCCGCTGGCCCGTGTCGATTCCGCCTATCATGACATCGCCCTGTCGCGCAGGGCCGGGGTGTACAGCCTCGCGCTGGTGAACGGCGTCAGCGAGATGGACAGGGATTTTGTCCTCAGCTGGCAGCCGGTCGGCGGCAGCGCACCGCAGGCCGCCGTGTTCACGGAAAAAGTCGGGGATGACTATTACGCCCTGCTGATGGTGGTGCCGCCCACCGCCCAGCGCCGGGCCGTGACCATACCGCGGGAGATTGTGTTTGTGGTGGATACCTCCGGCTCCATGGGCGGGGTCGCCATCGAACAGGCGCGCGCCAGTGTCGCCAGCGCCCTCGGCCAGCTGCGCCCGCAGGACTACTTCAACATCATTGAGTTCAATTCCTCCCACCGGGCCCTGTACGCAGGGCCCGTCCCCGCCACGGCGGACAATGTCCGGCGCGCGCAGGCACTGGTGCAGTCGCTGATTGCATCCGGCGGCACCGAAATGCTGCCGGCCCTGCGCGCGGCGCTGTCGCAGGCAGGCGACGGCCGGGAGGTTGAGCGCCTGCGCCAGGTCATCTTCATCACCGACGGCGCGGTGGGGAACGAGGAGGAGCTGCTGGAAGAGCTGTCGTCCCGCCTCGGGGACAGCCGCCTGTTCACAGTGGGGATAGGCTCGGCCCCCAACGCCTGGTTTATGCGCAAGGCCGCAGAATTCGGGCGCGGCACCCACACCCCTATCGGCGCGCTCGATGAGGTGGGCAGCGGTATGGCAGCGCTGTTTGAGCAGCTGTCGCGGCCGGCGGCGGTGGACTTCGCGATCGACTGGGGGGGCAGCGTCGATGCCTGGCCGCAGCGGGTGCCGGATCTCTACCAGGGGCAGGTACTGTCAGTGGCGGCGAATTTCGGGCCGGCGCTGCCGACGGGCACCATCACCGTCAGCGGCCGCGTGAACGGGCGGCCGTGGCAGCAACAACTGCAACTGATGAATGAGCTGCAGCTGGAGAATGCCGGTGCCCACGCCGGTGTCGCCAGTATATGGGCCAGGCGTAAAATCGCCGGCTTGCTGGACCAGAAACGGGCCGGTCGCGACGAGGCGGCCGTGCGGGCAGCGGTGCTGCCGCTGGCGTTGGCGCACCGCCTGTTGAGCCCCTACACCAGTTTTGTGGCGGTGGAGGAGATCGTCTCCCGCCCCGCCGGTGACGCGCTCGACAGTGCCGCCGTCCCCAACACGCGGCCACGGGGGCAGAGCCCGCAACAGTTCGCCTATCCGCGCACTGCCACCTCCGGGCCCGCCAAACTGTGGTTCGGCATCTTCTGCCTGTTTCTGGCCATGGTGGTGCGAGTACTGTCGATACTGGAGGTGGACCATGTCCCGGCAGAGAAGGAGTAAGCGCTGGGGGAACGGCATCATGCTGTGCCTTTTGGTCCTCGCCCTGCAGCAATTGGGTGGTGCGGCGATGATCAAGGCGAAGGCCTGGCTGGCGCCCGTCCTGATTGAACTGGCCTGGGTGGAGACCCTGCAACTGGGGGATGCTGTGGTAAAACCCTGGCCCTGGGCCGATACCTGGCCGGTGGGGCGACTGCAGAGTGCGGACCTCGACGTGGACCTGTTCATCCTGGAGGGCGATTCAGGCAATGCGCTGGCCTTCGGCCCGGGCCGCGCGATACCGTCCGCCGAACTGGGCGCCGGCGGGACCACAGTGGTCGGCGGGCATCGCGACACCCATTTCGCCTTCCTGCAGCGGCTGCGCAAGGGTAACCGGCTGCAATTGCAGTTGCCCTCAGGGGAGCAGCGCGACTACCGGGTGCAGGCCATCCGTGTGGTGGATGCGAGCAGGGAATCCCTCTCCGTCGACACCGAGACCAATGCGCTGCTGCTGGTGACCTGCTATCCCTTCGATGCACTGCAGGCGGGCGGGCCGCTGCGGTATGTCGTCACGGTGCTGCCAGCGGAGGAACGGCAGACGCTGCCGGACGACGGGGAGCCGCTGCCGGGTACCCGTGAGGAGGTGGCGTCCAGTCACAGTGTGGAGGGTGATGTGTTGGAGACGCCCGCGTTGTTTGAGGAGCAGGCTTCACTGCCGATCTGGTTCTAGTGGTCGCTGTGCGATCAACCGCAGCGTAGGCGTGGTAATCAATAACATGCTCAATGACTGGCTGTTCGCTTCCGCAGGCCCAGATAGCGGGGCACACAGCGCCGGTAGCGCGCGTAGTCGGCGGGGTGCGTGCTCGTCAAATACCGCTCCTCCCGCAAAATCATCGCGTGGATCATCGCGAAGCCGATGGCAGACAGTATCAGCAGCAGGGGGCTTGCGAGCAGCGTGGTATAGGCGGCGAACATCAGCAGGTAGGACACAAAGTAGGGGTTCCTGCTGAAGCGATAGATGCCCCGCTCGATCAGCGCGGTCCTTTGTTCCTCGATAACGCCCACGCGCCAGGAGTCGCCCAAGTGGCGCAGTGACGCAGCGGCTATGCCCAGGCTCGCCAGCATGAGCAGTAAGGCGATGGCCTGCGTCGTGGCCCTGGCCGGGTCACCGGTTTGATGGGTGCCGGGGGCGAGTGACAGCCAGAGCGCGACCGCGATGAAAATTGCGAAGAACGCAATCGACAGGCTGGCCTCCGGGTTGAAGCCCCGGATTGGCTGGCCGAGTCTGCGCTTCAGCACGACATTCTTGGCAACGAACATGCCCTGAAACAGCAGTTGGTGCAGCAGTATGAGCCAGGTGTCTGTTGTCATGGTGAGGGTCTCGGCTGTTTGATGAGAGAACGCAGGTTAAATTTCGTTGCTACACCTGCCTACAAAGCGGGGTACTTCTGATTTGTACTGTCGATATGCGTCTCCGTATTCATGCTCAAGCCAGGGTTCCTCTAGATAGGGTGCTGCGATGTAAAGCGCTGCCCAAATTGACAGGAGGCAGTACGCTAGCCAGGAGTGCACCAGCAAACCCATCCCTACCATGCCGACAATAGACACGACATAGACCGGGTTGCGACTCCAACTGTACCAACCGCTGGTAGTGAGACCGGTGGCTTCGCCGTGAGCATCCTTCCAGCCGAGGCGGAACGTCACGTAGAACGCTAGCCCAAATCCTGTTAGCGCCAATGCAGCACCAACGATCGACTGGGCCGCATGTTGGTTGCCGATGGCGCCATAGTCCAGGATACATACCAGAACGATCCCAACAGAAAAAATGCGAAACAGCCACCAGAACGCTGTGTACTGCCAGGTATCAATACCGGGGGGTGGCCAGAATCGGATTTGTGGCCGCCACAGTGACGCCAGCGAAAGCACCAGTAGCGCGCTGCCTGTAATAAGTGAAGCTGCAAAAATGGCAATCGTCATCAGAATACGCCTCCAGTTGGACCAAGCTTACAGCTTCCCGCAAGGGGAAGGTCAATTGTCCTGACAGCAGGTATCGAGCGAATCGGGAGTTACGCATTGCCGTCCTCCATGCTTCATTAATCATGGCGGAGAACTCTAATTTTGCGCGGGGCTAATTCAGGGGGTGCTTACATGCCACCAATACAGGCACTTGGTGTGCTGCAGCAGGACGACGATGCTGATCCGGCTCTGGAGGAATTCCCCGCGCTACAGAAACAGCTGTTGCGCACCGGTCCAGACAACCTGCGCCGCATCAAACAGCAGGCCGGAATGTTGCGCGAAGGCTTGTTGGCACAGTAATCCCGGCAGCACTCAGGCCGAGAACACCACGGTTTTGTTGCCGCGCACTATCACCCGGTCTTCCAGGTGATAGCGCAGGCCACGTGACAGCACCGACTGCTCGACATCGCGACCCAGCCTGACCAGGTCGTCCTTGTTGCAGCTGTGGTTAACCCGGATCACGTCCTGCTCGATGATCGGCCCCTCGTCCAGGTCCTCCGTCACGTAGTGACAGGTAGCGCCAATCAACTTGACACCGCGTTCATAGGCTTTCTGGTACGGATTGGCACCCACGAATGACGGCAGGAAACTATGGTGGATATTGATCAGGCGGCCGGCAAACGCCTGGCACAACGCGGGCGGCACGATCTGCATGTAGCGCGCCAGCACCACCGTGTCTGCCTCGTACTGGTTGATAATGTCGGCGATGCGGGCGAACGCCGCTGCCTTGTCGGTAGCGGGCACCGGCACATGATAGAACGGGATGCCATGCCACTCGACCATGGCGCGCAAATTCTCATGGTTGGAGATCACGCAGGGTATCTGGCAGGGCAGCTCGCCACTCTTGAACCGGTTCAGAATATCCGCCAGGCAATGCGGTGCATGGCTGGCGAGCACTACCACCCGCTGCAATTCGCTATTGTCACGCACATGCCAGCCCATATCGAAACGCTGCGCCAGCGGCGCAAACTCCTGCCGGAACTGGTCCAGGCTTATGGCCAGGGACTCGGCGCGAATGACATTGCGCATGTAGAACCAGCCCTGTTCCACATCGGTGTGGTGGTTGGACTCCAGCAGGGAGCCGCTGCGTTCAGCGACGAAACTGGAGACAGCGGCAACGATACCGATGGTGTCGGGACAGGAGACAACCAATGTGTAGCTTGCGGACGATGTAGTTTCAATCATAAACAGCGGCAACCACCAAAACCGGGATTATACGGCCGCGACCGCCACTGAGCCAGTGTCGTGCCCCAGCGAGAACTGCACACTAACGCCGCCAATTTGTAAGTTTCCCTGGGCGTTTTCCATGCCAGCTTCAGCATCGTCCATACAGTTTTCGCTCTCCGCCTCGGCGTGGTTGCTCCGCTGGTTGGTGGTGCAGCAGGCAGGCGCCGCGGGGCCCAAGGTCGCGCCGGGTCGGTAGCGCGAGTGCATCGCCGATCAGTGCACTCCCCCAATCCGCGGGGTGGTGGTGTCTGACGAATTGGGAGTACGCTGCGAGCTCGTGTCAGAGGGCATGTGGCCAGGGCTCCATGTGAGTCGCCATGTCGAATCGGGATTTTATGCAATTTACCTGCCGCTACGGATGAGGCGAATGGAATGTTGTGACAGTCAACTTTGCAGCAGCGGCACGTTATCCAGGATTAGCGACTAGCAGCCGCTTTTTACCCGCCTTCACAGGCGCCAGTCCGGTGACTCTTGCTGGTGCTGCGCCAATATCGTCTGCGGCGCCATACCATACCGCATCTAATCATACTGCCCTTATGTACAACCTTTTTGGGAGATGTTCCTCCATGAGCCATGAAAATTGCATTCTTGCCCCGTCGCATCAACGATCGACGGACTTAGCCACTTGTTTCATGGCTGGTCTGTTGGTGCTTTTGCGCGTAATTGCCAGTTTTCAGCTACAAGGCAGGCTACTGCGCCCACTCTCCCACTGCCGCCTGTTACTGCTGAGCAATCGTAATCGAGCAGTAAAACCAGTAACTTTGTCCGGAGGTTGCTAACAAATGTCTACGAAATTTATAGCAACGACTTTTCAAACACTGTTGTTATGCACCGCATTGTTGTGTGGCAAGGCCCACGCCGTATCGCCGCCCAATTTACCTCTGCCTTCGTGCACCCTGGTGAGCGATGTGGAGCAGGGGGCGTGCCCAATGACGAATTCCTATGTCTCCGGACAGGCAGCTGGAAAGTTTACTGAGGGCGGAACAGTTGCTGTGAAGATCTTGCCCGCCGTTCCGGTATGCGATATACACATAGGATACTACCCCTACCCGTGGACTCCGAGCCCTTGCTACTCCGCAGTTAGCGCACCTGTCGTGCTGGGCTGTGGATACATTGATATACAGGAAGGCAACGAGGTTTGGCGCGAGCGTTCATGCGCGAGCGTCTTGTACCGGGACTCGACAACCGCTGTTTATCCAATGTTCACCGTGACACCTGGTGGCGGTAACGAATTTTGTGGTGGAGGAGCAAACTATCAAACCTATGTCTATGGCAATACGGGCCCGGATCTAGCGGACTGGTCAGCAGTGGGGCCGACCAGGCTGGAATGCGATATCTCTTTCAACGGCCCCCGTCCCGACGGGCTATACGGTCCTACCTGGGTGAAACTGCGTGTCGGCCTCGACAAGGCTGAGGATGGCGATGTACGCAGAGGCTACGGTCAGTATGCCGAAATGTATGTTCCGATCGACGGTGATTTGCGTGGCGGTGTCGATGTTCGCGTTGAGGCAACGTCAGTACTAGAAGACAGGGGCGATCACTTGATCGTGACTTATACAGCAACCTTAAGCAATCTGGGAGAAGAGGAAGTCAACGGCGTTAGACTTGACACGAGTTTCGCCCAATCGAGCGAGCTTGGTGGCGACTCATCTGGAGAAAACATAAAGGGAATAGCGCCGCAACTGTACGTAATTGGTTTCTCGGATGCTCGATGTGCGCCGAATCCTATCTTGAAATTTGTTGGTGGCGGGGGTAGCTGTGAAGATATTACGCTGCTTGGCAAGGGCGATTCGCAGGGTCGGGATGTCGTTTTTATAGACATAGAGGCACGAATTACAAACGCTGCTGATTTGCAAACTATGATCTTCACGGCTACGGCTCCTGGCGATGTTGATGAGTCTAACAATGAGGACAAAACGACGGTCCGCCCTAACTTGAGAGGCGGTTCCTTAGCGCAAACACGTGACGCCATGACAGTTCTCGAACCCTACTTCGATTACCGTACGGACCTTTTCAGTAAAGCCTGTAACAATTACAAAGAAGACATTTACGCCAGGTTGGAAAAAATTCGCCTGGACCATCCTGAAGTCTTTGATCAGCTTTCCTACGGACCCGTAACCAGTGGCGATTACCTCACCGAAGTGGGCTCCAAGGCAGGACACGTTGGAGTCGTCGTGTATCCGAAAGGGACCAACTACCACGAAACTGGAATCGTCATCCATGGTACTCCCTCTGAGTCACCGCTTGGCCTTTTCGCAGATTCTTTTGACACGCAGGTTGGAACCTTCCCGATGGGCGAGCAAGACTTTATAACGCGCGCCCGCGGTACTGCATCGCACGGATACTACTACCGCACTCCAGCCAACCAATTCCCAGGCTCACCGCGACCAGAAGGCGATGGCTGTGGGTTTGAAGGGAGTTATGCTGCTAATGCGAGCGAATTTGCACGTACCGCTGATTGCATAGACCCAGCACCAACTATATGCCCCTTCGAGCCCGATGCGGTTGTTGTAATGACTGAGAGTCCCGTAGAAATTCTGGTGACGAACTCGCGCGGCCAATCAGTACAGACGCTGAATGGCAGAGTCGTGATTCAGGACCTCGACATTGGTATTCAGAGCATGGCTTTTCCGCATGCTGACGGCACCTTCGCCTGGACACTGGTGTTGCCAGAGGACAACTACGAAGTTGTACTCACCGGCACTGCTTCCGGTCCCTACAAGTTGACGTTGATCACGTATGACGAACAAGGTGAGCCTGTCAGAAACGTCATTCAAGGTTCAACAGAAGCGGGCCAGGTCGACACCTTTGAGGTTAGCGTAAACGCTACTCCGGATATTGATGAAGACGGCGTGGTCGACATCGAGGATAATTGTCCGGGTATATCCAACGCGGACCAATCTGATATCGAGGGTGATGGGGTGGGTGATGCCTGCGATAGCTGTCCAAGTGATTTCAATGCAGACCAGTTAGACAGTGATGACGATGGTATTGGCGACGCTTGTGATCCCACGCCGAATGGCGATCCAGTTCCTGGAGGTATTGATGGGAATGGAACTGTGGATAGTGGGGCGGGAGACGGCGGTGGAGGCGGAGGCGGCAGTCTTGGCTTGCCAACATTGCTTGCCTTGGTAATGCTCAGCCTGTGGTTGCGGCGGCGAGAGATGCAGTCACGGGCTGGAAGGAATTCGTGAGTGGTAACTGCAGCAGATCGAACGAGTGCTTACGTTCGATCTGCCGCATTTTGGCACTGCCTGAATTATCGTTTTCACCAAGCAAACAGGAGCAAAAGGAGACGGAGTAGGATGGAGATCAACGCGATGCGAGGTACACCTGGAATCTAATAGCATTCGATCATACTGGGTTGTATTCGGCTGGTTCATGACCATCCAGATAGTCTTATTAATGACGACTATTTTTCCATCATTGATGAACCCCTTGCTTCGATTTGACCGTGGAAGTATCTATGAGGGCGAAATTTGGCGATTGGTTACTGGCCACTTCGTTCACCTTGGACCGTATCACGCCGCGATGAATATTTTCGGATTGATCCTGATTTGTTCAATTTTTCCGGATGCCATTGATAGTAATAGTCTACCGAAAGCGACACTGTTCATCGCAGTATCAGTAAGTGTGGCGCTGTTGATCTGCTCTCCTCATCTCGATTGGTATCTAGGGTTGTCCGGAGTACTGCACGGGTTGTTTGCGTTTGCGATCGTGATGCACCTGACGGCCAGAATTTCCATTCTCTGGCTGGCACTGGCCGCGCTGATCGTCAAAGTAATCTATGAACAGATGCCGGGGTATGATGCCAGCTATTTGACGAACTACATTCATGCTCCTGTTGCCGTCGATGCTCATATCTATGGCACTGTGTCTGGCTGTTTTTGGGGCGTACTAGTCAGGTGCAGACCTACCCTCCCTCAAAAAAGTAGAACGCCTCCCTGACCGATCGATCAACTAGAAAATGAATGCTCTGCCCGATGAATCCTTTCAAGGACTGAGAAATAGTTGCAGTGGCCCACTGCGTGCGGGACGGTATCATCAATCGGTTGCGGGTGAATGCTCATCCCCGGTTAATCGCGTAGAGCCACTTTTGCGGGCAATAAAAAACCCCGACTGCTGGCAGTCGGGGTTGGGATTTGGTGGAGGCGGCGGGAGTTGAACCCGCGTCCGCCAGCACTCTGCCTTCGGCTCTACATGCTTAGATTCCGTTTATTGATTTAACCGCTCACAGCCCAACGGGCAGGACGTGATTGGCGAGCTCTGTAAGTTTTTAGCAGCTTGGCCCAGAACATACCTCGCAGCGATCCAGTTCTATATGACAGTCAGTAGCGCGGGGCTGGCACCTTGCTAGAGACCGCTGGTGGACGAATCCGCCAGAAGTGCCTCACTTGGCTGCTTACGCAGCTAGTTGAGCACCATAGTTGTCGTCATTGGCAACTAATAGTTTGCAGCTTTTGATTAACGTGATTGGCTACCATCACGGCATGCACCTCAGGGTTCGCAACCGTCGTCGAATCCAAATCGCCCCCATTTAGTGATTGGGGATTATACACCATATTGTCAAGTCGCGGGGCAAACTAATGGTGAGGATGCCGCAATCGGGTTGCTGGGGCACAATTCCTTGCTGATCAGGCCCTCGATGGAGGTGCAGGGGTTTTCACTGGCCAGCACGCGTTTGAACAGGGTTTCGCCCAGTACCGAGAGGCCGCCTGTCATCACGGCAGCCCAGCCCCGCCACAGCAGGCTGGTGGCGTCGGGCACAATGCCCGGGTCAGTGAGCGGGCCCTTGATCTGCACGGTGTTGGAGAAGATGCTGCCCACTGAGATGCCAACGCCCTTGCGGCCGCGGGAGTCGAGGCTCATCTGCAAGGTCTCCTTGCCAAGGTCGACATGCACCTGGCCCAGGAGGTTGGCCTCGTTGGTGCGTGCGGCGAAGCCATAGGGGGTGACACCCTTGCCGTCCTTGAACAGCGCCACGGTGACGCCGCATTGAATCTCCGGTTTTTTCTTCTCGATGCCCGGTATCAGGGTCTGGAATACCGCCGAGGCGAGGTTGGCGGTGAGGAGCACGGAATTCGCGTAGTCGAAGGGGCCTTTGCCGAGTTTCAGGAAGATCAGGCCGTCGGTATTGGCGGCGAGCTCCGCCTCGCTCTGGCCCTGGCTCTGCAGGGAGATAAAGCCGCTGCGGGGGTAGGTGGGCTGGCCCGAGAGGCCGTGTACATTCTCGAAAGTACTGTTCAGTGCCAGGGTGGCCGGCTCGGCTTTAGTGTTGAGCGCTACGGTCACGTCGCCGGTGCCCTGGCTCAGGTCACCGGTGCTGGCCTTCAGGTTGAGCTGTCCGTCGCTGAGGTCGCCGCTGATACTGAGGTTTTTCGCTGTCACTGCTGTGCTGGTGATGGAATCCAGTTTCGCGGAGAGCTTGGCGTTGAAGCTGTGCAGCGAATCCAGCGGCAGCGGCTCGCTGCTGAACAGCTTGGCGCCGGGCTTGGGTTCATCGACCTCGTCGGAGAGAAACCGCAGCGGGGTGAGCAGCACATCACCCACATAGTCGGCACTGGTTTTTGCCACCGAGACCAGCGCGTTGGAACTGGGCGCTTTCGCTTTCTTGTCCTTGTGCTCCTTGAGGTAGGCGTTTTCCCACGGTATCAGTGACAGCGAGCCGCTGTGTATCGCCACTTCCAGCAGCGGCGGTGTGGTTTTGTGGTAGCGCACCGTGCCGGTCAGTTCCGAGTCTCCCCACTGGAAGCTGCTGATGTCGGCCTGCATACCCTCGGGGAGTCGCGTGGCCTTGAACACCAGGTTGCGGCGTGCCTCGGTTGCATTGCTTTGGCTGGCCTTGTCGGCCTGCAGGTCGACATAGCCGGTGAGGCTGCTGATCATCTCCCCGATATTGCTGCCCTCGCTGTTCAGTTTTACTGAGCCTGACACCGGCACGTGCTCGGTTTTGGGGCTGTCGATGAGGAACTGGTCGAGATCGATATCGGCGAGTTGTGCAGTGCCCTCCAGCGTCGCCTTGCCGTCCTTCCAGCTCATGGCGCCCTGGCTTTGCAGGGTGCCGTTATCGGAGTGGAAGTCCAGCTTCTGCAGGTTGATAACATCCGGGCCGGAGACGACCTCGAGTTGCACATCCGTCAGCGCCAGGTCATACAGGCGCAGCGCTTTCACATCGAGCGAGGCCTTGGCGGCGCCCAGGCGTTGCAGTGCCGGCTGCAACTGGGTGTCTTTGGCATCCCCGGTGGACTGCGGTACCAGCGCCATCAGGCTGGTGATATTCAGTTTGTCCGACTCCAGGTCGGCCTCGAACCAGGGGCTTCTGCCTGCCACGAGGGAGAGCTTGCCGGTCAGGTCCTGTTCGATGGAATCGATATCCAGCTGCTGGATCTCTATGCCCACGATGCGCTCTTTATCGATCACCAGGCGGGAGGTGCCGGTGAACTGCAGTGTCTCCTCGGCGTTGGGTTTGCGCTGCCAGTCATTGTCGGAGCGTATATCCACGGAGACCTTGGCCGCGCCTGTCATCGCTGTGAACACCTCCTCCATGCCATCGCCCTTGCTGGTGAAGCTCATATTGCCGGAGCTGCGGCTGTACAGCAGGCCCTGCTGCCGGAACATATCCGGGATGTCGAGCTGGCTGAAATCAGCTGTCAGCTGAAAGGTGCTGGGCTCGTTGGGCGGCGCGTTGGCCTCCAGTGTCAGGTTCAGGACACCCTCGTCGGTACCCCGGCCCATCGCCACCAGTTTGCCGCCGCTGGAGGTGCGGTGCAGGGTCGCTGTCGCCTGGCGGAGTTTCAGCGCCGGGGATTGCAGGTCCTCAATATCCAGCGACACGTTCAGTTCCAGAGATGGCAGCACGTTCAGGTACTCGGGCAAGGCCATCCCCGGTTGCGGCTTGGCATCTGTCGTGCCGAACAGGAAGCCGAGGTCAATATGGGAGCCCTTGAGATCGATGCTGAGTTCGTTTTGCTCAGTGCCGGACAGTACCGCAGACCCGTTCAACTGCCCCTCGCCGAGGGTGATGGCGAGCTTCTCCAGCGCGAACGCGGAGGGGCGTTTGTCCAGTTCGGCGGCGATGGCGACAGGGGTGTCGACGGTGCCGTGGTAGTGCCCCCCCAGGGCGGCCTCTCCCTGCAGTGAGTTCAGCAGGCCGCCCCAGGTGTCCCCCTGGCCCTTGAGTGTCGCGTGTCCGGTCTGCAGCAGCCAGTCTGAGCCGGTGTATTCGGTGGCGATGCCACCGCCGGCCTCGCGGGCCTGCAGGCGGGTGTCGAGGCTGACGGCCCAGCCCTGGCCGTCGCTGACCACGCCCAGTTGGCCGCTCAATGTCCCGGCGGGCCCCTCGATGGCCAGTTTGCTGACCTGCACGCCCGTGTCGTCAGTGGTGAAGTCGAGCTGGATGTCCCTGCTGATCTCATCGCCGATATGTAGTGCATCGATGGCGAGATGCCCCTGATGTACCGGCAGGTCAAGTCGCGGCGGGGCGGAGGCGAGCAGGGCGGTGATATCGACGCTGTTGTCGTCACTGCGGTAGCTGTTGATCACGGCGTGCAGTTTGCTGCTGTCCAGCAGCGGAATGGTGGTATTGGAGGTCTCTGGCAGCGCCCACGCGGTCTTGCCGGTCGCCGTGGTCTGCGCGGTCATGCCGCCGGCGGCAAGGTCCAGTTGCAGTGTGTAGGCGGAGTCGGTGCCGGGGGCAATACTGATACCGACAGTGAGCGTGGCGTCCGGTTTGTCGTCGATGCCGACCGTCAGCTCACCCTGCAGCGGGGCCAGCTGCAGCAGGTCCGACAGCGAGTTGACCTGGGCGTCCAGCGCGATATCGCCGGCGTCGTGTTTCTCCACCCAGCTGGCGGTGGCCCTGCCGGTGATATAGCGGTCCCACTCCAGCTGGTGCACCGGGTAGGCCGCGCCGTCGGCACTGACATAGCGCCCGGATGCCACTTTCAGGGTGCGCGGCAGGTAGGGGTCGAGGAAGTCGTAGTTGTCGGGCAGGGGGGAGTCGCTGCTGGGCCACCGCGAGGGGCGCACCATCAGGTCGTCGGCGCTGGCGTACACGAGGCGGACCTTGCCCGTCAGCAGGGCGGGCCATGACAGCGTCACTTCAACATCGGTTGCCACCACGGCGGGGTCCTTCGGATCGCCCATCACCAGCTTGTCGGTGTTGGCCTTGAGTTGGAGCACGCCCGCGGTCATCGGGGCGAGCTGTACCGGCAGTCCCAGCGCCTTGCTGAGCAGGGGAGCCAACTCGGCATCCAGGGTGCGGGCGAGCAGGCGATCCCCCCAGATGGTCAGAGCCCCGAGGGACACAATCACAACAGACGCAAAAATCAGCCGTTTCACAGGATGCAGCCCTTCGAATTAGAGGAGGCTATGGTACCAGTGGCCTGCACCGCGTGCCACGCATCCACGTGCACGGGAGGCAGGGAACAGCGGTGGCGGGGCGGGACGGGTTGGCACAGAAAAGCCGCGTCCGGTTGGTGGGATACCAATCGAATGCGGCTCGTTGCTGGGGCCCTGTGGGCGGGGGAACGCGTCGCGCAGTTCCCCGCGCAGGGCACTTTCCTCCATGGGAAAGTATGGCGGTATTAAACCGTATACCAAGGTGTGGGTGCCTGTGTATCAGGCCATGCTTGGCCTGCTGACATTCAGCTCGGTGGCTGCAGTCACTCACAGTATTACTATGGTATTGAATGCGGTATCGCGCCAGTCGGTTTTTAGACTTTGTGCTTATATCAAAGCGCTGTGGTTGATGTTGCCCCGGCGGTCACTGCTTCACGTTGGCGCGGATAATGCGCTGCTTCTGGCGATTCCAGTCCCGGTCTTTCTCGGTGTCGCGCTTGTCGTGCGCCTTCTTGCCCACGGCCAGCGCGATGCGCGCCTTCACCAGGTGCTGCTTCCAGTACAGCTCGGTACAGACGCAGGTCATGCCCTTCTGTGACGTGGCCTCGAGGATTCTGGCCAGCTCCTTCCGGTGCAGCAGCAGTTTGCGCGTGCGCGTGGGGTCAGTCACGAAATGGGTGGAGGCGGTGTTGAGCGGCAGGATATGGGTGCCGAGCAGGAATGCCTCGCCATCTTTCATCAGCACATAGGAGTCGGCGAGATCCGCCTTGCCCATGCGCAGGCTTTTCACTTCCCAACCGGTGAGTGCGACCCCGGCTTCGAAAGTGTCCGTCAGGTGATAGTCGAAAGTCGCACGCCGATTGCGTGCGATGACATTGCTGGGTTTTTGCGCTTTCTTCTTGGCCATGGCGCGCATTATACGGAGAAGCCCAACCGGGGAAAGTGAATCCTCATCTTTTCAGGTCTGGCAGGCTTGTCAGGCCCCTTGGGCTGCGGCACTCTGGGCCAATGATATCCCTGCAACCTCCGGTTCATTGTGGCTGACCCCAACGCGCCTGTTCGCTGGGGCAGTCGCACCACGTTTGTGCTCGCACTGTCGGCGTCGGCGGTGGGGTTGGGCAATCTGTGGCGTTTCTCCTACCTCAGCGGCGAGTACGGCGGCGGCGCTTTTGTCATCAGCTATGTGTTGTGCCTGTTCCTGATCGCCGCACCGGTGATGGTGGCGGAGGTGGTGCTGGGCCGCTACGGTGGCTCCAGCCCGGTGGCGGCCATCCGCCGCGCCTGTGACGGCTCGCTGCGCTCGCGCGGCTGGACGCTGGTCGGGGCGCTGGCCTGCCTGACCAGTGTGCTGATGCTGTCACTCTACATTGTGGTGGCCGGATGGGGCATGGCCTATGCGGGGTTTATGCAGGCGGGTGTCTTCTCCGCCGCGCGGGCCGCGGAGGTGGGTGAGCATTTTGCGCAGTTCCTGGCGGAGCCGATGCAGCAGGTGTACTGGCAGAGCCTGTTCCTGCTGGTCGCGTCCGGGATTATCGTGCTGGGGGTGCGGCGCGGGCTGGGTGTGCTGGTCTGGCTGGCGGTGCCGGCACTGCTGGCGATGTTGGCCTTCCTGATCAAGTACGGCTTCGATTACGGCGATATCGCCGCGACACGAAATTTCCTGTTTTCCACGCGGCTGGTGGATTTTTCCGGTGAGTCGGTGCTGGTCGCGCTGGGCCATGCACTGTTCACCCTCGGTGTGGGGGTGGGCACGGGAATCAGCTACGGTGCCTACGCGCCCCAGCGCATTCCCATCGGCCGGTCAATCTTTGCCGTGGCCGTGTTTGACAGTGTGCTGGCGCTGCTCGCGGGCCTGGCCATCTTCCCGATTGTGTTTGCCAACAATATGGAGCCCAACGCCGGCCCCGGGCTGCTGTTCATCAGCCTGCCCTACGCCTTTGGCAACCTGATGCAGGGGGAGTTGGCCGGGGCGGTGTTTTTCCTGCTGGTGGTGCTGGCCGCACTCGGGTCGGCGGTGGCGCTGATGGAGCCGGTGGTGGCGATGCTGATGCAACTGGCGCGACTGGAGCGCTTCACTGCGGCCCTGATTGTCGGCGCGGTGGTGTGGCTGCTGGGGCTGGCCGTGGTGATGTCGCTGCAGCCCGGGCAGGGCTGGGCCGGGTTCGGTGAGCGAAACCTGCTCGGTGTTTTCGACATGCTGACAGCGCGGATACTGCTGCCTCTGGTAGCCTTGCTGGTCACGCTGCTGGTCGGCTGGCGCCTGCGTCCGGAGATACTGCGGCTGGAACTGGCGCGGGAGTCGGCCCTGTTTTTCTCGCTCTGGCGCTTTCTGTTGCGGTATATTGCGCCGCTGGCGATTGCGCTGCTGATGCTCGCGCCACTGCGGGCGGGCGGGGTGTGAGCGGCGCGGGCCGTCGCAGGCACATTGTTACAGGATAGAATCAGGATCATGACAGTCATCAACCGCAGCGCCCTGCTGCCCTACAGTGCACGCCAGTTATTCGACCTGGTCAGCGATGTGGAGTCGTATCCCCGCTACATGGACGGCTGCGTGGGCGCGCGGGTCCTGCGCCGCGAGGAGGATCTGCTGGAGGCGCGGCTGGATCTGGCGCGCGGCGGCATCAAACAGAGTTTCAGTACCCGCAACCGCATGCACAGTGCGCGCGAGATCACACTGGAGCTGCTCGATGGGCCGTTCGAGTATTTTACCGGGCACTGGAGTTTCAACGCCCTCGGCGAGTCCGCCTGCAAGCTGACCCTGTATCTCGAGTTCAAGTTCAACAGCAAGCTGCTGGGCGCCGCGGCGTCCCGCTTGTTCGATAAAGCGACCAATAACATGGTGGACGCCGTCAGTCGTCGCGCCACTCAACTATATGGCTGATCCAATGAGCAATGACACGACGATAACCGTTGAAGTGGCCTACGCGCTGCCGCACAAGCAGGCCCTGTTGAAACTGAATGTGCCGGCCGGTACCACCGCGCTGGCAGCAGCGCAACAGTCCGGGATCACCGAGAAATTTGACGGGGTGGATCTGGAGAACGCGACCCTGGGTATCTTCGGCCAGGTGGTGGCGCCGGGGCATGTGCTGCGCGACGGCGACCGGGTGGAGGTGTATCGCCCGCTTATCGCCGACCCGAAAGAGGTGCGCAAAGCCCGTGCCGAGCGGGCCAAGGCGCGCCGCCAGCACGATACGACCGACGAATAACCGCGCTCAGGGTGCGGGTACGGGGATGCCGGGCGCGGGTTCCGGCAGTGTCGCCTCGCTGTCCTCTGCGGCAGCTTTTTTCTCCTCGGTGGCGCTGACCTCTGCGCCCCAATCGGAGGGGGCGAGATCGCCGGAGACATTGGCGAGGTAATCGCCGTCAAACTCGACTGTCAGGCGGGACTGGCTGAGTACTTTCTTGCCATTGCGCTTGCTGTACAGGTAATCCCAGCGATTCTGGTTGAACGTGTCCTCGATCAAGGGTGTGCCCAGAATGAACTTCACCTGGCGCCGGGTCATGCCGGGCTTGAGCTGGGCGGCCATCTCCGGCGTGACAATATTGCCTTGCTCGACATTGATTTTGTAGACGCCGGGAAAGCCAACGAAGCCGCAGGCGCTCAGCGAGAGAATTGTCAGGGCGATTAAAACAATCCGCATGGGATATGGCTTCCACTTCATCTATTGGGGTGGCATCATACATCCACTGGACAGCACAGAGAACCCCTATCCCCATGCCTGAGCAAAACCAGGAACTGCGCAAAGCCGGCTTAAAGATCACTTTGCCGCGCGTCAAAATCCTGCAAATACTGGAATCGTCCGATGACGGCCCGCAGCACATGAGTGCTGAGGATGTCTATCGCGCCCTTTTGGCTGCCGGAGAGGACGTCGGTCTGGCCACGGTATACCGCGTACTGACGCAGTTTGAAACGGCGGGCCTGGTGACGCGGCACAATTTCGAGACCGGGCATTCCGTGTTCGAGCTGGCGACCGGGCCGCACCACGATCACATGGTCTGCGTCAGCAGCGGTGAAGTGGTGGAGTTCGCCGATCCCGTGATTGAGCAGCGCCAGCGCCAGATCGCTGAAGAACACGGGTTTGAGTTGATGGATCACTCGCTGGTGTTGTACGTGCGCAGGAAAGAGGACTGAGCCACTCGCCCTCGCGGCGCACCACTGCTGTCAGCTTGCCAGCATCTCCCGGGCATGGGCCAGTGTCTGCTCGGTGATTTTGACGCCGCCCAGCATGCGCGCGATCTCCTGTACTTTCTCCTCTGTCTCCAGCCGCCGCAGCCGTGTTTCCACTGATTTGCCACCGCTGGTCTTGCTGACCTGCAGGTGATGTGTGCCCTGTGCGGCGACCTGTGCGAGGTGGGTCACGCACAGTACCTGGGCACGCTGGGCCAGTGTCTGCAGCAACTTGCCGACCACCTCGGCCACCGCGCCGCCGATGCCGACATCCACTTCATCGAACACCATGCTGGGCGCGGTGGCGGTATTCGCGGTCACCACCCCGATCGCCAGGCTGATACGCGAAAGTTCACCGCCGGAGGCGATCTTGCCGAGCGGCCGGGGCGGCGCGCCGGGGTTGGTGCTGATCAGGAACTCCACCTCCTCGCTGCCGTGGGGGTGCGGGTCAGTGCTTTTCAGTGGCGTGAGCGCAATCTCGAACTGACACCCCTCCATCGCCAGTGAGGCCAGCACGGCGGAGGTGTTCTTCACCAGTTTCCTGGCGGCCGCCTGCCGCTTCTTGCCCAGCTGGGCGGCGTCGCCGGCGTACTGCCGGGCCAGTTCCTCCATCTCCTGCTCCAGCTGTGACAGGCGCAGGCCGCCATCCTCCAGGCCCTGCAACTCCTCTTTCAGCGCCAGGTGCAGTGCGGGCAGTTGCTCGGGCAGTACCCGGTGCTTGCGGGCGACATCGTAGATACTCTCCAGCCGCTTCTCGACTTCTGCCAGCCGCTGCGGGTTCACCTGCACGCTGTCGATATGCTGCTGAATCTCGCTGTGGGCTTCATTCAGGGCGATGGCGGCGGACTCCAGCAGCTCGCGGGCGCTGGCGGCGGACGCGGTGGCGTGGACTCCCTCGTCCAGCAACTTCAGGGCCTGGTGTGTGCCGCTCTCCTGCAGTTCACACAGCTCCAGTGCGCGGTGCGCTGCCACCAGGATATCCTCGGCGTTGCACAGCAGTACCTGTTCCTGCTCCAGTTCGCCGAGCTCGTTCTCCAGCAGGTTGAGGGTGTCGAGCTCCTCCACCTGATAGGCCAGCAGTTGCATGCGGCTGGTGTGTTCATCTCTGGAGCCCGCCAGCAGTTCGAGTTCGCGGCGTTTCCGCAGCCAGTCGGAGGCGTGTTGCTCCACCGCCCGGGTGAGCTCCCTGTGGCCGGCATAGGCATCCAGCAGGTCGCGCTGCATCGGCTTGCGCAGCAGCGACTGGTGCGCGTGCTGGCTGTGGATGTCGATGAGCATGGCGCCGAGCTCAGCGCAGTCCTGCAGGGTGCTGAGGCTGCCGTTGATATAGGCCCGGCTGCGGCCGTCTGCCGTTACCACGCGTCGCAACAGGCATTCATCGCCGGTGTGCAGGTCGCGGTCCTTGAGCCAGGCGACCGCCTGTGGAATGGCGGCGATATCGAAGCTGGCGGTGATCTCGGCGCGCTCGCTGCCGTGGCGCACCGATTTCGGGTCGGCGCGGTCGCCCAGGCACAGGCCCAGCGCGTCCAGCATGATGGATTTGCCGGCCCCGGTCTCACCGGTGATCACCGTCATTCCCGGGGAGAATTCCATGTCCAGTTCGGACACGATGGTGTAGTTGCTGATAGTGATTTGGGAGAGCATGGGCGATCTACCTTGGCTTTGGTCATTTATACCGCAGAAGGATAACCGGATAAACACTCGTGGCGTGAAAGGAATATGTTGCCGCTGTGGCTTTGTAATTTTTCGCCGCTGTGATAAAACCTAGGGACGGCATCACAGGTGGGAATCTATGGCGACAGGGGTTATTTCAGAGCGCGCCAGCGTCCTGTTAAAGACGCTGGTAGAGCATCATATCCGGGACGGTCAGCCGGTGGGGTCCAGCACCCTGATGCGGTCCTCCGGTCTCTCGGTCAGCGCCGCCACCATCCGCAACGTCATGTCCGACCTCGAGGACAGGGGTTACCTGCATTCACCTCACACCTCCGCCGGCCGCGTGCCCACCGCGCTGGGGTATCGCCTGTTCGTGGACTCCCTGCTGCAGGTGCAGCCGCTGGAAGACCAGGCGATGGCGGCGCTGCGCTCGGAGCTGAACCCGGACAAGTCCTCCACGGAGCTGGTGCAGTCCGCCTCCCTGTTGTTGTCCAATATCACCGCCCAGGCCGGGCTGGTGACAGTGCCGCGCCAGGAGGCCCACCAGCTCCGGCAGGTGGAGTTCCTGCCGCTGTCCGGCGAGCGTGTGCTGGTGATCCTGGTGGTCAACGAGCGCGAGGTGCAGAATCGCATCATCCACACCCAGCGGGCGTTCACCGAGGCGGAGCTGCGCGAGGCGGCGGCGATGGTGAACCAGCGCTACGCCGGCCAGCCATTGAGCCAGGTGCAGGAGCGGATAGTGCAGGAAATGCAGGAGGCCCGCAGCCAGATTGACAGCTATCTGGAGGCGACACTGGATCTCGCCAACCGGGCGCTCGACCAGGAGGGCAAGGAGGAGGAGTACGTGATGGCCGGCGAAGCCCGGCTGCTGGGCGCGGCGTCTCCGGAGGAGGTGGCCAGGCTGCGGGAGCTGTTCGACCTGTTTGAGCAGAAAAAAGACCTGCTGCACCTGCTGGAGCGCAGCACTCGCGCCGAGGGCGTGCAGATTTTCATCGGTGAGGAGTCCGGCTACGAGGTGTTCGGCAACTACAGCGTGGTCACAGCCCCCTACACCGACGGCTCGCGGACGCTGGGCGTGCTGGGCGTGATCGGCCCCACGCGTATGGCCTATGCGCAGGTGATCCCGATTGTCGATGTCACGGCGCGGATGCTGAGCTCGGCGCTCTCCAGCTAGCGCCCGGCCCCGGGCGACCCCGCTCCGGGGCCATCTTTCCCCAATTTCCTCTGCCAGGGGCTTGAAATAGCCCGCGATGGCCCCATATCCGCCTGAAGATTGGGAGTGCGTGCCCGCCGGCAGGCAGCGCGCGAAGCATACATACCGTAGATGGAGTCCTAGTGTGGCCAAGCAAGACACAACGCAGCCTGATGCTAACGAACACCCCGAATCAGCAGACACCCGCGCTGAAGACGCTGCCAAGGCAGCCGGTGCGGATGCGACGGAACAGCTGGCAGAGCCGTCTGAGGATGACGCCCTGGCCCGCATGGAGGAAGAATTGACACTCGCCAAAGACGCCGTCCTGCGCGCGCAGGCCGATGCCCAGAATGTGATGCGCCGCGCGGAGCAGGATGTGGAGAAAGCCCGCAAGTTCGCGCTGGAACGCTTCTGTAGCGAACTGTTGCCGGTGGTGGACAACCTCGAGCGCGCACTGGAGGCGAGTTCAGGCGAGGACGAAGTGGTGAAGCCGATCGCCGAGGGCGTGCAGCTGACGCTGAAGAGCTTCCTGGATGCCCTGAAGAAGTTCCATATCGAGGCCATTGACCCGGCCGGCGAGCCCTTTGACCCCCAATTGCACCAGGCCATGAGTATGGTCGAAAACGCCGATGTCGAGCCCAATACCGTGATTGCGGTGATGCAGAAGGGCTACACCCTGAACGGGCGGCTGGTGCGGCCGGCGATGGTGATGGTCAGCAAAAGCCCGCAGAGCGCCTAGGCCGAAGGTGATCGGGGCGAAAGTGACTCGCCGCCCTTGAAAACGGTCAAATAGGGCCAATATACAGAGCAACGCACAATACAACCGCGGGCACAGCCCGCGCTTACAGACTGGAGACAGAGAATGGGTAAGATAATCGGAATTGACCTGGGTACCACCAACTCCTGCGTATCCGTAATGGAAGGTGGCAAGCCGAAGGTGATCGAGAACGCAGAAGGTGACCGCACTACGCCTTCTGTCGTCGGCTATACAGAGGATGGCGAAATCCTGGTCGGCCAGAGCGCCAAGCGCCAGGCCGTGACCAACCCCCACAATACCGTGTTTGCGGTGAAGCGACTGATCGGTCGCAAGTTCAAGGATGATGTGGTCCAGAAAGACATCTCCATGGTGCCGTACAAGATTATTGAGGCCGACAACGGCGATGCCTGGGTACAGGTGAAAGACAACAAGATGGCACCGCCCCAGGTGTCAGCGGAAGTGCTGCGCAAAATGAAGAAGACCGCCGAGGAGTACCTCGGTGAAGCGGTCACCGAAGCGGTGATCACTGTGCCTGCCTACTTCAACGATTCACAGCGCCAGGCCACCAAGGATGCCGG
>JAGRIE010000045.1 GCA_020443425.1 Halioglobus sp.
CCAATACCGGCGGCATGGGCGCCTACTCCCCGGCACCGGTGGTCGACGAGGCCGTTCACCAGCGCATCATGGAACAGGTCATCCTGCCGACCGTGGCCGGCATGGCAGCCGAGGGCAATGACTACACCGGTTTCCTGTACGCAGGCCTGATGATAGACGCCGACGGCCAGCCGCGGGTTATCGAGTACAACTGCCGCTTCGGCGATCCGGAGACCCAGCCCATCATGATGCGGCTGCAATCGGACCTCGTAAGCCTGTGCAACAGCGCACTCGATGGCACCCTGGACCAGGTCGAAGCGCAGTGGGATGAGCGCTGCGCGATCGGCGTGGTACTGGCCGCGGGTGGCTACCCCGGCGACTACGCCAAAGGCATGCCGATCCACGGGCTGGACGCTGCCGAGTCAGACACCATCAAGGTCTTTCACGCCGGCACTGCGCGCGCCGGGGACGAGATTGTCACCAGTGGCGGCCGCGTGCTGTGTGTCACCGCGCTGGGAGCCGATATCGCCAGCGCCCAGCAGGCCTGCTACCAGGCGGCTGATAAAATCAGCTGGGACGGCATGACCCTGCGCCGTGATATTGGTTGGCGCGCGATAGCGCGTTATAGTTAGGGCGACTATCACCGAGACAGCCTCCCGCGCAGGAAACCACCATGTCAAAGCGCCGACTCTCCCTGCTGGACAAGTTCATCACCGAAGCGGATGCCGTGATGAAAACCATCACCAACCGCGGCCACCGCGCGCGGCGGCCATCACCGGCGCAGGACCATACGGATGCCGAGCTGTCCGAATCCGAGCGCAAGCATATCGCCGGCCTGATGCGGGTCAATCACACCGGTGAGGTCTGCGCCCAGGCGCTGTACCAGGGCCAGGCGCTGACGGCCCGGCTGCCCACAGTGCGCGAGGAAATGCACCACGCCGCCCAGGAGGAGATCGATCACCTGGTGTGGTGTGAGGAGCGCCTGCGTGAACTGGGCAGCCACACCAGCTACCTCAACCCGGCGTGGTACGGCATGTCGTTTGCGCTCGGCGCCGTCGCCGGTGCCATCAGTGACAAAATCAGCCTGGGCTTTGTGGCCGCCACCGAGGAACAAGTGTGCAGCCACCTGCACGATCACCTCAAGCAGTTGCCGGATGAAGACCGCAAATCGCAACTGATCCTGCAGCAGATGCTGGTGGACGAGCAGCGCCATGGCGAGAAGGCACTACAGGCGGGTGGCACTGATTTCCCGCTGCGGGTGAAAGACGCGATGACGACACTGTCCAAGTTCATGACCAACGCCAGCTATCGCTTCTAGCGCCGCACGATCTTTTCTATCACCCTTGCGAAGCGGTTTTTCTGCACTTGCGCAGAAGCCGGTGCCGGCGCGCTCAGTAACTCCGCTGCAGCCGCGTACAACTGCGCATCCAGTTTATTGCGGTCCCGCAGTTCATCCATGACGTCCGCGGGTATTTTCGGCGCCACCACCCTGGCTTTTTCAGCGCCGACATTCACCGGCGGATGGTGCACTGCCGGCCATCCCAGCCTGGCGTGGCAACTGCGCCACCACGCGTCGAACCCGCTCTGCAGGCCCAGTACATCGATGTCCGCAAGCGCCGCGACAGCGCGCTGCAGGTCGGCACCATCGACAGCTGATACCGGAAAGCGGGCATCAGGTGATTTCATATACATCCGCAGATACAGCAGGCAGCCAAAACACCGCTGCCACTCATCCCACTGCGCATCTGAACCGGACATGCCCAGAGCACGGGTCTGGTGATTGGTAAGAAAAAACCCACCCAGCACCGGGTCGTCCAGCAACTCGCGGTAGCTGTAAGTAAAATCGAGCTGGCGCGCCAGATGGCGAAGATTGCTCACCGCCCGGTCGAGCCCGTCCCGCAGCAGCAGCGTGATAACGACCCGGGTATCTGTTGCCTCGCGATAGCGACGCGCCACCGTGAGCGGCATGTGCGCGTTGATAAACCTGAGGGCGGCCCTGCGTTCGGCGGGAAGGCCCAGCAGTAATTCGGGAGAGGTTTTCATGCGGATAGCTTCCGCCACCTGCTCGGCCTGCACATAGCGCAATGCAGGAGGGTAGAAGTCCCGCAGGCTGGAGTTGACGGTAGTGCCGGCGGTTTTCATCAGATGGATATGAAAGACAGTTTCCGATGCCAGCGTCGCCGCTCTATTACCAGCCATTCAACACCCCCGCTCGGCAGCCGTTATCCGCAGCAACCGCTGCGACCACACCGTGCCCCCTGCCGCTCGCCCACCATCAGGACGCAGCAGCGAACTCGACGATCTCGTAACTGTGGGTTATGGTCACGCCGGCGGCACCCAGCATAATAGATGCCGAGCAATACTTTTCGGCCGACAGTTCCACCGCGCGTTTTACATGACTGTCCTTGAGGTTCACTCCGGTCACCACGAAGTGCATGTTGATACGGGTGAACACCGCCGGCACCGCGTCGGCGCGCTCCGCATCCAGTTCAACCCGACAATCCACCACCTGCTGGCGGGATTTTTTCAGCATGCTCAGGACATCGTAGATTGAGCATCCACCCGTGCCCAGCAGCAGCATCTCCATCGGTCGCGCCGCGAGATTGCGACCACCCAGATCCTCCGGCCCATCCATCACCACGGTGTGTCCGCTGCCGGATTCGCCGACAAACATCGCACCATCTGTCCACTTCACTGTCGCTTTCATTGACCGACTGTTCCTCCACCAAAAAGGCGCAGCAGCTTAGCACAACAAGTTACGTTTTACTTAGGCTGCGATCAGGTTAGTATGGATGAAAATAATTGGCATTATAGGAGGTTAGTCACTTGCTCAAGCCACATATAACCAAAAATCTTCCCAACGTGGAAAACTTTTTGCGTCACTGTCAGCGCAAGGATTACAGGGCCAAGAGCGTTGTGCTCAAGCAGGGAGAATTGGGGAATTCTCTGTATCTTATTCTCGATGGCTCGGTTTCAGTGATGGTAGAGGACGAGTCCGAGCCGGGTCATATGCTGGTAGTCGCCTATCTGAATCCCGGTGATTTCGTCGGGGAAATGGGCCTGTTCGACGCCGAGCAATCCGTGCGCAGTGCGATGGTGGTTGCCAAAACCCAGTGTGAAGTCGCAGAGATAACCTATGAGCGCTTTCACCAGATCCGCAACCAGTTTCCCGATATCCTCTACGCCGTATCCAGGCAACTGGGGGCACGGCTGCGGCAGACCACACGCAAACTGAGCGACCTGGCGTTTGTGGATGTCTCCGGACGCATCGCCCAGACCCTGCTGGACCTGTGTCGAGAACCCGATGCGATGACGCACCCGGATGGCATGCAGATCAAAATCACGCGTCAGGAGCTGGGCAAGATTGTCGGCTGTTCGCGCGAGATGGCGGGGCGTGTACTGAAGGCGCTGGAACAGGATGGACTGGTGTCGGTATCCGGTAAGACGATGGTGGTCTACGGCACGCGCTAGGCACCGCAACCCGGTCCATACTGGCGAGAGCGCGGGGTTCCGCCAGGCGCCCTGTAATTCAAACGGCTTGATTTGAGTTCGGGGTGGCATGGGAGAGCGGGGCCGCCGAGGTAGCCGAATAGCACCTATCCCGCCCTCCCTGGCAGATCCGGCATCAATGTACCCGCGCGCTTATGCAGGCCTCCCGGCGTCGGCCGACCGGCATTGGGAACGGCTTAGAAAAACAACTCCCGCAATTTCTCGCCGGGCTCCGCCACCCGCATGAACGCCTCGCCGACCAGGAACGCCAGCACATTCGCCTCGCGCATCAGCGCCACATCAGCGGCGGTATGGATGCCGCTCTCGGTAACCACCAGCCGGTCCGCGGGAATATGCGGCAGCAGGTCCAGCGTGGTAGAGAGTGACGTTTCGAAACTGTGCAAATCTCGATTGTTGATACCGATAAGCGGTGTCGCCAGTTCGAGGGCGCGCTCCAGTTCCGCCCGATCGTGCACTTCCACCAGCACATCCACCCCCACTTCCGTGGCGGCGTGCATCAACTCACGCATCTGCTCATCCGCGAGCGCGGCGACAATCAACAGCACTGCGTCCGCACCGATCGCCCGGGCCTCGACCACCTGATAGGGATCGACGGTAAAGTCCTTGCGCAATACCGGCAGGCTGCAAGCGCTGCGAGCCTGCTGCAGATACTCCTCGCTGCCCTGGAAGAAATCCCGGTCCGTCAGCACGGAGAGGCAGCTGGCACCGCCTCGCTGGTAACTCGAGGCGATCTGGTCGGGCTGGAAATCCTCCCGGATAACGCCCTTACTGGGAGAGGCCTTCTTCACCTCGGCGATCACTGCGGGCTCACCGGCTGCGGTGCGCGCCTGCAGTGCCGCAGAAAATCCACGCGGCGCATCCTGTTCTGTGATCCGGCTCTCGAGACTGGCCAGCGATACCTCACGCCGGCGCTCGGTGACTTCCTCAGCCTTACGCGAGAGTATCTCGCGCAGTATGGTCGGGGGCTGCTGCGCCATCAGTTCAGCCCTGCCCACGCATCAGTTGGGTGAAATCGATGAACTGCTTGAGCTTTTCCTCGGCCAGCCGGCTCGCCAGCGCATCTTCCGCCATGGCCACGCCGTCGGCCAGCGTCGCAGCGATGCCACTGACATAGATAGTCGCACCGGCGTTCAGGGCGAGCATCGCCGCGGCCTTCTTCGCGGCCTCATCATCGGCGCCGTGCAGGGCGCGGCGGATCAGGTCCGCCGAGGCGCTGGCGCTGCTCACCGAGAGGCCGTCCAGACTCTGCCTCGGCAGTGAAAAATCCTCAGGGCAGATATGGTAGTTCTCGATATTGCCATCGCAGAGTTCCGTCACCTGGGTGCCGGCAGCGATGGATATCTCATCCAGCCCGTCGTCGGAGTGCACCACCATCACGTGCTCTGCGCCCAGCAGTTTGAGCACTTCCGCCATCGGCTGGCAGAGGTGCGCGGAGTAGACGCCGATCACCTGGCATTTGACCCCGGCCGGGTTCGTCAGGGGCCCGAGGATATTGAAGACGGTGCGCAGGCCCAGTTCGCGGCGCGGGCCGATCGCGTGTCGCATCGCACTGTGATGCACCGGCGCGAACATAAAACCCAGGCCCACCTCATTGATGGCGCGCGCCACTTCGTCGGGGGTCAGGTCCAGCGGCATACCGAACGCCTCCAGCACATCCGACATACCACTGCTGCTGGATGCTGCGCGATTGCCGTGCTTGGCCACCGTGGCGCCGGCGGCGGCGGCGACAAAGCAGGCGCCGGTAGAGACATTGAACAGGTTGGCGCCGTCGCCGCCGGTGCCGACCAGGTCGACAAGATTGGGAGCACTGACGTGAACCGGGGTTGCCAGTTCACGCATCACATGCGCTGCGCCGGCAATTTCTTCCGTGGTCTCACCCTTCATCCGCAGCGCGACCAGCAGGCCGCCAATCTGCGCTTCGGTGGCGTCGCCGGTCATAATCTGGTGCATCACATCCTGCATTTCTTCCCGACTGAGGTCGTTGCCATCCACCACAGTAGCCAGCGCCTGTTGAATATTCATGCCGAACCTCCTTACTGTTCCAGAAAATTGCGCAGCAGGTCATGACCGTGCGCGGTGAGTATGGATTCCGGGTGGAACTGTACGCCTTCGACCGGCAGGTCGCGGTGTCTCAGCCCCATGATTTCATCCATCTCTCCGGACTCGGTCTGCGTCCAGGCAGTCACCTCCAGGCAATCAGGCAGGCTGTCCCGCTCCACCACCAGGCTGTGGTAACGCGTCGCCTCAAACGGGCAGCTCAGATCGCGGAAAACACCCTTGCCCTGATGGTAGATCGCCGAGGTTTTGCCATGCATCACCTGGCGCGCCCGCACCACCTTGCCGCCGAACACCTGGCCGATGCTCTGGTGGCCCAGGCAGATACCGAGCAGCGGCACCACGCCGGCGTACTGGCGGATCACCTCCATGGAGATCCCCGCCTCGTTGGGAGTACAGGGGCCGGGCGACACCACGATTTTCTCCGGCGCCAGCGCAGCGATATCCGCCACCGTGATCTCATCGTTGCGCACCACGTGCACCTCGGCACCGAGTTCGCCGAGGTACTGCACCACGTTGTAGGTGAAGGAGTCGTAATTATCAATCATCAGCAGCATGGTCACTCCTCCCTGCCAGCGCCATCGAGGCCGCGCGGAACAGTGCGCGCGCCTTGTTGTGCGTCTCCTTCCACTCCAGCGCCGGCACGGAATCCGCCACCACACCGCCACCGGCCTGCACATACAGCTTGTCGTCCTTGATCACGGCCGTGCGGATGGCGATGGCGGTATCCATATCGCCGGCCCACGAGATATACCCCACCGCGCCACCGTAAACGCCGCGCTTGACCGGCTCCAGCTCGTCGATGATTTCCATCGCGCGGATCTTGGGCGCCCCGCTCAGGGTGCCGGCGGGCAGGGTGGCGCGCAGTACATCGAACGCCGACTTGCCCGGATGCAGTTTCCCGGTGACATTGGAGACAATGTGCATCACATGCGAGTAGCGCTCGACCACCATGGAATCGGTCAACTCCACCGAGCCGGTCTGCGCGATACGCCCGACATCGTTGCGCCCGAGGTCGATCAGCATCAGGTGCTCGGCGATTTCCTTGGGATCGGCCAGCAACTCCTCTTCCATCGCCCTGTCCTCCGCCTCCGTGTGGCCGCGGCGCCGGGTCCCGGCAATCGGCCTCACTGTCACTACGCCCCTCTCCAGCCGGGCCAGGATCTCCGGGGACGAGCCCACGATATGGAAATCGTCAAGGTCCACGTAAAACATATACGGTGAGGGGTTCAGGTTGCGCAGGGCGCGGTACAGGTTGAGCGGCGGCGCGTCGAAGGGAATGCTCATGCGCTGCGAGGGCACCACTTGCATCACGTCGCCGGCGAGCACGTATTCCTTGACCCGCTCCACGCTGGCCTCGTACATCGGCTGCGTGAAGTCAGACTGCGCCTGCGCCTCCAACTCCCCGCTGTCGGCGGCACCGAGCACCACTTCCGGCAGCGCGGGCAGCGGTTCGCGCAGACGCGCCTCCAGTTCCGACAGGCGCCGCTGCGCCGCCTCGAAGGCCTCGTCTGCCGCCGTGTCCGCATTTACGATGAGCCGGATGGTGCCCGCCAGGTTGTCGAACACCAGCACTTCCTCAGACACCATCAGCAGGATATCCGGGGTGCCCAGACGGTCGGGCGGCATTCCCGCCATCAGCCGGGGCTCCACGTAGCGCACGGTGTCGTAGCCGAAATAGCCTACCAGCCCGCCGTGAAACACCGGCAGGTCATCACGCGGCGCGCTGCGGTAGCGCTGTTTGAAGTCTTCGGCAAACGCCAGCGGGTCAGCGACCTCCTCGCTCTCACTCAACACCCCGTCCACCCATATCTCAATGCGCTGACCGAAGACCTTGAGCAGCGTGCGACAGGGCAGGCCTATGATGGAGTAGCGGCCCCATTTCTCACCGCCCTGGACCGATTCGAAAAAGTAGGAATACGGGCCTTCGGCCACTTTGCAGTAGGCACTGAGAGGGGTCTCGAGATCGGCCAGCACTTCGCGGCTGACCGGGATACGGTTGTAGTCTTGCGCTGCAAGCGCAGCAAAATCCTTCTGTTTCATTGGGATGTCCTCGGAGAACTATGATGCGTCAAAAAGTCGTGAAAAAGCCCTGGCTACCATCGCCAGCGAGTGACCTCGCGCATCGACAGCAGGCCGATGCTATTACGCATTGCTGTTTTCACAGCGTTCTCCAGGAATTGGGGGGGTCTATTTTACATATCCAAGCGCAGTTGGCAATCGCACCGCAAGCGGCCAGAAAGCTAGCGCGAGACCTTGGCCAGTTCCTCACGCATTTGCGCTATCACCTGCGCATAGTCCGGCTGGTTGAAAATTGCCGAGCCCGCGACGAAGGTGTCTGCCCCGGCAGCGGCGATCTCCGCGATGTTTTTCGGGGTCACGCCACCGTCAATTTCCAGCCGGATATCAAAGCCCGATGCATCGATCATCGCGCGTGCCTCGCGCAGCTTCTCCAGCGTGGCGGGAATGAATGACTGGCCGCCAAAACCCGGGTTCACGGACATCAGCAGCACCATGTCCACCTTGTCCAGCACGTAGCGCAGCGCATCGAGCCCGAGATGGGGATTGAATACCAGGCCGGATTTGCAGCCCGCGTTGCGGATCAACTGCAGCGAGCGGTCGACATGCGTGGAGGCGTCGGGATGGAAGGTGATGTAGGTGGCCCCGGCGTCGGCGAAATCGCCGATCAGCTGGTCCACCGGACTCACCATCAGGTGGACATCGATCGCGGCGGTGACACCATGCTTGCGCAGTGCCGAACAGACCATGGGGCCGATCGTCAGGTTGGGGACATAGTGATTGTCCATCACATCGAAGTGCACGATATCGGCACCCGCGGCCAGCACGGTATCGACTTCCTCGCCCAGCCGGGCGAAATCGGCCGACAGGATGGAGGGGGCTATCAGGTATTCAGGCATGACGGGGCTCCAGACAGTGTGAGGGCGCTATTCTAACGAGTAAATGCGAGCGACACACGGGTATATCGAGATGTTGTGATGGCGGGGTCAGGCCCGCGCGCGAACGGCGCTGTCGAGCGCCTCCAGGCGCTGCGGTGTGCCCACGTCCTGCCACTCGCCGCGGTAGGTTTCCCCGCCCAGGCAACCCCGGCCTATGGCCGCATCCAGCAGCGGCCGCAGCGGCCTTTTGCCCGCTGCGGTCGCTGCAAAGAAGGCCGGTGTGTACAGGCCCACCCCGCTGTAGGTCCAGCCGGTTGCATCCGGGGACAGCACCCTGACCCGACCCTCGCTGTCCAGCGCGAAATCACCCGCCGGGTGCTGCGGCGGGTTGTCGACCATCACCAGGTGCGCCGTCTCGCCGGCGGCCAGCGTATATGCGACGAGCCGCTCAAACGGGTAGTCGGTCCAGATATCGCCATTGACGACCAAAAAGGGGGCGGCGCCCAGTAGCGGCAGTGCCCGGATAATACCGCCCGCCGTCTCCAGCGGCCCCTCTTCCTGTGAGTAGGCGATGCTGACGCCCCAGGCCCGCCCATCACCGCAATACTCCATGATCTGCTCGGCCAGGTGGGACACATTGATCACCAGCTGGCGCACCCCTGCGGCCGCCAGGCGTCGTATGTGGTGCTCTATCAGCGGGGTGTCCGCCACCCGCAGCAAGGGCTTGGGTGTGTGGTCGGTCAGTGGCCGCATGCGCTCGCCCAGTCCCGCCGCCAGTATCATCGCCTTCATCGCGCCCTCCCCCAGGGCTGTTGCGCAACCAGGGGTGACAGGCGGCGGCGGAACCAGCCGGAAAACTCGGCGAATGCGGGCTCCTCATGCGCGTACTGCGCCGTGATTTCCAGCACGTAGTGGATCACCAGCGGCAAATCGTCAAGATAGGCCGACTTGCCGTCGCGCAGGTACAGGCGGGCAAATGTGCCCAACACCTTCAGGTGTCGCTGCAACCCCATCCAGTCGAACCAGCGCAGGAACTGCTCGGGGTCGATATCCGCTGCCAGGCCACGCGCAGACAACAGTGCATGGTAGGCCAGCGCCCAGTCGCGCACCTGCTGGACCGGCCACTCGATGTAACAATCGCGCAACAGGGACACCAGGTCGTAGGTGATTGGGCCGATGACCGCATCCTGGAAATCGATCACCGCCAACTCGCCGCCGGCGACCACCATCAGGTTGCGGCTGTGGAAATCCCGGTGCACCAGCACGCGGGGCTGTTGCAGCGCGCTATCGACCAGCTTCGCGACCAGCCTGTCCAGCTGTGCCTGCTCCGCCGCATCCGGTGAGTAGCCCAGCAGCGCCTGCACAAACCAGGCCTGGAAACGGCCCAATTCCTCGCTCAGCAGCGCCAGGTCGTAGTCGCCGAGTGCGGCGCCGGTGGTCTCCACTGCGGCCATCTGCGCCAGCACAGCAAACGCGCGGGAATAGAGGTCATCCACGGACCCGGCATTGAGCAGCGGCAACAGCAACTGGTCGCCCAGGTCTTCCAACAGCAGGTAACCGCGCTCGAAGTCCACCGCCAGCACTGCCGGCACCTTCACGCCAGCGCCAGCCAACAGCCGCGCCACCCGCACAAAGGCTTCATTTTTCTCTGTCGCCGGCGGTGCGTCCACCACCACATAGCTGCCACCGGGCAGTTCGAGGCGAAAATACCGCCGCGGACTCGCGTCCCCGGCCACCACAGACAGGCCTGGAGGGGCATCGGCAACGGCAACTTCAAGGGCTGACAGAGCCCATGGCAAGAGGTCTTGAGGCGTGGGACGCGGGGACACACGGTTCTCCTGGTTCAAAATTTGACGGACATTAGGGAGGGGATGCTTTAGACTTCGCACCCTGACTTGCTTATCCTCCTTGAAATTGATGACGCCTGACCGCTACCGCCAACGATACTGCTTTACACGCCCTGCAGCGCGGCAGACTGCTATGGCGCTCGCATTGTGCCTGTCGTTTACGGCGTCGGCAAAGGATAGCAATCCCGAGGACTGTTCCGCCAACAATAAAGCGCGCCCGGCACTGTGTGCGTCACAGGACGAGGCCGCGGCGATTGTACCCGAGTTCGCCTACGACTGGGTGCCTCTGGAGTACGTACCGGAATCACTGCGCGACCGCGAATGCCTCAATTGCGGCGGCCGCTACATCGATCCACTGGCCAAGCAGAGCAAGCGAACGCCGCCCGAGGAAAACGATATTCACGCCCGCGCTGACACCAGCGAGATGGACGAGAACGATGTCATCCTGGTCGGTGACGTCACTGCAGTACAGGGCTATCGCCAGATGCGCAGCGACAAGGCCACCATCGATCGCGCGGAGGAGTCCGCGACGCTGCTGGGCAATGTCACCATGCGGGAGCCCGGCATCCTGCTGTTCGGCGACCACGGGAAAATCTATTCCCAGACCGGTGAGGCCCAGCTGTACGACGCCGAATTCGTATTCTATGCGGAGCATATGCGGGGCACTGCGGATATCCTCGACCGCGATGCCGACGATATCATCCACATCCACAACGGTACGTTCACCTACTGCCCGCCCGGCGAACACGACTGGACCATCCTGTCCAATGACATGGAGGTCGACCTCGAGGAGGGCCTGGCCACAGCACACCACGCTACCATTGAGGTCGAGGGTGTCCCTGTGTTCTACACGCCGTGGCTGCGCCTGCCACTGGACGACCGCCGCCGTACCGGCCTGCTGTGGCCCGACATCGGCAGCGACAGCGACGGCGGTGTGGACATCGCTTTACCGCTGTACCTGAACCTCGCGCCCAACTATGACGCGCTCTATACGCCGCGGTATATACAGGAGCGCGGACTGGATCACGAGTTGCAGCTGCGCTACCTGAACCCACTGGTCGGACAGTGGATGGTGGGGGGCGCCTACCTGAAACACGACTCCCTGTACGCCGATGACATTCCGGATAACGAGAGTGCAGACCGCTGGCTGGGCGTGGTGCGACAGAACGGCCTGTTTGAGGAGCGCTGGCGTTCGCAGATCGACTACAGCAAAGCCAGTGATGCCGACTACATGAAAGACCTGGACACTGCCAACATCGACGCACAGCGCAAGACCAGCCTGCTGCAAATGGCATCGATGGACTATCTTGGCGACAACTGGCTCACCACCCTGCGCGCCCAGCAGTTCCAGTCCCTGGCCGATGACATCAACAAGGATTATGAAGAACTGCCGCAGCTCACGACCCAGTATCGCAGCGCCGGCACGCCGTTTGAACTGCAGCCGATTCTGCTCGGCCAGTACTCGAACTTCGGCTCCGACGAGGACGTGGTCACCGGTGAGCGGGCCTACGGCGAAGCCGGGTTGAGCTACCCGATGCTATGGGGGTTCGGTTTTCTGAAACCGACGTTGAAATACCGGCAAGTGACCTACAACCTGAGCGACGACAGGAACGAGAACCGGTACCCCGACGACAGTCCGTCTACCGGCGCCCCCCTGTTCAGCCTCGATGGCGCCCTGGTGTTTGAACGCGACACCAGTTTCGGCGGCTCGGATTTTATCCAGACACTGGAGCCACGCCTGTACTACCTCTACAGCCCGCACGAAGACCAGATAGACCAACCGGACTTTGACACCGCCGATCTCACATTCAGCTACTACTCCCTGTACAGGGATACCCGTTTTTCAGGACACGACCGGATTGATGATGCCAACCAGATCTCGGCCGGTGTCACCTCCCGCTACATCGACAAGGAAACCGGCCGTGACTTGCTGAGCGCCAGCGTCGGGCAGATCTACTACTTCGCTGACCGCGATGTCCTCCTGAACCGCAATGCCGAGCCGGAGACAGACTCCAGTTCAGGGATAGCCGGAGAGCTGGCCTACACACCCGGTACCAACTTCGGCGTGCGTACCAGTGTTGTCTGGGATCACCGCGAAAACAATGCCGAATCCGCTTTCATCAATGCCAGCTACCGGACTGATAACGACGCTATTTTCAATCTCGGGTACGCGTATCGCAGGAATATCATCTCGGAAGCCCAGCCACAGACCGATGAAGTCAGCGCCTCAACCTACCTGCCGCTGGATAACAACTGGAGCATTTTCGGCTCCATGAACTACTCGCTTGAAGACAACCTCAGCATAGAGGATCTGGTTGGCGTAGAGTACGATAGTTGCTGCTGGCGTTTTCGACTGGTGCACCTCCGGTATTACAACAATGTCACCGGCGCAGTCATTGACTTCAGCGATCCCGACCTGGAGCGACAAAAATCGATACAGTTCCAGGTATTGCTGAAAGGCATGGGTGGCTTCGGCAACCGTATAACCAACATCATGCAGGAAATGATTCGAGGTTTCAGAGATCGTGAATATTAAGACACTGCTACTACCCCTGGCACTTGCCGGCGTCATGCTGCTGACTGCACCGCTGCAGGCTGCAACAGAAATCGTCGACCAGGTGGTCGCCATTGTCGATGACGATGTCATCATGGCCAGCGAACTCCGCGAGCGCGTCGATGCGGTGAGCGAGAACCTCAAGGCGCGCGGCATGCAACTGCCGCCGGAAGACCAACTGATCCGTGACACTCTGGATCGCCTGATACTCGAGAGCATCCAGATCCAGATGGGGCAACGCGCCGGTGTGCGCATCTCCGACGATCAACTCAACGCCGCCATGCAACGAATAGCAGCACAGAATCGCATGACACTGGAGCAGTTCACCCAGGCGCTCGCCCAGCAGGGACAATCGTACGACGCCATGCGCGAGCAGGTGCGCCGGGAGATGATTATCCAGCGTGTGCAGGCGGGCAACGTCAACCAGCGGATACAGATTACCGAGCAGGAGGTGGGCAACTTCATGTCCACCCAGGAAGGCCAGGCGCTGACGCAACCGGAATTTCACCTGCTGCACGCCCTGATGCCGATTGACCCGGATGCCTCGGAGCGAACGATTGAGGCCGCGACCGCCCAGGTCAATGGCGTGATGAAGCGCATCCGTGCCGGCGAGAGTTTCAAAAAGGTGCTGCAGACCAGCAACCAGCCCTACGCCTTCAGTGGTGGCGACCTGGGCTGGCGCAAGCTGGAGGACCTGCCCTCGCTGTTTATCGAGATCGTGCCAAACCTGTCCCCCGGGCAAACCGCCGACCCGGTGCGCTCCGGCAGTGGCTTTCACATCGTCTACCTGGAGGCCGTGCGCGGCCTGGACCAGATTGTCACGCAGACCAAAGCCCGCCATATCCTGGTGAAACCCTCAGAGATCATGACAGAGGATCAGGCGCGGGAACTTGTGGAACAGTTGCGGTCGCGCGCCCTGGCGGGTGAGGACTTTGCTGACCTCGCCAAGGAGTACTCCGAGGATATCGGCTCCGCCCAGGAGGGTGGCGAGCTCGGCTGGACCATGCCGGGGCAAATGGTGCCTCAGTTTGAGGAGGCCATGGCTGCAACGGCGGTAGACCAGATCTCCCAGCCGGTGCGCACGCAGTTCGGTTGGCACATTATCAAGGTTGAAGGTCGCCGCGAACAGGACATGACCAGCGAGGCGACACGCGCCAAGGCGATGGACTACGTACACAATCGCAAGTACCAGGAAGAGCTGGACGCCTGGCTGCGCCAGATCCGCGATGAAGCCTTCGTCGACATCAAGTAGGGTAGTGCATGGCCGTCCCCAGGATAGCCGTTACTACGGGTGAACCCGCCGGTATCGGCCCCGACATCGTGTTGCGCGCGGCGCAGCAGGACTGGGACGCAGAACTGGTCGTGGTTGCCGACCCCGCCTTACTGCAAGCGCGGGCGCAGGCCCTGCAGCTTCCCATAGAGCTGCAGAGCTGGTCACCGGGTAAAACAGCGCAAGCCCAGCGCGCGGGCACCCTCACCGTTCACCCCGTGTCACTGCAGGCTCCCGTAGAAGCGGGCACTCTCAATCCCGCCAACGCCAGCTATGTGGTAGAGACCCTGAAGCAGGCCGTGCACGGCTGCATGCACGGCAGCTGGCAGGCGATGGTGACCGGGCCGGTACAGAAGTCCGTGATCAATGATGCCGGCATCCCGTTTACCGGCCACACCGAGCTGCTGGCGGAGGAAACCGCCACCGAACAGGTCGTGATGATGTTGGCGACACAGGAGCTGCGCGTCGCGCTCGCCACCACGCACCTGGCACTGAAGGACGTACCAGCGGCGATCACTCCGCAATTACTGTGGCAGTGCCTGGAGATACTGCACCGCGACCTGCAGCACAAGTTCGGCATACCCACACCGAGGATTGCCGTGCTGGGCCTCAACCCACACGCCGGCGAGGGCGGCCACCTCGGCCGCGAGGAAATCGACACCATCATTCCGGTGCTGGAGCAGTTGCGCGGGGCAGGTATGCAGCTGCAGGGACCGCTGCCGGCGGACACCGCATTCAACCCCAAAGTGCTGGACAACTGCGACGCGGTGTTTGCGATGTATCACGACCAGGGGTTGCCGGTACTGAAGTACTCGGGATTCGGCAGGGCGATCAATATCACACTGGGGCTGCCGATTATCCGCACATCAGTGGATCACGGCACGGCGCTTGACCTGGCGGGAACCGGCACTGCCGACTGGCGGAGCCTGGAACAGGCCCTCACCATCGCCTGCCAGATGAGTCACAACATCCAGCGCTAGCAGCTCAGTTGGAGGCGACCACCTGCTTTTCACGAGCGGCAATACGGGCGTCCCGCACGCTTTTCACATAGGCGTCCACCACCTCGACAGCGGGGCCCATGGCGACGACTTTACCGTGCTCCAGCCACACCACCCGGTCGCACAGCTTCTTGACCTGCTCCGCCATATGGGACACGAACACCACGGTTTGGCCGCCGGTGATCCGGCTCTTCATCGCGGTCTCGGCTTTCTCCCGGAAATGGGCATCACCGACACTCAATATCTCATCGATCAGCAGTATATCGACATGCGTCATCAGGGCCGTGGTAAACGCCAGCCTGGCACGCATGCCCGAGGAGTAGTCTTTCACCGGCTCATTGAAGGAGTCACCGAGCTCGGAGAACTCCTGGATATTGGACAGAAAGGATTTGGCCTGCTTGCGTGTGGACCCCTGCAGCATCGCCGCCAGCAGCGCGTTGTCACGGCCGGACAGATCCGGTTTAAAGCCCAGACCCAGCGTCAATAGCGAGGCCGACTTGCCCGGGTGAATGCGCACCTTGCCGTGTGTCGGACCGAGAATACCCGCCATTAGACGCAGCAGTGTTGTCTTGCCCACACCGTTGCGACCGATAATGCCCAGCGTTTCACCCTCGTAGAGCTGCAGAGAGACTTCGTTCAGTACATGATGGGTGCCGTGGTCAAACGACTTCCGCCCGGAGTGGTAGCTGAGCGAGACGTTGTCCAGCTCCAGCATGGCCAGCCTGTCGACGCTGCCGGATTCCTCGACAAGCTCTGCGTCATCGACAGGAACCGGTGCTGTATCGCCATCACTTTTAAGTACAGGTTTATGGTCCGTGCTCATGCAGTAAGCGCCTTCAATGCGAGATACTGGCTGCCGCCGCGCATGATCATCACCATCACCAGCAGCATGGCGCCAAAGCCAGCACCGATCGCAGCCAGGTGCACCATGTCGGGCGGCGTGTTGTACATCATGATCTGGCGGAAGGCATCGAGGATGAATGCCAGCGGGTTCAGGTTCATTACCAACTCGGTTTTGTGCGGGTCACCGAGTGTCCGCACATCCCAGAAAATACCTGACATGAACAACAGGAACATCACCCCGAGCGAAATGAGCTGGGCGAAGTCGCGCGCAATACACACCAGGCAGGCGCCGAGAAAAGAACAGGCGAGAATCAGGATGTAGTAGACCAACAGCAGGGGGGCCAGGTACCACCATGTCGCGGTAATGGCATAGCCGTCACCCACCACCAGCGCTGCCAGCATCACAAACACCGCGGCCTGCCGGTACAGCCCCTCTTGCACCACCGCCATCGGGAACAGGCTCATCGGCACGCTGATCTTGCCCACCAGGCCTTTGCCGGAGACAATGCTGTTCGAAGCTTGGGAGAGGGTTTTCGAAAACCAGACGAAGGCCAGCTTACCGGTGGCCAGGAACATCAGGAAATTTGGCTCGCGCGAGCCCAGCAGGACCACGAATACCAGATAGAAAACCCCGACCCAGAGAAAAGGTTCCAGCACCCACCATATATAGCCGAGGAAATAGCGGGAGGCGTCAGCGCGCAGCGCCATACGAGCCATGGTGTCGGCCAAGCGTAAATACTGTAGAAAAGGCATGGAGGAAGCGGCTGGCCTGTGTCTTAGTCGTATAAAGAAGCGGGAGTGTACCAAAAACAGGCACTGGTGAACCAGCCCGCAGTATAAATGCGCGCCGCAAGCGGTACAATGACAGCCATGAACCGACCTCAACAGCACCGCGCGCGCAAGCGCTTCGGACAAAACTTCCTCCACGATGCCTCGATCATCGATCGCATCGCAGCGGCCGTCCAACCACGCCCCGAACAACACCTGGTGGAAATCGGCCCGGGACAGGGTGCCCTGACAGAGTCGCTGGTTACCAGCGGTTGCAGGCTGGATGTCATTGAGCTGGATCGGGACCTGGTGCCGGGGCTGCTGGCCGCATTCTGTGTCCACCCCCGATTCAAGCTGCACAGTGCCGATGCACTGGATTTTGACTTCGCCTCGCTGCTCGCGGCGGCCGACCCTGCCTCGCCAACCGGCGGCAACAGCGCGCGGCTGCGCGTGGTGGGCAACCTCCCGTACAACATCTCCACACCGCTGATCTTCAAGTTACTGCAAAACTGCGCCATCATTGAGGACATGCACTTCATGCTGCAACTGGAGGTGGTGGAGCGACTGGCGGCGACGCCGGGCACCCGCGACTGGGGCCGGCTCGGCATCATGGCGCAGTACCTGTGCCGGGTCGAGCATCTGTTTGACGTGCCGCCCCACGCGTTCCGGCCGCCGCCAAAAGTGCAGTCTGCCATCGTTCGGCTGACACCGTACAGGGAGTCGCCCTGGCCGCAGTGCAGTGAACCGCAGCTGCGCCAGCTGGTGAAAGCGGCCTTCGCGCACCGGCGTAAAACCTTGCGCAACAACCTGAAAGAGATTATATCTAGCAGCCAGCTGGAAGCGCTTGGCATAGATCCCGGCGCGCGAGCCGAGACCCTGGAACTGACCCAATTCATTGAGATAAGCAACGCCGTCCATGCCCAGACACCCGTTTAACCCCTCGCTGGTGAAAATCGATGTAGTCACCACCTTCCTGCCCAGTCACTCCAGTGTGGAGGACAGCCAGTACACATTCGCCTATACCATCACCATCAGCAATGAATCGGAGCTGCCGGTACAGTTGCTGTCCCGCCACTGGGTCATTACCGATGCCAACAGTGAGGTGCAGGAGGTACAGGGCGAGGGTGTGGTCGGCGAGCAACCGGTAATCCAGCCTCAGGACTCGTTCCGCTATACCAGCGGCGCGACCCTGAACACGCCGCTGGGCTATATGGAGGGAAGCTACTTCATGGTGGTGCGCGAACCGATGGACATCGACCCACACGAGCTGCCGACCTTTGAAGTACCAATCCGCGCGTTTTCCCTGCACACACCGACAGCACTGAACTAGACAGCGGGACGATGAAGGAGCAGCCGTGAGCACCTATGTAGTAGGCGACATCCAGGGCTGCCTGCAACCACTCAAATGCCTGCTGCGCGCGGTCGGGTTCAACCCCGACCAGGACGTGCTGTGGTCAGTCGGCGATCTCGTCAACCGCGGGCCGAAATCGCTGAAGACACTGCGCTTCCTGTACCGGATGCGGCGCAGCCTGGTGGTGGTGCTGGGCAATCACGACCTGCACCTGCTGGCCGTCGCCGCCGGTGTGCGCAGCCCCGGTCGCTCCGACACGCTCGACAGGATCCTGCAGGCACCCGACCGCGAGGAACTGCTGAACTGGCTGGTGCAACAGCCCCTGATGCACCACGAGCACGGTTTCACCATGGTGCACGCCGGTATCCCGCCGCAGTGGTCGGTGAAACAGGCCCTGGGCTACGCCGCCGAAGTGGAAGCGGTGCTGCGCAGTCCCGACTGCGTGACATTCCTGAAAGCCATGTACGGCAACGAACCGGCGCAGTGGTCTGATGACCTCAGCGGGATGACACGCCTGCGGGTGATCACCAACTACCTCACCCGCATGCGCTACTGCACCGCCGATGGCACGCTGGACCTCGAGAGCAAGGGCAGCAGCCCGACCCCGGGCGCCGCCAATCTCGGCAACCGCAAGGTCTCCGCGTGGTTCAGCCACCCGCAGCGAAAAACCGCGAATGACCGCATACTGTTCGGGCACTGGGCCACGCTCGCCGGCATGTCGAGTGACCCCAACGCGATTGCGCTGGATACCGGCTGTGTCTGGAACGGCGCAATGTCGCTCTACCACCTGGAGAGTGGCACATGGACGCGCTGCGCCTGCCACGACGGCAGGTGCCGGGAACACCCCGCCGCCGCGCAGGCATGACGGCGCGCGCTGCCGGCGTTACACTGCGCGCATGAAAATCTACCTCGTTGGCGGCGCCGTGCGCGACGCACTGCTGGACTACCCGGTCAGGGAGCGCGACTGGGTTGTGGTCGGCGCGCGCCCGCAGGACCTGCTGCAACAGGGCTACCAGCAGGTCGGCAAGGACTTCCCGGTATTCCTGCACCCGCAGACCAAAGACGAATATGCGCTGGCGCGCACGGAACGCAAGAAGGGCCATGGCTATACGGGATTCACCGTCGACTGTGATCCCACCGTCACACTGGAAGAGGACCTGATGCGCCGCGACCTGACGATCAATGCGATCGCGCAGGACGAGCACGGCAACCTGGTCGACCCGTATGGGGGCCGGGCGGACATCGAGCAGCGCCTGCTGCGCCATGTCTCGGACGCCTTCGTGGAGGACCCGCTGCGCGTGCTGCGCACCGCCCGCTTCGCCGCGCGCTACGCGCATCTGGATTTCACGGTTGCGCCGCAGACACTGGCCCTGATGGCAGACATCGTGGCACAGGGAGAACTGGCCCACCTGCCGCCAGAACGCGTCTGGGTAGAACTGGAACGGGCGCTGGGAGAACGCCATCCCGAGGTGTTCATACAGGTGCTGCGCGACTGCGGCGCGCTGGCCAGGCTGCTGCCCGAGGTGGACGCGCTGTTCGGGGTGCCGCAAACGGCCGCCCACCACCCCGAGATCGACACCGGTGAACACATCCTGCTGTGCCTGCAACAGGCGGTCGCACTGAGCGAGGATACCGATGTGCGCTTCGCGGTACTGGTGCACGACCTGGGCAAGGGCGTCACACCACCGGCCGAGTGGCCGCGCCATATCCGCCATGAAGAGCGCGGCATCGCGCTGATCGAACAGGTCTGCCGGCGCCTGCGCGCACCGCGACGCCACAGCGAACTGGCGCGCACAGTGTGCGCACAGCACACACTCTGCCACCGGGCACTGGAGCTGCGCGGCAAGACCCTGTTAAAACTGCTGAATGCGACCGATGCCCTGCGCCGCCCCGACCGGTTCGAGAGCTTTCTGCTGGCCTGCGAGGCGGACGCCCGCGGGCGGCTCGGGCTGGAACAGCGCGACTATCCGCAGGCGGACTACCTGCGCCGGGCGCTGGCAGTGGCCCAGGGAGTGAATGCCGCCCGGTTTGCCGACAGCGGCCTGGACGGACGGGCGCTGGGTGAGGCGATCTCGGCACAGCGGGTGAAACTGCTGGAGGCAATGAGACCTCACTGAGAGCCGGCTGGCCTTGCACCTACTCCGCGACCGAGATTGCGCGACCTCGCCACATGAAATCCACTTTCTGCAGACGCTGGCTGCCACTGTCGTAATCCGCCCACAGCGACCGGTAGCTGCGCTTCACGCCGGGGTGCAGGCGCTCGGGCGCCAATTCCGCCAGCGGACAGAGTACGAACGCATTTTCCAGAATCTCCTCGCGAGGCAGGGTGACAGTACCGAACCGGCCCACCACATCGTCGTAAGTGAGAATATCAATATCCAGATGGCGCGGGCTGAACCGCGTGGCATTGGCGGGCCGCCCATGCTCCATCTCGATATGCCGCAGCCTTGCGGCCAGTCCGGCCAGCGGCAGATCCGTGGTCACCGCCGCCACCAGGTTGAGGAACGGCTGCCCTTCGAAACCGATGGCCGCGCTGTCATAGACAGAGGACACCGCGAGCTCGTGAAACAGGCCCTGCAGCGCATCGAGGCCCGCGGTGATATAGCGTTCACGCTCAATATTGCTGCCGAGGCCGAGAAACACCTGCGCCATGGTCAGGGTCGCACCCCCGCTTCGATGATCACACCCACATCCTCGGCCTCGGGCACCGCGCCCGGCTTGCCCAGGCGCAGACGCAACCACGGCACGGAAAAATCACGCTGGATCATCACAGCCACAGCGTCGGCCAGCGTTTCGATCAACTGGTATTCACTGGCCTCGACCAGCGCGATCACCTGCTGTGAAATCGCCGCATAGTCCAGCGCATGGGCGACATCATCCGTGGCGGCCGCGCGCGCCGTGTCGCTGGCCAGCTCCAGGTCGAGCACCAGCGTCTGGCGGATATGGCGCTCCCACTCATACACACCAATCACCGCCTGCGCGCGCAGGCCCTTGATATAGACGGTATTCACTCTGCGCCTCCCGGGGCCATCGCTCCGACCCGCCCCACCAGCGGCGGCAGCTCCTCCATCGGCCAGCGCGGCCGCACCCGCGTATCGGCGTCATCCACCTGGCCCGCCTGCAGCCGCTGCGCGCCCGCATAGGCAATCATTGCGCCATTGTCGGTACAGAACATCGGCGCCGGGTAGAACACCCGGGCGCCGACCTTCGCCAGCGCTTTATGCAGCGCCGCGCGCAACCGGGCGTTGGCACTCACACCGCCGGCGATCACCAGTGTCCGCAGCGACTCCTGCTCCAGCGCCCGCCGGCACTTGATCACCAGCGTGGCGACCACCGCCTCTTCAAAGGCGCGCGCGATATCACAGCGATCCTGCTCACTGAGCCCTGCGCCGTCGGCACGGCAGTCGGCGATGGTATTCATGGTGAAGGTCTTGAGGCCACTGAAACTGAAATCCAGCCCGGGACGATTGACCATGGGCCGGGGGAAATCAAAGCGCTGCGGGTCGCCGCGCTCCGCCATACGACCGACGTGCGGCCCGCCCGGATAGGGCAGGCCCAGCATTTTCGCCACTTTGTCGAAGGCCTCGCCTGCGGCATCGTCCAGCGACTCGCCCAGCAGGCGGTAGCGGCCGATGGCGTCGACGCGCACCAGTTGGGTGTGGCCACCGGACACCAGCAGTGCCACAAACGGGAACTCGGGGGCATCCTCCTCCAGCATCGGCGCCAGCAGATGCCCCTCCATATGGTGCACACCCAGCACCGGGACGCCCCAACCCCAGGCCAGAGCCCGCGCCAGCGTTGCACCCACCATCAGCGCGCCCACCAATCCCGGGCCCGCTGTGTAGGCCACTGCGTCGATATCTCCGGCGGCACAGCCCGCTTCCTGCATTATCTCCTCGATCAATGGCAGCGTCTTGCGCACGTGATCGCGCGAGGCCAGCTCGGGCACCACGCCACCGTACTCCACGTGCACATCGACCTGGCTGAACAGTGCGTGCGAGAGCAGGCCACGCTCCGTGTCGTAGAGTGCGACACCGGTTTCGTCGCAGGAGGTTTCCAGGCCCAGGACTAACATCGTCGGTTCTCCGTATAAAGCAGGGGGCGCATGGTACTGGCTGTCTGCGCGCCAAACCAGCGGCAACGGCCCAAATTACCACTTTGCAGGACTTTGCAAAACCTCCGTGATCGAGATAGAATGCGCGCCCTTTAATGCCATCGGTACCCGTTGACGCGCCCGATGACCCGAAACAACAACTGAGGTTGGTAATTAATGCCGCATATCAAGATCAAGGAAAACGAGCCCTTCGACGTCGCCCTGCGACGCTTCAAGCGATCCTGCGAAAAAGCCGGTGTACTGGCTGAAGTGCGCAAGCGCGAACACTATGAAAAGCCCACCACCGTGCGCAAGCGCGCCGGCGCCGCCGCTGTCAAACGCCACCTGAAGAAGCTCTCCCGCGAAAATCGCAAGCGCGTGCGTCTGTACTAAGCCTGTTCCAGACCACCCTCTCCCAATGAGCGAAGACACTCTCGCGCAAACGATCAAGGCGGCCATGAAGGCCGCCATGAAAGCCAAAGACAAAGATCGCCTGTCCACCATCCGGCTGATTCTGTCCGAATTCAAACGCATAGAAGTCGATGAGCGCATCGAGGTCGATGACGCCCGCGCGCTGGCTGTGCTGGACAAAATGGTCAAGCAGCGCCGTGATTCCGCCGAGCAATACGCCAACGCCGGCCGCCAGAAGCTGGCCGACCAGGAAAACGCGGAAATCGCTGTCATACAGGAATTCCTTCCCACACAGCTGACCGCAGCAGAGCTGGACCGCCTGATCGACGAGGCCATCGCCGCCAGCGGCGCCAGCGGCATGGCCGCCATGGGCGCGGTGATGGGGCAGCTGAAGCCGCAAGTGCAGGGCCGCGCGGATGTCGGCGCCGTCAGCAAACTGGTCAAGCAGCGTCTCGGCGCGGGTTAACACACCCGCCACCCGCTAGAAAAACCGTCAAGGTGCGCGCCGGTGCCGGTGCGGACGGTCGACGTGAATCGATTTGCACCGGGCTGTCGCCGCTAAACTTTTGACCCCGGGCATGGTTCAATACCCGCTCACCACGCCACCACGAAAAACACCAATGGCCGGACGAATACCCCAAGCTTTTCTGGATGACCTGCTGGACCGCGTCGATATCGTCGAGGTGATAGACCGGCGCGTCAAACTGAAAAAAACCGGCAAGAACTACTCGGCCCGATGCCCCTTCCACGAGGAGCGCAGCCCCTCGTTCAGCGTCAACCCCGACAAGCAGTTCTACTACTGCTTCGGCTGCGGCGCCGGCGGCAACGCCCTCACCTTCGTGATGGAATACGAGAACATCGAGTTTCCGCAGGCGGTGGACGCGCTCGCCAGCAGCGCCGGTATGACCGTGCCACGTGAGCCCACCCGCGGCGGGCGCGACCCGGCGCAGCGCGAGGAGAGCAATAAACCGCTGTACGCAATCATGGAGCAGGCGGCACAGTTCTACCGCCAACAGCTGCGCAGCCACGCGCAGGCGTCACGCGCGGTGACCTACCTCAAGGGCCGCGGCCTGTCGGGCGAGATCGCCAAGGCGTTCGGCCTCGGGTTTGCACCGCCGGGCTGGGACAATCTGCACACTGCGCTGGGCGGCGGCGACGCGCTGCGCGACCTGCTGATCAAGGCCGGCATGCTGGTAAAAAACGAGAACGGCCGGATTTACGACCGTTTCCGCGACCGCGTGATGTTTCCGATCCGCGATCGCCGCGGCCGCGTGATCGCGTTCGGCGGCCGGGTGCTCGGCGACGACAAGCCCAAGTACCTCAATTCACCCGAAACCGAGATCTTCCACAAGGGCCGGGAACTCTACGGCCTCTACGAGGCGCGACAGGCCACCCGCAAACTGGACCGCATCCTGGTGGTAGAGGGCTACATGGACGTTATCGCGCTGGCCCAGCACGGCATCACCTATGCCACGGCCACACTGGGCACGGCCACCAGCGACGTCCACCTCGACCGCATCTATCGCCTGTGCCCGGAAGTTGTGTTCTGCTTCGACGGCGACGAGGCCGGCCGCAAGGCCGCATTCCGGGCGCTGGAAGCAGCCCTGCCCTGCCTGCAGGACGGCAGGCAGGCGCGCTTCCTGTTTTTGCCCGAGGGCCAGGACCCCGACGACGCCGTGCGCGCCGGGGGTCAGGCCCGCTTCGAGCAGCTGCTGGCACAGGCGGTGCCGCTGGAAACCTTCCTGTTTGACTCGGTCGCCCAGGGACTCGACCTCAACAGCCTGGACGGGCGGGCGCGCATGAGCAAACAGGCCCTGCCTTTGATCCGACAGCTGCCGGAGGGCGTCTACCGCCAGCTCATGTTCCAGGCGCTGGCCGAGCGCACCGGGCTGGAACTGAGCAGCCTGATGCTGCTGGAAGCCCCGCCGCCAGAGCCACCACCCGCCGCCGAGACGGACTACGGTCCGCTACCGGATTACGACGATACACCGCCCGACTATCCCGGGCCACCGGGCCATGACGAACCGCGTCCCGCGCCCCGGCGCGAGCAGCCGTTCAAGCATCAGGTCCCCGCCCAGGGCTACTCCAACCTCGCGCAGGCGGCCATTGCACTGCTGCTGCACAAACCGGGCATCGCGGCGCTGGTTGAACCCGACGCCCTGCAGGAGATCGTCGGGGAGGACGGGGAATTGTTGCGGGAACTGGTGCAGCTGCTGCACCGCCGGCCCGACTCCAGCACCGCAATGCTGCTGGGCCACTGGTATGGCACCGAGGAGGGCAAACTCCTGAACCGCCTCGCCGGCCAGGAGCGGCTCATTCCCGCCACCGGTATTGAAGAGGAGTTCATGGACACCATGCACGCACTGGCCCGCCTGCCACACCAGTCGAAATTGGCGGCACAGGTCGACAAACTGAAACTCACCAACTACGCTGAGATCAGTGACACTGAAAAACAGCGGCTGCGGGAACTGCTGCAGGAAAAATTGCAGCGAGACTCACTGCGCAACAAGCCCCGAAAGTGAGTCCCCGTCGCGGCTGCTACGCGGGTCCCGACCAGACTCCGGGCACGGTCCGGGTTGAACTTTCCCTGCAACGTCCCCATATTAACTTGGCAACTTTAAGGGGGTTTGGGGGTCAAATGACCCCACAATCGAGAATTTTCACGACTTGCGGTAGGTAAGTCGCAGCTTTCTGGTATAATCGCCGGCTAATTTTTTCCCACACTCCAGGGCTTCTCCTCAATGACAAACGTCGCGCACCAACAGTCTCGTCTCAAGGACCTCATCGCCAAGGGTAAAGAACAGGGCTACCTGACTTACTCGGAGGTCAACGATCACCTGCCGCAGGATATCTCCGACCCGGACCAGGTTGAAGACATCATCCAGATGATCAACGACATGGGCATACAGGTCTTTGAGTCCGCGCCCGATGCCGACGAGCTGTTGATGACCGAGGGCGACTCCTCCGCTGACGATATCGCCGCTGCCGAGGCGGCCGCTGCGCTCGCAGCCGTGGAGACTGAAGCCGGTCGCACCACTGACCCGGTGCGTATGTATATGCGCGAAATGGGCACCGTTGAGCTGCTGACCCGCGAGGGCGAAATCGTTATCGCCAAGCGTATCGAGGAAGGCATTCGCGAGATGCTCGCCGCTGTCGCCCA
>JAGRIE010000046.1 GCA_020443425.1 Halioglobus sp.
CGGGGGCAACACCGGCAAACGTATCGCAGTCCGCAAAATTGCCGCTGTCAAAGCCGACCCTGAACCACTTCACGCGCTGTGCTGAGGTGCCGTGGGTGAAACTGTCCGGTACCACCTGACGTCCCGCCTCGCGCTGCAGTCGATCATCGCCGATGGCCGTGGCAGCCTGCAGCGCCTCTTCCAGGTCACCGGGGTCCAGCAACTGCCGCTCGACATTGGCAGCATGCGCCCAGAGCCCGGCAAAACAGTCCGCCTGCAATTCCTGGCGCACTGAGAGCGCGTTGACCCGGGCCTCACTGGCACCGCGGCCGGCGGCGCGGACTTTCTCGCTGATGCCCAGCAGTGTTTGCACGTGATGGCCAACCTCGTGGGCGATCACATAGGCCTGCGCAAAATCACCCGGCGCGCCGTGGCGCACCTTGAGGTCATGGAAAAAAGACAGGTCTATATACAGTTTCTGGTCGCCGGGACAATAGAACGGGCCGACTGCAGCACTGGCGTGGCCGCAGGCTGAACTTACCGCGCCGGTGAACAGCACCAGCGTCGGCTCGCGATACTGCAGCCCAAGCTCGCGGAAGCGGGCGTGCCAGGTGTCCTCAGTATCCGCCAGTACCACCGACACAAAGTCAACACTGCGCTGCTCGGCATCGCTGATCGGCGCCGCGCGTTGCTGCGAGGCAGCACCGCCACCGGCCAACAGTGACAGCACATCAAACCCCAGCATCTGCCCGCCGATGACAGCCACAATGCCCGCCACAAGAATGATGCGCCCGACTTTCGTGCGTATCAATGCCGGCAGTAATCTGAGCGCCACAGGCGCAGCCCCACGCGCGCCGAAGGCAGGCCCCCTGCCGCGCCGGTCTTCCACATTGTCACTTCGCCTTCCGCCCTGCCAACGCATGGTATAGTCCCGTCTATAGACCCAACTTCGTGAGCATATTGCGCTAAACTGCGTGCTACCGTCCACTTGCACAGGATAGACGAATAAATGACCGATGGCATTTTGATTGGCGGCTCAGCGTCCGGCCAGATTTTCCTCAACCCCCGCTACGCAAATCGCCACGGGCTGGTCGCTGGTGCTACCGGCACCGGAAAAACAGTGACGCTGCAGTGCCTGGCCGAGGGGTTTTCCGACCTCGGCGTGCCGGTGTTCATGGCGGATATCAAGGGGGATATCTCCGGTATCAGCCAGGCCGGAAAGCCGCACCCAAAAATCGATGAAAGAGTGCAGAAGATCGGCATTGAACACTACCAGCAGCGCGGCTTTCCTGTTGCCTTCTGGGACCTGTTCGGGAAAAAAGGCACACCGATACGCTCGACCATTTCCGAGATGGGCCCGCAGCTGATCTCCCGACTGCTCGACCTCAACGAAACCCAGGAGAGCGTGATCACCCTGGTGTTTGAGTTCGCCGACAACGAGGGCATGTTACTGGTAGACCTGAAAGACCTGCGCACGACACTGGAATACCTGGGCAACAACAGCAAGGAGATGGGTGCCGGATTTGGTGTATCCAAAGCCTCTGTCAACGCCATACTGCGCCGGCTGCTGATGCTGGAACGCGAGGGCGGCGACCACTTCTTCGGTGAACCGGCACTGCAGTTACAGGACTTCATGCGCACCGGCCTCGATGGCCGGGGCATGATCAATATACTCGCTGCCGACACGCTGATCATGAACCCGCGCGTGTATTCCACCTTCCTGTTGTGGCTGCTATCGGAACTGTTTGAGGAACTGCCGGAACTGGGCGACCCTGAACAGCCTGTGCTGGTATTTTTCTTCGACGAAGCCCATCTCCTTTTCCGCGACGCCCCCCGCGCCCTGCTGGAGAAAATTGAACAGGTGGTGCGTTTGATCCGCTCGAAAGGTGTCGGTATCTACTTTATATCGCAAAGCCCCGGCGATATCCCTGACTCAGTGCTGGCGCAACTGGGCAACCGTGTCCAGCACGCGTTGCGCGCCTACACACCGAAAGAGCAAAAGGCTGTGAAAGCGGCCGCACAGTCTTTTCGCACCAACCCTGGGCTCGATACTGTCACCGCGATTACCGAACTGGGTGTCGGCGAGGCGCTGGTGTCCATGCTTCAGGACAAGGGGATTCCCGCGCCGGTGCAACGAGTGTTGGTCCGTCCCCCCTACTCTCGCATGGGTGCTGCCTCTGACGAAGAGCGGCAAGCGATACTGGCGCGGGATATCAACCAAAAGCGCTACGTGACACCGATCGACCCGCACTCGGCGCACGAGATACTACTTGAGCGCACCGCCACAAGGCAGAAGCAGGAACAGGAGGCTGAGTTGGCGGCGCGGGCCGCCAAGGCCGACGCCAAACCGAAGGCGCGGTCCAGCAACAGACAATCCGCCGGCGAGGCCTTCCTGAAAAGTGTGGCACGTGCCGCTGGCAGCAGCCTGGGCCGGAAACTGTTCCGGGGAATTCTCGGCTCGCTGCTGAAGTGAGACCGTCGCCGCCCCGCTCAGCTGCCGCGCAGTCGCTGCACCAGTGTTACCAGCGCCGTCACCACGGCGCCGGCTAGCAGGCCGATAACCATGCCGGCCAGCGTCGGCGTCAGCGCCGCCAATACAGGGCCAACCGCGGTCACCGCACCAGCGCTTGAAGTGAGAGCAACAACGCCCTCATCCAGCAGGTGAAAACCGTGCACCAGAATGCCGCCACCGACCATGAACATCGCAATGGTGCCGACAACCGCGAGAAATTTCATCAGCCAAGGCGCGAAACTCACCAGGCCCGAGCCGACCGACCGCAGCAGTCGCGGCCAGGCTTCCGCCCCCTTCCGCTGCATCAGGTGGATGCCAGCGTCATCCAGTTTGACAATGCCGGCCACCAAGCCGTAAACACCGACTGTCATTGCCAACGCAATGATTGACAACACCAGAACCTGGCTGACAAATTCCATCTCCGCGACGATGCCCAGTGTCAGCACAATAATTTCCAGCGAGAGAATAAAATCGGTGCGGATTGCGCCCTTGATCTTCTGGCGCTCAAACGCGACCAGATCGACTGTCGGGTCCCGCAGTCGCTTCACCAGCTCCTCATGATGGCTGGCGTCTTCGCTGGCGGAGTGCAGGAATCTATGGGCGACTTTTTCAAACCCCTCGTAGCACAGGAATAGCCCGCCGAGGATCAGCGCCGGCGTGATCAACCACGGCGCAACGAAGGACACGGCCAGTGCGACTGGCACGAGAATGCACTTGTTGCGGAAAGAGCCCTTGGCGACCGCCCAGACCACCGGCAACTCGCGCTCTGCACGCACGCCGGTGACCTGCTCCGCATTCACCGCCAGGTCGTCACCGAGCACCCCTGCCGACTTTTTCGCGGCAACCTTGGTCATCAGCGCGACGTCGTCGAGCACTGCGGCGATATCGTCGAGCAAAACCAGCAGACTACTTCCCGCCATTACTGCTGCCTCCGGCAAACGCCGCCTGGTACACGGTTATACAATACCGATGCCGCGGGCACACAGACTACTGCTGACGCTGCGAACCCAGGCCCGCGCCGACACCGCCAGCCGACTTCGCTCAGCCGAAATGACAGAAACAAATCTTGTTGCCGTCCAGATCACGAATATAGGCACCGTAAAATCCATCCATACGCTGGCCGGGCGCACCTTCGTCAGACGCACCGAGTTCCAGTGCCTTGGCGTGCAGCTTGTCTACCAGCTCTTTTGATCCGGGTGCGATAGCCACCATATTACCGTTGCCGGGACTGGGCGCCTCACCGTCATACGGGGTACAGACCGCGAGCATTGCGCCACCGGCGCCGGTTCCGATTGCCGCAAGGCGACCGGTATCCATCACGACAGATGCTGAAATGTCTTCCAGCACGGACAGGTAGAATGACTTTGATTTCTCAATATCGGCGGTACCGATCGTGGTGTAGGCAATCATGTGTGAACTCCTTGTGCGGTATGTTGGCGCCGCGCAGTCAGCGATAGGCTGCCTGTCGACGGAGCCACGCAGTGTACACCCGCTTCGCTGTGCGCAACAGACTGTCAGTCCGCTCTCTTGCGGCGACGCCTGGCCGGCTCCTTCATCCGCGACTTGGGGTAACGCGGCAACTTACCAGTCGTCAGGTAGCGGTGAATGCTCTCCTGCGACCGGATACGGGTGGCCTTCTTCTTGCTGGGAACCATACGATTGCTTTGCGCGGCATCGAGTAGGCGCGCCCTGACATTATCATGCCACTGCTGATCCAGCGTATCCTGGATGATACGCTGCGCGTCCTGGTCAAAAATCGGGCAGAGCACTTCCACCCGGTAATCCAGGTTGCGGGTCATTAAATCTGCAGAGCCGATGAGGTAACACGGCTCGCCACGGTTGTAGAACACATAGGCGCGGGTATGCTCCAGGTACCGGTCGACAATGCTGATCGCCTGGATGTTCTCGGAAATCCCCTTCACGCCTGGCAACAGCGAACACATGCCGCGCACGATCAGGCGGATCTCCACCCCGGCCTGACTCGCCTCATACAGTTTCAGTACCAGGTCCTTATCGACCAGGTTATTGCACTTCAGTGTCATCGCCGCACGATATCCTGCCCGGGCGTTGACGATTTCACGTTCAATCAGGTCGAGCAGGCCGCTGCGGGCTGTGTAGGGTGAGACGAGCAACAGGCGATAGTTGGGACGCTGGTAATTGTACTGGAGGAACTCAAACACACTGTGCACATCCTTGCCGACATTCTGGTCGTAGGTAATCAGCGTGAAATCGGTGTAAAGACGCGCGGTTTTTTCATTGAAATTGCCGGTGCCGATGTGACTGTAGAAACGGGAAGAGCCGCCATCGCGGCGCTCGATCAACAGCAGTTTACTGTGGACCTTCAGACCGGGAATACCGAAAATCACGTCGATACCGTTTTCGGTCAACCGCTGTGCCCAGTTGATATTCGCCTGCTCATCGAAGCGCGCCGCCAGCTCTACCACCGCCAACACCTGCTTGCCGTTCTGCACCGCGTTCACCAGCGCATCAATCACCCGGGAGTCGCGGGCCACCCGGTAAAGACAGATCTTGATTTTGGTGACCTGCGGGTCCAGCGCCGCCGTTTTCAGCAGGTCTATCGCGTAATCGAATGGGTGGTATGGATAGTAGAGAAAAATATCCTTCTCGCGGATGCTGTCAAAGATACAGGGCTGCGCGTCCAGTCGCTTTATCCTGATCTGGGGCAGAGGTTTGAACTCCAGGTAGCGAGGACCGACATTCGGGAAGTCCATAAAGTCCTTGGAGTTGTGGTAGCGCCCGCCCGCTATCAGGCTATCGTATTTGCCAAATCCGAACCGGTTGCACAGGTAGTCGAGCAGTCGCTGCGGCATGTCGGCATCGTAGACCATGCGCACCGTGTCCGCCTTGCGCCGCTGCTTCAGGCTGACCGCCATTTTATCGATCAGGCTCTGGGTGATGCCGGTATCTATCGCCAGTTCCGCATCCCGCGAGAACTTGAAGCAGTAGGCCTGCGCTGAATCGATGGGAAACACGCCGCGGAATATTTGTGGCAGGCACAGGCGCATTATATTATCGAGTACGATAAAGACCGTGCCGCCCCTGCCTTTCTTGCGCGGTATCTCGACAAACCTCGCCAGCCTGTCGGTGGGCACCCCCACCACAGCGGAGTAGCTCGTGTCGCCTGAGCCGATATCCACCGCGAGATAAATCGACTCGTCATTCAGCGCCGGAATCGCCTGTCCGTCCCGCAGCAGTATGGGTTCCAGCTCCGGCAATACGGTGCTGTGGAAATACGACTGTACAAATGCGGCCTGCCGCTCATCCAGCTGCTCTTCGTTGATCAGGTAGATTTTCTGCGCCGCGAGTGCCCGCATAATCTCGCGATAGATGCGGTCAAACTCTTTCTGCAACTCCACCACATGCTGCTGGATCGCCAGCAGTAAATCTTTCGACTGTTGTTTGTTCTCGCCTGAGGAGACAGAAATCAGTCGCCGCACTTCTGCCACCCGGACGCGAAAGAACTCGTCGGAATTGTTGGAGAAAATCCCCAGGTAACGCAGGCGTTCAATGACCGGAACAGTGGTATCTGCGGCCTCCTGCAGGACGCGGGCGTTGAATGAGAGCCAGCTCAGCTCTCGCGGCATGAACAGGTCCTGGTCGAGCAGGTCCGCCAGGCGTATTTTAATCGGGTTGGGCATATGGTCTCCATGTAAACCCGCACAGGTGTCAGGGCTGGTAGTTGCGCGGCCTCGGGCTCATCTGCAGCAGGGCTGGCCAGCCCGGCGAGGGCGCCCACTCCCCGGTCACAGGGTAGTCGCTGAATGTGACAACGCTGTGAAGCCCGCCAGTCTTTGGCAGGATGAGCCATGCTGTCGGCGCTGCAACCCTGCAGCGCGGCACTGCGCAGCCGCTCAGGTCCCGGCACCTCAGCACGAGGGATACTGATAAATTACATTAACATGGAGCACTATTCGACTGATAGAAATAAAAAAGCCCGCATCTCATAGAATGAAAGCGGGCCAAATAGCCGTATGCTTCGGGGCAGAAACATCGGCCAGGGGACGTGTCAGCACCTGCAAAGAATGCGAAGTGCTGTAGTCAAAAATAGACCCTATTCGGCAGATATCAAGTCGATTACAAGAAATATTTACGGCTTAACGGCCAGCACATCGGTCTTCAGGTGCAACAGGACTTTCTCCGCCGTATTGCCGAGCAGCCGCGCTTTCACCCCCTTCCTGCCAACCGTCCCCACAACCACCACTTGTGCGCGCACCTTGGCGGCGCGACTGGCGACGACCCGCTCTGGTGCCCCGCGCTTGCAGCGAAACGCCGACTCAGGCACCCCGTGCGCGTTGGACAGTTTGGTGATCTGGGGCTGCATCGACTCTCTGGCGCTGCGCGCGTAGGTTGCGGGATCGACCAGATCCAGCTCGGTCAACACCGCAGGCACGGGGATCGCGGCAATGATCTCCAGCTCGACCTGCAGGGCCTCGGCCAGCGCTTTGGCAGCACCCAGCAGTTTATGGTTGAGTGCCTTTTTAGCGGGTTTGCCACTCGCCAGATCCAGCGCCACCAGCACCGGACGCACCCGGTGCCACTTTTTCTTTGCCACCAGCAGCACCGGTGCCGGACACTCCCGCAGCAGTTGCCAATCCGTACTGGTATGGACCAGTGACTCGGAGCGGTGCCCGGTTTTCACCACCATGTCGTAGTCGCCACCGGCGCACTGCCGGTTCAGCCAGCGGTGTATGTCCTTCTCCCACACTACCGTCAACCGCACCTGCTGCCCCACCTGCAGATACTGGTCTATTCGCGCACGTACCTGTTGTTCACGATCCGCCAGCAGCTGCTTGCGCACTGCCCGCTGCTTGCCCGCATCAGGCGTGATCGCTTTCAGCGGCGCATGGATAAAGGCCACCACCTCCACCTCATGGCCCAGCCTGGACGCCAACTGCAGACCCCTGGGCGTCGCCAGGCAACGCTGTTCCAGATCAGCGACGATAAGAATCTTACCCATGACTTGACTCCGTGCGGTGTTCGATAGCCGGGGATTATATCGCCTGGCAAGCAGACCGATACTGTACTGGATCAATCCGGTGTGAAATTTTCCCAGCGCCTTCGCACCGGACAGGCACGCCAGAAACAGGAACCGGAGTAAGAGCAAGGCCCTGTTGAGCAGATCAACACCCTGTGTCGACAGGGCTATCCGGCTGCGGGATACACCAGGCTGCGCCAACTGCCGCGCTGGAACGGCCGCCACTGTTCGGGATCACAGGCCAGGCACTCGGCGACCAGCAACCATACCGCCGGGTTTAACGTCATCCCGCAATGGCTGCTCCTGACCGCAATGCTCTGCGTCCTGGCGTGGCCTTTCACTTGCAGTGTGGTACGCCAGTTGACGATGCCGTCGTACTTTGAATAAATCGCCGTGGTCGGCACAGGCGGCGGGTGCGACAGTACATCCTCATCGATCGGCAGTTTTTCCGGCGGATTGAGCGCGGTGAACAGGCGCGCCGGAATGGAGGCGGTCATCCTGCCTTCACCGAATGGACTGCCGAGGGAGATCACCTGCCGCACGAGGTCGGGGTGTGCCCGCGCCAGCTCCCGGGCAAAAATACCGCCCAGGCTGTGACCAACCAGTGACACCGGCCCACCATAGCGATCGGCAAGGTCCCGGAGCTTGAATTCCAGCGCTTCCAGCACTCCCTCGCGCGGGCCCAGGTTCCGCCCCATCCCCCAGCCGTGCACAGTGTAGTCTAGCCCACCCAGAAAGCGCCGGAATGTGTTGTTGTAGCCATCACCACCCATAAACCCCGGCAACACCATGACGGCGTGGCCATCTCCGCGGGGAGCAATTCTCTTGAGTGTGCGCCGGGATACCCCCAGCAACATCACTTCCAGCGCCGCGCGGTGCGCCTCGCTCAACGCCAGCAGAAGACTGGGTGGTGGTACATATAACTCCTGGGTTGGCATCAATCCGGCACCTGCGCGAAACAACTTACGCCCAGAGGGTAGCGGACATTGGCAAAATGAGATAGCCGCTTTCGCTATGCCACGCGCACCAGCCTGCCAGGAGTGAGACCCAGTTCACACTCACGACAACGGGCGCTGCGACCTCAGAGTCGGGAGAACTCCTTGTTCAATTCGTACTGCCGGGAGGTGACGTAGGACTCCATATTCTCAACACGGCGCAGGGCCGCATCCAGGCGGGCCCGGGCGCGCTTCAGGCGCACCGAACTGCTCTCACTGTAGCGAAACACCTTGCGCGGCCGGTAATCGTGGTGCCGCTCGTCGTACTCCATCTCGACATCCACTGCCTCGTACTCCAACTCCCCCGAGGGATGGCCGTCTGCATCCGTCCTCGCGGGACGGCGCGCCATCAGCAGCCACGCACCGAGATAGGCCCATAGCGCCAGCGAAGTGGTGAACAGGAACGCGGCCACCCACAGCAGTCGCACCATCCAGGGGGCAATGTCCCAGTGATCGGCCAGGCCGGCAGCGACGCCGGCAATCCTGCCATCCCGGGTGTTGCGATACAGGTTCAGCCCCCACCCGTTACGGCGTTTCTCAAAAAAGGTCTGCTTGCTCTCCTGCCAGTCGCGATGTCGCGCTGGCCGATGCGAGGTATTGTGATCTGACATACTTTACTCCTTGCCGCCTGCCCGTTCCTGGCGATCGACCTGCTGCCGCCACTGCGGGTGATCGGCATCCAGAATGGACTCCAGCGTGACGATTCTCTCGGTTAATGTATCGACCGTCTGCAGCATATGCTCGATGCTTTCCCTGTCCTCCAGGTTCAGGCTGCGACTAGAGCGGTTGACGCTGCGGTAGTGCATGGTGATCCACAGGGGCGCCACGATCACCAAAAACAGGATGGTTGGTACAGACATGAACTTCCAGAATTCCATGCGGTCGTTTCCTCAACAGCCAGGGTGACACTACTGTCACCATTTTCATCAGCATTTTCAACAGAGCCGCCTGTTACAGCAGTTCAGCAGCTATACGGGTTTCCTGTCGCCCATGCCCGCCTTCAGGCGCTCCAGTTCATCGTTGATCCGTTCATCGTCCTGCAGCGCATTGATCTCAGCGGCGAGATCAGGCGGCACATCCCTGCCCAGATCCATCGATTCGAGCTGGCTCTCCAGGGTATCCATGCGTCGCTCAAACCGCTCAAAGCGGTGAAAGGCGTCATCCACCGCTTCGCGCTGAATCTGGCGTTTGACCTTGATACGCGACTCCACCGTGGTGCTGCGCATAGTGAGTGCCTTCTGCCGCGCTCGCGCATCATCCAGCTTCTGCTGCAACTGGGCCACCTCGTTGTTGAGCTGCGCTATGTGCTCATCCGTCAGCGCCAGTTCCGCTTCAACCAGGGAGACCTCCTCGTCGATAGCGCGCTTTTCCTGCAGTGCGGCCCGGGCGAGGTCCTCGCGATCCTTGGTGATCGCCAGCCGTGCCTTGTCCTCCCAGCCCGCCGCCTCGCTGCGCACCTGCTCCAGCCGCCGCACCGCATCTTTGCGTTCGGCGAGCACCCGGGCGGAGGAACTGCGCACCTCCACCAGTGTGTCTTCCATTTCCTGGATAATCAGGCGGACCATCTTCTGGGGATCCTCCGCCTGATCCAGCATCGCATTGATGTTGGAGTTAATGATATCGGCCATACGCGAAAATATACCCATGTGCTCTCTCCTGTTACCCACAAGTGTTCAGATGTCGGGAGAGGTAATACACGATATATGCCACATTCACTATCCAATTGAATTTAATGGATATTTTTAATATCTCAGCGCTGTACACCCGAAAGGAGCTACCTTTTAATGGTATATCGCACCGTTTAATTGGCATTCTTAACCCATATATATGGTATTGTTCGCCTATGAGATTACAGGAAAGTATCATCGGCAACTCACCGGCGCTGGCTGCGGCGCTGGAGCAGTTGTCCCGACTCGCCGCCATTGACCGCCCGATCCTGCTGCTGGGGGAACGGGGAACCGGCAAGGAACTGGCCGCGCAACGACTGCACTTCCTCTCACCCCGATGGCAGGCACCGCTGGTCAAAGTCAACTGCGCCGCGCTGGCCGAGACGCTGCTGGAATCAGAGTTGTTCGGGCATGAGGCCGGCGCGTTTACCGGCGCCACCCGGATGCAGCAAGGTCGCTTTGAACGCGCGGATGGCGGCACCCTGTTCCTGGATGAACTGGGCAATATGTCGATGCGACTGCAGGAGAAGTTGCTGCGACTGGTTGAGTATGGCGAGTTTGAGCGCATCGGCGGACAGCAGACACTGCAGGTAGATGTCCGGGTGGTCGCCGCTACCCATTCGGATCTGCGCGCCGAAGTCGCCAGAGACCGATTTCGCGCCGACCTGCTCGACCGCCTGAGCTTTGATGTAGTCCACTTACCCGCCCTTCGCCATCGACGGGAGGATATTGTGGAACTGGCGCAGCATTTCGCCGTGCAATTGTGTTCGGAGCTGGGCTGGAACCTGTTTGCCGGCTTCACGGAAGAGGCCTGGCAAACGCTGTTGGAATACCGTTGGCCGGGCAATGTACGGGAGCTCAAAAACGCGGTGGAGCGCTCACTGTTCCGCTGGCAGCAGCCTGACACCCCCGTCGCCAGCGTGACAATCGATCCGTTCATCTCCCCTTTTGAGGAGCTTGAACCGGCTCCGCCGGCGCCCCCCGCAGTGGCGCAGGCCGAACCCGCCACCGACTTCCACACCCAGGTACAAACGTTCGAGATTCAGCTGCTGAAGCGGGCGCTGGCCCGCCATGGTTACAACCAACGGCGCACGGCGGACGCTGTCGGACTCAGTTATGATCAACTGCGGGGCCTGGTGCGCAAGTACAAACTTGCCAGAACCCGGCGCAGCCCTGGCAACAGCGCTGAGACCTGGCGGCACTGATAGCGCGCCAGCTGTCATGCTGACTGTCGCACCCGCTTGGGCATCAGGTCAGTAACATTCGGGATAGTTGATGGTCAAGAAACTGTTTCATCAATGCAGGGTTCTCGCGATACTACGGATCGTTTTCTATCTCCCGAATCCGCTCCACCGTCAAGGAGGAGCGCAACACACACTCCGCGTATCCCTGCAGTAAACACAGACCGCAATCCACCATGCTATACGCGCCGTGATGCTACTGCGCTACTGCGGGAACCGAAAGCCCAGCCGATCTTCGGTATAGCCCCACAGGCGATCTGCTGCGGCATCATCGCGCGCCCAGGGCTTGGTCGGCTTCGGCTTGCAGTCGATGAAATACTCGCCGGAGACGCTCTCCACCGCATCGCTGGAGCACAGGTAGATCGACGTCTGGGCGCCCTGCTCCGGGGTTCGGAAAAAAGGTTTTAACAGCAGGGGCAGCAATTTACCGAAAAGCCCGTTTTGCGTCCCCAGTGAGGTTGAGACGGCCCCGGGGTGAAGCGCGTTGACGGTGATGCCCTGTCCCCTGAGGCGCTGGTCGAGCGACCGGGTGAACAGGATGTTCGCCAATTTGGACCGCCCGTACTCACGAAATGTCTTGTAGCTGTTGCTTGCCTGCATATCGTCGAACCCCATGTCCCTCACTAACGTGTACGCCTGTGAGGCGACATTGACGATGCGGGCACGCCCCGGCTTTTGCAGCAGCGGCAGTAGCAGGCCGGTCAGGAGGAAGGGTGCAAAATGGTTGACCGCCAGGGTTTCCTCGAAGCCATCCACTGTTTCCCTGCGAGTGGTATGAATGACCCCGGCATTATTCAGCAGCACATCCAGCGGCTCGCCAGCCGCTGCCAGCGCCTCACCGGCAGCTCTCACACTCGCCAGGCTGGCCATATCCATGATGACAATACTCGGCTTCGGACCACCCGCCGCGAGGATTTCCCGCTGCAGCAACTCGGCCTTCCCGGCATTCCGGCACAACAGCGTGAGTCGTGCGCCCTGCCGGGCAAGCGCAATACTCGCGGCGCGTCCTATGCCGGCGGTCGGGCCGGTGATCGCAATGTGCTTGCCTTTCATATCGTCGCTCTCGCAGTGTGGACTCTGGCAGCACTCTAGCCCAATTGGACCGGTGCCGAAAGCGGCGTTATAAAAACGGCCTTTGCGGCCACAGGCAGCGACGCTATACTTTCTCTAATCATCCACAAGGCTGCGCGTTCCATGTCCCTGTTTGACCCTGACAGCGATCCCCTCGGAGATCGCGAAGCACTGCGAGTGCACATCGAGCGCGCACTGGAGGTATCCGCGCCCCAGGGCCTTGCCCTCGAGATGACCTACCGCGTAGTTAAAAGTCTTTTCGATCCACTGATCGTCGGTGCCGGGAACATTCCACGCCGACCCTGCCTGTTTGTCGGTAACCACTCGCTGTTTGCGCTCGATGGCATTGTCATCACGCCCCTGTTCCTGAAGGAGTTGAAACGGTTTCCCCGCGGCATGGGCGACAAGTTCCTGTTTGGCCATGCCACAATCGCAGAGTTCATGCTGTCAAACGGCCTGGTAATGGGAAATCCGGAGGTCTGTACAGCACTGATGAAGGACGGCCAGGACGTGCTGGTATTTCCGGGCGGGGCCTATGAAGCAGTCAAGCCGGCCACAAAGTTGTATGAACTGCAGTGGAAGGAGCGGTATGGATTTGTCAGGCTCGCCGCGCTGCACGGTTACACCATCATGCCGTTCGGGCTCGTCGGTCCCGATGAATTCTATGGCCACCTGATGGAGGGAGAAGACCTCCCCGACTCCGCCCTCGGGAAACTGCTGACGCGGCTCGGACTGCTGGATGACAACATCCGCTCGGATATCCTGCCCCCTATTCCTGTAGGCAGTCTCGGCACGCCTTTCCCGAAACCCCAGCGCTGCTTCCTGGGCTTTGGCAAGCCCGTCAATCTCACAAGGTACAAGGGAAAGTCGCTGACCAAAAAGACCCAGGAACGCATCCGGTCACAGGTATCACAGGAAATTGAAACCCAGCTGGCGCAACTGCTGGAATTGCGCGAACAGAAAAAAGGCAGCGAGGGCCTGCTGCGACGACTGCTCACGCTGTGAGCTGTCGGCTCCACCCTTTCAATCCTCACTCATCACCCGCGCCAGCCGCGCTGGCTCCCGCCAGCGGCTGCCAAACAGGCGCCACAGGTAAATGAATGCGAGACTGATCAGCATCGCGACAAAAATCCACCACGAAACGCGCGGCCCCCACTCGTAGACAACGATGACGAAATACTGCGCAACCAGCATCAACCAGTGCACCGAGACTGATGTCACCATGATCCACCGCGTATCTCCCGCGCCGCGCAAAGCACCACCGGCAATCAACACAATGGCGTCGGCCATCATATAGGTCACCAGGCCTATCATCATATGGTTGGCCAATGTGCTGATCGCCGCGAAGTTGTCTCCCCCAGTCTGAAATACATTGACGAGTGAGGCCCGGAACACCAGGAAGCACATCGCCAGCACACCCGAGTAGACAAGCGCAGCGATAAAACCCGACGAAATGACCTGGTTTGCACGGGCCATATCGCCCGCCCCTACAAAACGACCGATCAGGCTCATCACCCCGATACTCAAGCCGGTCATCGGAATAAACGAGAGCATATCCCAGTTGAAAACGATGGCCATGGCTGCACCCTGCACCACCCCATAACTCTGGAACAGCAGAAGAAACAGGTTGAAGCTGGAGATATTCATAAAAGTCTCCAGCCCGGAGGGTGTCCCCAGCCGCAGATAGCGGCGCATGATCGGCCAATGCAGCCGGAAGGAGCCGGCGACATGGAATTGGCGCTTGTGGTCCCTGCTGAGATAGAACAGCAGGTACACGCCAATCGTGAACACTGTCGCGATGATAGTTCCCAGCGCGGCGCCGGCAATGCCCATCTCGGGCAGGCCGAGCTTCCCGAATACCAGCACCCACGAGAGCGGCACGTTCAGTGCCGCGCCAAGGAGGTCGGAGATCATGACAACGCGAGTGCGGCCTATACCCGAAAAATAACTGGCCAGGCTGGCCTTGACCAGGGTGAGCACGCTGCCAGCCATCAGGATCTCAAAATAGATTCTCTCGAGCGGCACCTGCGCGGGGTCATGCCCCAACAGGCTGAATACCTGACCGCCATAACAGGCGATGAGCAGCAGCACCGGTGTACTGCTCAAAGCTATAAACACCCCCTGTGAAGTGACCAGAGGGCATTTGGCAAGATTGCCGGAGCCGTAGTACTGCGCTACCAGCGCGTTACCGTAGGCAATCAGGCCCATGAAAAAAGAGAAACAGAAAAACGCCGCCACCCCACCGCCCAGCGCGGCCGCGATATGGGCAGCGTCGATGTAGGACATGAAAAGCCTGTCGGTGAAGACCATGACGGCGAAAGCGCCCTGAGAGATCACCATCGGCAGTGACAGCGCGAGCAATTCGCGCAATGTGGTCACAGAAAATATTTTCACTGTCCGGCTGCTACCTGCTGTATTGAGGCGGCATACTCTACCAGAATCCCGACCTGGAAAACCGAACACAGGCAGTTCATCACCGCGCCTGTAAAGACGCGGTCTGCCAGCGCTGCAAGAGTGGCGTGTTAAGCGCCAGTACGGCCGGGGAACCTGCCCAGGATATGCTGCTCAAAATACACCCAAGCGAACGCCGTGGCGCTGTACAGATAGTAAACCTGGTGATAAAGCAGTGCCCTGCACGCAAAGAACAGGCCGCCTTTTCGATAGAAAAAGCCCGCAATTTCACGGTTGGCATACAAGACCAGAAGCGCCAGTAACACGGGCGCGCCGCCACCGACCATCCCAAGCAGGTAGGCGATTAGCGACAGCGCGAAAAAGCCGGCAATCCCTGCACGCACCTGCTCGGACATACCGACATTCAAGTCGTTGGGAATACCCGCGCCGGCCCCGAGTATCAAGCGTGACCAGGGAATGGCGCGCCTGAATATCTCGGTGTGGATCAGGTTTCCAAACTGCCAGACCTTGAGGTGAGTGCACTGCACATCCCGCAGCAGGCGCACCCTGCCCCCAGCGGCTATCAGGCGATGCCCGAGTTCAATATCTTCAATGGACGGGTACTGGTAGCGCTCCACATCGAAGCCACCAGAGTCGAGGAACGCGGCGCGTCGGACAGCCCCACATCCCGACCAGAATGTCTGGGCCTCATCACTGGCACGCTGGTGGTAGTAGTGGTGTACCAGGTTTTTATAGCGGGAGAAAAAGTTTTTCGCCGGCGGGTCGCTGTCATAGGAGCCGAAGACCGCCACGATGTCGTCGCTGGCGAATCCCCGCGCGAGACACTCCACAGCATCGTCATGCACGACTACATCAGCGTCGACAAACCAGAGAAATTCTCCCTGTGCTGTCTCCGCGGCCTCATTCCTCGCCCCACCGGGGCCGAGGCGACCGCTGGAGGACATGACTATGGCACCCAGTTGCTGGGCTATTTGCCGACTGCGGTCTGTAGAGCCATCGTCGACCACAATGACTTCCAGGATTTCACCGCGCTGCTCCATGGCCAGCAATGGGGGCAAACTCTTGACGATGAACTCAGCGCCGTTATACACCGGCATAATCACGCTGATACTGAGGGCAGCGGCCGTCTCATGCCCCGCAATAGAGGCCTTCGCGTCGATGTCGTTCATAGATGTGTGCACACGTGGTTAATCCCTGACGCCTGCTTCCCCGTTGTTAGCTGTCCCGCCAGTCATCGCAACGAGCGGTTGACGCAGTGACAGGCTGTCACCCGGGACTGCTCAGTTACACTCTTCCTCAACCACGTAGTAGTCGCGTTTCAAGTCACGGGATGTTTTGATCTCGTGGTATTCAGGCTCTGTATTGACATCCATGTGATTCACTTCATAGCCGAGAATTTTTCGTCCCAGCAACAGGCCCATTTCAATAGAGTGATCCGCGTTATTGTAGCGGTGAGTACCGCCCCGACCGACGATATGCAGGCCTTCAAAGCCGGCCAGGAAGTCGTGAATGACCGCTATCTTATCCGCGTACTCCAGGTCGTACACCGGGTAGGCCTGCAAGGTGCGCACGCAGGTGAAATCGATCACTTCGGAGCTATCGATAAACTTGAGCTTTTTCTCAAGGTCCTCAATGCAACGCTGGCCGATCTCCTCGTCAGTCATGCTCCATATGTGGTCATCCTTGGTGCAAAAACACTCCAGCACCAGCGAGGTAGTCGACTGGTCAGGCACCATGGCCTTGCTCCAGTTCTTGGGTTCATGCAAGCGACCGAAGATAATGTCCTCATCCTGTATGTACAGCCATGTGTCGATCGATACCCGTTCCTTTTTCAAGATGATATTGACGGTGACGAGGGCGCGGAAGCTCAGGCCCCTGGCCGCATCAATGACGGCCTGGTCACAGGCCGGCTCCATGATACGGGGCAACACACCCAGCGGGATGGTGGATACCACGGTGGTGGCCGGTATGGACGTCTCTGCGCCGTTGGCATCGCTGTACACAACCTCGAAGTCATTCGGGCCGTGGTATTTGATCCTGGTAACCGTCGATTCGAGTTTGATGGCTTCAGCACCGTGTTTGGCGACAATGTCCTCCGCCATGCGCTCAGGGATTCTCACGTAACCGTCGCGCGGGTACATGAACTCCTCAATCAGGCTTTCGTTGTCGGATTTTGTCTTGAGCAGGGACTCCTGTATCACCGTCCAGATGGACAAACCGGCACTGCGTTGTGACACCCAGTCAGAAGACAGCTTTTCACAGGGCAGGCCCCAGACTTTTTCGCTGTAGCGGCGGAAGAACATGTCGTACAACTTGCCGCCGAACTGCGCTACATAGGCGTCCTTCATATTTTTAATCGGCTTGTTGAACACCGAATACTGCAATGCCGAGAGCAGGTAGGTCAATCCGGCATACGCGATGGTGACCAGACCGGTATTCTTGATGACATTGAGGATACTGATGGGGTAACTGTAGTAACCGCCGTCGTAGTAAATCCGGCTGATCCGCTCTACCCAGACCACCTCGCTGCCCATCAGCCGACGAAACCAGTTGTTCAAGTCCTCATTCTTGGTAAACCAGCGATGCCCACCCAGGTCGAATTTGTAGCCATTGTGTACATTGGTATTGCAGAGTCCGCCGACAAAATTGTTGCGGTCAATCACTGAGACCTTGACGCCACTGACGCTCAGTTCATGACCAGTAGCAAGGCCAGCCGGACCCGCACCTAGTATTACTACATGTTCTTTATTGTTTAACGTAGTCATGTCATTGATACTATTGATGTCTGGATTCCACGATTTTGTTGTAGACGCCCGCCAATATCAGGCAGGCAACGAATACCATTGCGAACAACTCCACTGCACCCAACAATGCCCCGGGAATACTTACGCTGTATCCCGGTATATAGTTTGAAAACAAGGCTGCGTGAACACTCTCATCTGCTGTTCCGCGCACCACCAGCCACGTCGTGGAAAAGAACAGGCAGAGCGCCGACATGGTGCCTATCGCCGCTCCCAAACTGACACCATGCAAACGCAGCACGGATGGTTTCAGCACCGGGTTTTCCGAGGGTGATGTGCTGAGCAGGATGTCTGATATACGGGTGCCGAGAACGCGACCGTAGAGGCGATAGCTCAACGCACTGATGGTGCCGGCGTACACAAACGCCCAGAATGCGCCCACCCAGGCGCCACCGCTCGACACGGAATAACCGGGAAAGAAAATAGCCAGCAGGCCGAGATAGTTACCCGAGAACTCCCCCCATCTGGCAAGTGATACCTGCGTGGCAAAATAGATCACTACCGCCGCCAGTGTCCCTGCGGTAAACCCGAGCATCAGCGCATTGAACCTGATCGCTGCGTGCAACAACCTAAGGTTCACAGTGTGGGTGTTCTGGTTGGCAGCCTGCATATTCTGATAGTTTCCCATGTGTGCTGGAGCCTCAATCCGCCAATTCCGCAGAACTGATCAGCATTACGCCAAGGGCAATGTAGTGAGTCAGGTTCCAGTAGACTGCGACCATGAAGCCGCCAATGGCGCCAATAAGGAATCCGTACAATGCACCGATACAGGCACCGCGCCAGGTCACCTCAAAACCCGGGAGATAGTGACCCAGCGTAGCGAGATGCGGACCTACCGGATACCCTTCCGGCACTGTCTGCAATAGCAGCGTCGCTGTCGCTATAAACAACAGCAGCGAACACAACACCCCCGCCGCCACCGTCATCGCCGGCACATCCATTTTGGCAAATACAGCCGAGAGAATCTCATGATCCTGAACTGCACGCTTCATTATTTTGAAGGTCTCCTGGTCCTGGTCCCTGACGGGCGCGGTGCTAAAACGACACGGTGGCGTGAGAAAATTCATTTCCTTGTGACGCTGTCCCTGACAACAACAACACAACCCAGTCATGCCAACATCCGCGCTATACACCAACAAATATAGCTCGTCTTCGGTAATGACAATGACATACTAGCAATCGAAAAAGAAGTTTTTGCTACACTTATGCGGAGGTTGATACAACAATCTAGGGATATTTGTGAATCAGGTCACGAACGATTCATCGCCGCCGTAGCACAGCAAACCCGGCCCTGAGGCAGGGATATTGCCTGCAGGGGTGCCGAGGCCTGCTTCTCACCGCATGCTGGCACAAACGGCACCAAAGGGAGTACTGAAGGCGGCTGACCCGCCCGCGACAAACGCCGGACTAGCGCATGGGCCCAATACCCACCGCCGCCCGCACCCGCTCCATCAGCCGGGAACTGTGCTCCCTCGCGCGCACTGCGCCCTGCTGAAGCACGCTCTCGATGTACCCCGGGTCGTCCATTAGCCGGGTGTAGGAGTCACGTGCTTCGGACAGCTCATTGTTGATTAATTCAAACAACTGCTTTTTGGCTTCACCCCAGGCGATACCGTTCTCGAACTCCAGACGCATACGTGCCGTCTCGCCGGCATCCGCAAATGCGGCCCATAGCTGAAATACCGTAGAATCATCAGGGTTTTTTGGCTCACCGGGTTCCAGCAGGTTGGTCTTGACCTTGTTGATCGCTTTGCGCAACGCCTTTTCCGGCAAGAATAGCGGGATGGTATTGTTATAACTCTTGCTCATCTTACGGCCATCTGTACCCTGCAACACAGCGATGTCCTCACTGACTTCGGCTTCGGGCAGCGTGAACACTTCGCTGAAATTGTGGTTGAACCGCTGTGCGATGTCCCGTGCCATCTCGACATGCTGGATCTGGTCCCGACCCACAGGTATCTTGTGGGCGTTAAACATCAGGATATCCGCCGCCATTAACACCGGATAACTGAACAGCCCCATGGTGATACCGAAATCCGCGTCCTCACCGGACTCTTCATTCGCCTGCACCGCTGCTTTATAGGCGTGCGCACGGTTCATCAGGCCCTTGGCTGCGTTACAACAGAGCACCCAGGTCAATTCCGGGATTTCGTGAATATCGGATTGGCGGTAGAAAACCGCCTTTTCGGTATTCAGGCCCAGCGCCAGCCAGGTAGCGGCGATCTGCTTACTGGACTCGCGTATCATCTGCGGATCGCTGCATTTAATCAGCGCGTGATAGTCCGCGAGAAAGAAAAATGACTCCTTGGCATCGTCTTCAGAAGCCGCGATCGAGGGGCGGATCGCGCCCACATAATTTCCCAGATGCGGGGTCCCCGTAGTGGTTATGCCGGTAAGTATGCGCTGTCTGGCCATGGTAAATTACAAGCTCACAAAAGCCGCCAATGATACTGGGATTCATATCCGCTGGCTACGCTGAAGCGGCCGTGCTGTAGAAGAGCTGCTGGTAACGTGGCGCCAGCGCATCACACCCGTATTCCGCCACCGCCGCCCTCGCCGCCTCGCCGGCCGCCGGATTTCCAACCACACCGGCTATCAGCACAGCGGCGGATGACGCCTCCCGCAGCGGATCATCGGGACGCGATTCGTAACAGCAAGCAGCGGGATAAATCTCCGGGTAAACAAGCCGCCTGGGGACAACCGGATGACAGCCGCGGGCCACCGCCTCCATCACGGCCAGGCCCTGAAACTCGTGCTGCGCCGTCGACAGCACTATGTCCGCAGCGTGCAGCAGGGCCCGGTAGTCCAGCGGGTTGTCAACAAACCCAAAATGCACCAGACGATGGTCGAAGCGGGTGCGAATCTGCTCAAACACCGCGGGTGACTGGCGGAACTGCTGGCCGGTCACAGCCACTTCGTAGTCCAGGCCTCGCAACTCCAGTTGTTCGAGGACACGCAACAGCCCATCGCCGCCCTTATCGTGTTCGAACCGACCGACCCAAAGCAACCGTAGCGGTCGACCTGACGGACCGCGTTGAGCAGACGGCCACCGAGGCACAACTGCCTCCGGGCCACCGCCGTCAAACGGCACGGCGAGCACCGAGGCCCGCTCACGCAACATCGGGCCGATGCCTGGCGGCACAAAATCGGGCAATTTGCGCAGCAGCGCCTCACAGCCCTGCATAAAGGAATCATGGTTGTAGCGGGAGTTGAATACAATACGATCAGCCGCAAGTGCCGAATAGATACTTGTCACCTGCGCCTCGACGAGATTGTGCTGACCCGGTGCCTGCGGGTAAGCGAATTGATTCTCGTGGAAGTACAGCACTGTCGGCAGCGTTGCGAGAGCCGGCACAAGGCCCCGCAGCGTAGCGAGATCGGTCATGGACGTTGCAAGCAGGAGGTCATAATCCGCTTCCAGCGCCTCTCGCTCAACTTGCGACCAGTACAGGGCATTGCCGCGGACACGCCAGCTGAAATGTCGTGGCGGCAGGGTCAGGACGCGCCACTGCCATCCCCGTAACATCGCCTGCAACGCATTCTGCCACTGCACGTGACTGTAAGCCGCGTACGCTGACAGCAGCAATACTTTCACCGGCCGACCTCAGCTAGCAGAGAGCGGTCCGGCGTAATTGAAGTAACGCTGTAGAATACGGCAGAGGTCGGCGGCATCTCGCGCACCCGCCAGCTCACGAATTGAGTGCATACCCAGGGTGGGAACCCCGATATCCAGCGTACGGATACCGGTAGCACCGGCGGTGATCGGCCCGATAGTGCTGCCACAACCCATATCATTGCGCACCACAAACGACTGCACCGGCACGCCCTCCTGTGCGGCAAGCTGGCGGAATAACCCGCTGGTTTCACTGTTCGTCGCGTAGCGCTGGCTGGCATTGACCTTGATCACAGGGCCACGGTTCAGCTGTGGGCCGTGGTTCTCATCGTGGCGATCGGCAAAATTCGGATGAATGGCATGTGCGTTATCAGCCGAAATCATCATGGAGCGGTCAGCCAGCGCCGCAAAACCGGCGTGGCTGCCGGCCAGGCGGTTGAGCACTGAGAGCAGTAGAGGGCCCTGTGCACCGGAGGTCGACAGGCTGCCAACCTCTTCGTGGTCATTGCAAACCAGCAGACTGCTCACCGTACCGTCGCATTGCAGCAGCGCCTGCAGGCCGGTGAAGCAACTCAGCAGATTGTCCAGCCGCGCGGACGCGATAAACTCTTGCCGCAACCCGACCAGCGAGGGCGCCTGCGTATCGTAGAACGACAGCTCGTAATCGAAGATTTGTACCGCGTCACACTGGGGATGTTCCTGTGACAGGCGAGCCATCAACAGCGCGCGGAAATCCGGCTTCTCCCCTGCCTCGATCTGGCTCAGTACCGGTACAATGGCCGTCTGCGGATTAACCTCGCGGTTCTTGTTGGCCTCCCTGTCGAGATGAATCGCAAGACTGGGTATCGTGGCGATCGGGTCCCGAAAGTCCACCAGGGCGACACGAAGTTTTCCGTCCCGGGCCTGGTAGCTCACTCGGCCCGCCAGTGATAAATCCCTATCAAACCACGGATTCAACAACGCGCCGCCGTAGACCTGCACACCCAGTTGATACAAGCCCTGCGACTCAATCTCCGGTGAGGGTTTTACCATCAGGCAGGGACTGTCCGTATGTGCACCGACCATGCGCAGTCCCGATGTGGGGGGAAGCTCTGTGCCCGCGACGAAAGCGACGATAGAGCTGTCATTGCGAGTCAGGTAATAGCGGCCACCCGACTCAATATTCCACTGCGCATCATCCGTAAGGCGCGTAAAGCCGGCAGCCGCCAATTGAGCCGCCATTTCCGCGACCGCATGGAATGGCGTCGTTGCCGCAGACAGGAAACTGCACAGTCGCTGGTTGAATTGTTCCTGCTTCATAGTTATGCCCTATAGCGCGTGCCGCGCATCAGAAAAGCCATATGAGATACAACAGCGCCGCCAGGGCGATCCGGTAGTAAACAAAAGGCATAAAGCCCACCTTGTCCAACAAGCGGATAAACGCAGCGATACAAAGGTAAGCCGAGATCCCGGAGACCACAACACCGATTCCCATGGTGGACCAGTCAACGGCCGCCTCTGCGGACACCAACTCCAGTACTTTCAACAACCCGGCACTTGCGATGATGGGGATGGACAGCAGGAATGAAAATCTCGCAGACGCCTGCCGTCCCATGCCCAGGAACAGTGCCGCAGTCATCGTGACACCGGAGCGGGAAACACCAGGCACCAGGGCCAGCGCCTGTGACAGACCGACGAGCAGTGCGATAAGCAATCCCAGCGGCCGCTCCGATACACTGCGGCGAACGCGCCGGTCTGCCATGCCCAGCAAGACCCCGAAGACCAGCGTCGTGGTAGCGATTACAGGCAGGGTGCGAAGATTTCCCTCTATGAAATCGCCGCCAAGCAGACCCGCGAGACCCGCAGGCACAGTGGCGAGCCCGAGGTACCACACCATGCGGCTATCGTCGCTATGTGGGCCTCCGGCCAGTGAGCGCAGCCAACTGCCAGCCATGCGCAGAAGGTCGGCACGGTAGTACAACAGTACCGCTGACAACGTCCCCACATGCACAGCCACGTCAAATGCCAGTCCCTGGTCGGGCCAGCCCAACAGCAGTGATGGAAACAGCAGATGCGCGGAACTGGACACTGGCAGGAACTCGGTGAGCCCTTGCACCAGCGCCAGTACAATTGCCTGATACCAATCGATCATGCCCGCTTCCCCTGGTCGGCAAGTTTCTTCCAGGAAATTTCGTCCCGCACATAAACGGGCTGAACATCGCGAGGTGCCTGGGTATCACCGCGACGGTATTTCTCGAGAGACAGCGGGATGATATCCCGCGCCGCCGGCACGATATCGGGGAATACCTTCTGTATTCGAGCCTGCAAAACAGGCGGGAACGTTGCACTGAACACACTGCCACTACCGACCACATGCAGTGGCCCGGCACCTGGAGGTGTCAGTTCGCCGGGGGCGCAGGCCCAGGGCCCATCCCGCAACACCGCGATATCGTTTTCAAACACATACACGGCACTGTAGACCTCGTTAATCCGGGCATCCAGTGTACACAGTACAGTATCCGATACCGACACCACGCCCTGTCGTAGCGCTGTCTGCGCCATAACGGCCAGTGTCGATACCGCCACGACCGGCAGGCTGCTGCTGTAGGCGAGCCCCTGTACCGCACTGGCGGCGATACGCAATCCGGTGAAAGACCCCGGACCACACCCATAGGCAATGAATTCAATACCCTGTTCTGCAAGGCTGCCAGCGGACAACAGTTCAGCCAACATACTGAAAAGCAATCTGCTGTGCTGACGCGGCGCTACCGTGTGACGTTCGTGATACTCACCCGCTCGATAGACCGCAACCGAGCAGGCATCGGTGGCGGTTTCAATAGCCAACACACCGCTCATGATTCTTTCGACACCATTGTGGAACCCTATACCCTTTACCGAACCAACCTGTTACGGTTATCGGCAGCGATTATCACACAGCAAGCTCTACGCTAGCACTACCCGCGGTTAAAAAACCGATAGACACACCCGCTATGACAGCAGCCAAACACATCACAGCACTGATTCTCGCCGGTGGCGCCGGTCGTCGCGTTGGGCACCGGGACAAAGGCCTCATAGAGTGGCAGGGAAAACCGTTTATCGCCCATGTGGTGGAGGCACTGCAGCCGCAGGTGACCGATATACTGGTCAGTTGTAATCGCAATCTTGAACAGTATCGCAAATACTGCACCGATGTAGTGCCTGATACCCGGCGGGACTTCCAGGGCCCCCTGGCAGGTCTCGAAGCAGCGTCCTCCCATGTGCGCACGGAGTTGTTGTTTGTGGTGAGTTGCGACATGCCACAGCTGCCCCCCGAATTGGTCGCTCGACTGGTTGCTGCGCTGGAAAATGATGGGCATAACAACGTGCAGATCAGCTACGCCCACGATGGCAGCAGAGCGCAGTACTTATGCGCCGCCATGCGCAAACGCTGCCTCGCTTCGCTGCCCGCCTTTCTGGATAGTGGCGGGCGCGCTGTGAAGGACTGGTACCGCAACCAGCAGACTGTCGCTGTCGATTTCTCTGATCGGCGGTCCGCCTTCAGGAACTACAACACGCTGGCGTGAGGTCGCGCCGCTGCCGCCTTCGCTCCCAAGGTGCATTACGAACATAACACCTAAAAAGAAAACCCGCTGAAATCGCTTTCAGCGGGTTGTTTTTCAGCAGTGCTGTGACATTAACTCTTGGCTTTGGCCTTTGGCTTCGCTTTAGCCTTTGGCTTCGCTTTGGCCTTTGGCTTCGCTTTGGCCTTTGGCTTCGCTTTGGCCTTTGGCTT
>JAGRIE010000047.1 GCA_020443425.1 Halioglobus sp.
AGTCCGGAGATTCAATCTGCATGCAGGAATTCTCAGCCAATCACGCTATGTTCCAAGTTCAACAGACTGGAGATGATTTGGCCTCAGAGGCTTAAGTTGGAGTACAAACAAAAACAGCCAGCAGACTGGATGTCTGTTGGCTGCTTTGAAATGGGAATTTGGTCGGGACGGCAGGATTTGAACCTACGACCACCACACCCCCAGTGTGGTGCGCTACCAGACTGCGCTACGCCCCGAGATCGCTTGCTTTGCGAGGGCGGCATTATACTCAATACCGCGTTTGATACAAAGGCTATTTCGAGGGCGACAGCACCTTGAGCACGTCTTCCAGTTCCTTGATCGTCTCCTTGATCACGGCCATCAGGTCGTTTGAGACCGGCGACTTGCCATTCTCATCGGTCATACGCTGCCTGGCGCCGCCGATGGTATAGCCCTGGTCGTACAGCAGGTCACGGATCTGCCTGATCGTGAGCACGTCATCGCGCTGGTAGTAGCGGCGGTTGCCGCGGCGCTTGACGGGTTTTAACTGCGGAAATTCCTGCTCCCAGTAACGCAGCACGTGCGGCTTGACCGCGCAGAGCTCGCTCACCTCACCGATAGTGAAGTAGCGTTTGCCGGGAATTGCGGGTAATTCATTGTTGTGTGTCGGTTCCAGCATATGCTTCTACTCGCGCCTTGAGCTTCTGACCCGGCCTGAAGGTAACGACTCTTCGGGCAGAGATGGGTATCTCTTCACCAGTTTTTGGGTTGCGACCGGGACGCTGGCTTTTGTCGCGCAGATCGAAATTGCCGAAACCCGACAATTTAACCTGCTCGTTGTTCTCGAGGCATCCGCGGATCTCCTCAAAGAACAACTCGACAATTTCCTTGGCCTCCCGTTTGTTGAGCCCCAACTCTTCAAATAGGCGTTCAGCCATTTCCGATTTAGTCAGAGCCACCATCGTCCCTTCTACCTAGTTCCTAAGCTCAGCATTATAATTTTTTTCCAATAGATCAATAACTTGACCCATGGCCAGATTTACAACTTCATCGCCAAGAGTGCGCGAATGATCGCGGAATGTCAAACCCAGAGCAAGGCTTTTTCGTTTAGGATCAATGCCTTTGCCGGTATAGACATCAAAAAGCCTTAAGTCTGTGAGGTAAGTCCCACTTGCAGCACGTACATCGGCCATCAGACGGCTGGCGGGGACCGTCTTGTCGACAACGACAGCCAAATCACGGCGAACTTCGGGGAACTTGGACAACTCCGCAAATTCCGGTTTCTTCCCTTCCAACAGTACCGAGAGGTCGATTTCGCACAGGTACAGCGGCGCGCTGAGCCCCAAGCGGTCAGCCGCCGTCGGGTGGAGCGCACCGATGAAGCCGACATCCTGCCCCTTTCGGGTTATCCGCGCCGTCTGCCCGGGGTGCAGTGCCGGCCTCGACGCCGCCTCAAACTCACAGCTTGCCGGCATGCGCGTCAGCGCCAGCAGGCTCTCCAGGTCGCCCTTCAGGTCGAACAGGTCCACCGCACCGCCCGCCGCACTCCAGGACTCCGCAAACCGCTCTCCGGTGCATACCATCGCCAGCGTGGGGATCTGCTGCAGTCCGGCGTCGCCGGGTACAAACCGCAACCCGGTTTCGAACAGCCGCACCCGCGGCTGCTGCCGGTTGACGTTATGCAGAACCGCACCCACCAAGCCCGGCAACAGGCTGGTGCGCATCACGGCCATCTCGGCCGAGATCGGGTTCTTCAGCGGCACCGGTGACAGCTCCGGGTCGAATAGCTGTTGCAACCCCGGCTCGACAAAGCTGTAGGTGATGGCCTCGCGATAGCCGCGCGCGCCGAGGTGGCGTCGCAGGTAGCGGATGGACAGCCCGGTCTCGGGCTTCGCCCTCATCTGCAGGTCGGCGCGAATATGGGTCACCGGCAGGTTGTTGTAGCCGTAGACGCGGGCCAGCTCTTCCAACAGGTCGACCTCGATCGCGATATCAAAGCGCCAGCTGGGGATGGTACAGGTCCAGCCCTCGTCAGTGGCGGTGACCCCCAGCCCCAGCCCGCCCAGGATGCGCTCGACCTCCGTTGCCGGCAGGTCAAAACCCAGCACTTTCCGGATACGGGGCGCGCGCAGTACGACATCGGGTCGCGCCGGCAAGTGCTCTGGCGAGACCACCTCCTGGACAGGCCCGGCCTCGCCGCCGACGATCTCCAGCAGCAGCTGGGTAGCCCGCTCCATCGCCGTCAGCTGCAATTCAAAATCGACACCCCGCTCAAAGCGGTGCGAGGATTCGGTGTGCAGGCCGTAGGATCGCGCCTGGCCCGCCAACAGGCTGGGTGCGAAGAACGCAGACTCCAGGAATATATCGCGGGAGTCGGCGCTGACGGCCGACGCCTCGCCGCCCATGATACCGGCCAGTGCCAGCGGGCCCTGTTTATCAGCGATCAGCAGCGAACCGGGGCGCAGCGCAATGGTCTGGCCGTCGAGCAGTTCCAGCGACTCGCCCTGCTCCGCCCTGCGCACCACAATCGATCCCTGTAATTTGCCGAGGTCGAAGGCGTGCATGGGCTGGCCGAGTTCCAGCAGCACGTAGTTCGTCACATCAACCACCGCATCGATACTGCGAATGCCGCAGCGGCGCAGCTTCTCCTGCAGCCACAGCGGGCTGGGGCGGGATACGTCAATCCCCTTGATGATACGCCCGACATAGCGCGGGCAGTGCTCACTGGCATCGACCTCTATCGGCAGCGTGTCCGCGATCGATTGCACCGCTTTGGCGTAGACCGGCGCATTCACCGGCAGTTGGTTGAGCAGCCCGACTTCGCGCGCAATCCCCACCACTCCCAGGCAGTCCGCCCGGTTGGGCGTGATGCTGATATCGATGACCCTGTCGTCGAGATCCAGGTAGGTGCGCAGGTCGGTACCCACGGGGGCGTCAGCAGCCAGCTCCATCAGGCCCGCCGATGCATCCGACAGTCCCAGTTCCTGCTCGGCACACAGCATGCCCTGTGACTCCACGCCGCGCAGCTTTGCGCGCTTTATCCTGAAATCCCCCGGCAGCACCGCACCGACACAGGCCAGCGGCGCCTTCAGGCCCACCCTGGCGTTGGGTGCACCACAGACGATCTGCACCGTGTCATGGCCGGTATTTACCTGGCACACACGCAGCTTGTCGGCATCGGGATGCGGCTCGGCGCTGGTAATTTCGGCGACGACGACGCCGCTGAATTCAGCCGCTACCGGGTCAATAGCGTCGACCTCCAGCCCGGCCATGGTGATCTGGTGCGCCAGTTCCTCGGTGGTCAAATCCGGAGAGACCCACTCGCGCAGCCACTGTTCGCTGATTTTCACTCTCTATCTCTCCCTTAAAACTGCTCGAGAAAACGCAGGTCATTGTCAAAAAACAGGCGCAGGTCGTTGACGCCATAGCGCAACATCGCCAGTCGCTCCACGCCCATGCCGAAGGCGAAGCCCGAGTATTTCTCCGTGTCGATGCCGGAGAATTCCAGTACTTTCGGGTGTACCATGCCGCAACCGAGAATCTCGATCCAGCCGGTCTGGCTACAGACCCGGCAGCCGTCCCCGCCACAGTTCACACACTGGATATCCACTTCAGCGGACGGCTCGGTGAAGGGAAAGTAGGAGGGACGGAATCGCACCGCCAGTTCACGCTCGAAAAAGACGCGCAGGAAATCCTCAATCAGTCCCTTCAGGTCGGCGAAACTGGAGTGCTCGTCAATCAGCAGACCCTCCACCTGGTGGAACATCGGGCTGTGGGTCAGATCGGAGTCACAGCGATAGACCCGGCCGGGGCAGATGATGCGCAGCGGCGGTTGCTGGCTCTCCATCACACGCACCTGCACCGGCGAGGTATGCGTGCGCAGCACGGTGTGCTCATCGACATAGAAAGTATCGTGCATGGCGCGCGCGGGGTGGTGGGCGGGAATATTCAGCGCTTCAAAGTTGTGATAGTCGTCCTCGATCTCCGGCCCCTCGACCACGTCGAAGCCGATCCCGGAGAAAAAATCCTCCATGCGCTCGATCGTGCGGGTGACCGGGTGTACACCGCCAGTGGACTGGCCGCGCCCCGGCAGGGTGACATCGACGGTCTCCTGCGCCAGCTGTGCTTCTATAGCAGCGTTCGCCAGTTCCGCCTTGCGCGCGCCGATCAGGTCCTGCAACTCCTGTTTCACGACATTGATCAACGCGCCCGCCTTCGGGCGCTCTTCGGCTGACAGCTTGCCCAGGCCTTTCAGCAGGCCGGTGAGCTGCCCTTTCTTGCCGAGATAATCGACACGCAACTGCTCCAGCGCGGCGCCATCGGTTGCTGCGGCGATTGCGGCCTTCGCTTCATTCGCGAGGGGTTCCAGGTTATCCATGTGCTCTTTCTCTAGTGTTGATCATGTAATGCTGTCGGTCGCGCGACGATTCCATTTGCACAAAAAAAGGGAAAGAGCTCGGCCCTTTCCCTTTTTGTCTTACATGCAGCCAGCGAACCGCTATACCAGCGGTGAGGGTGGGCTTAGGCCAGAGCGGCCTTCGCTTGCTCCACGATCGCTGCAAAACCCTGCTTATCGTGTACAGCCAGATCGGCCAACACGCGACGATCCAGACCGATATCAGCCTTCTTCAGGCCGTTGATCAAACGGCTGTAGCTCAGGCCGTTGGCACGGGACTGCGCGTTGATACGCGTGATCCAGAGCGCGCGGAACTGACGCTTCTTCTGGCGACGGTCACGGTAGGCGTACTGCCCGGCCTTGGTGACCGCTTGCTTGGCAACCCGGAAAATACGGCTGCGAGCGCCGTAGTAACCTTTGGCCTGTTTCAATATTTTCTTGTGGCGACGATGGGCCACAACACCACGTTTTACGCGAGGCATAAGTCTTCTCCCTATTTATCCAGTGAACCGATTACCGGGCACGCATCATGCGATCGATAAGAACTTCATCACTCTTATGGATCATAGAGGTACCGCGCAGCTGACGCTTACGCTTGGTCGTCATCTTGGTCAGGATGTGACTCTTGTGGGCGCTTTTACGCTTGTAACCACCGGCAGTTTTCTTGAACCGCTTGGCAGCCCCGCTGTGAATTTTTGCTTTAGGCATAATCAAATACTCCGCATTTGAATGTTGATAAATAAAGATACCAGGGCATTCACAGGCCGCTAGTTCTTCTTCTTGGGAGCGATAACCATAGTCAGTTGCCGGCCTTCCATTTTCGGGAATTGCTCGACGGCACCCAACTCGGCCAGATCAGCTTCTACCCGCTTGAGTAGTTCCATGCCGATTTCCTGGTGAGCCATTTCACGACCGCGAAATCGCAGTGTGACTTTGGCCTTATCGCCATTTTCTAGGAAACGTACCAGGTTGCGTAGTTTTACCTGGTAATCCCCATCCTCCGTCCCTGGACGAAATTTCATTTCTTTCACCTGCGTGCGCTTTTGCTTCTTGCGCTGCGCGGCTTTCTGTTTCTTGATCTCAAAGACATATTTGCCGTAGTCCATCAATTTACAGACTGCGGGGTCGGAGTCGGCGATCAGCACCAAATCCATGCTTGCGGCCTCTGCCGCCGCCAATGCCTCTTTGAGGGATACGATGCCTACCTGCTCGCCCTCTGCTCCAACCAGTCGCACCGGATCTGCCGTGATCTGGTCGTTGATAATCGCCTTCTTACTGGCTCCTTTGCTGTCTTTCTTAATACTAGTTCTCCAATACAATACGGCCGCGACATGCAACATCGTCTGTGAGCCGCGCCAAGAACGCGCTGAGATCCATGGATCCCAGATCCTCACCACGACGGGCACGCACGGCCACTGTCTGTGATTCCACTTCTTTATCCCCTACCACGAGCAGGTAGGGTACCTTCAGAATCGTGTGCTCGCGGATTTTAAAGCCGATTTTCTCATTTCTCAAGTCCGAAATGACCCGAAAACCGTTGTTTTTCAACGTATCTTCCACTGAACGCGCATATTCTGACTGTTTGTCGGTAATATTCAACACTGCCACCTGCGTGGGCGCCAGCCAGGTGGGGAAGACGCCCTCGTAGTGTTCGATCAATATTCCGATGAATCGCTCAAAGGAACCGAGTACCGCCCGGTGCAGCATCACCGGCACCTGGCGGCTGCCGTCTTCCGCCACATACTGGGCGTCGAGACGGCCGGGCATTGAAAAGTCCACCTGAATGGTGCCCAGCTGCCAGACCCGGCCAATGCAGTCCTTCAGCGAGAATTCGATTTTGGGGCCGTAGAACGCGCCCTCTCCCGGCAACTCCTGCCACGGCAGGCTCTGTGCATCGAGGGCATCGGCCAGCGCTTTTTCCGCCCGGTCCCAGTCGGCATCGCTCCCCACGCGCTGCTCAGGTCGCGTGGACAGGCGGTAGATCACCTCACTGAACCCAAAGTCCTCGTATACAGCGTGCAGGAAATCGATAAAGGCCGACACCTCGGGCTGGATCTGCTCCTCGGTGCAGAAGATATGGGCGTCATCCTGCACAAAGCCGCGCACGCGCATGATCCCGTGCAGCGAACCCGACGGTTCATTGCGGTGACAGGAGCCAAACTCCGCCAGTCGCAGCGGCAGGTCGCGATAGGATTTCAGGCCCTGGTTGTACACCTGCACATGGCAGGGGCAGTTCATAGGCTTCACCGCAAAGTGCCTGTCTTCGGACTGCAGCATGAACATATCGTCGCCGAATTTTTCGGCGTGGCCGGACTTTTTCCACAGCGACAGATCCACCAGCTGCGGCGTCTTGATCTCCAGGTAGCCGTGCTCTCGCTGCGCCTGGCGCATATACTGCTCAATCGTCTGGTAGATACTCCACCCGGCCGGGTGCCAGAACACCATCCCCGGCGCCTCTTCCTGGGTGTGGAACAGGTCCAGCTTCTTGGCGATTTTGCGGTGGTCGCGCTTCTCGGCTTCCTCGATGCGGGTCAGGTACTGCTTGAGCTGCTTCTTGTTGGCCCAGGCCGTGCCGTAGATCCGCTGCAGCATTTCATTGTTGGAGTCACCGCGCCAGTAGGCACCGGCCACCTTAGTCAGTTTGAAAGCCTGCAGTTTGCCGGTGCTGGGCACGTGCGGCCCGCGGCACAGGTCACCCCATGCGCCCTGGGTATACACCGAGATCTCCTCACCCTCGGGCAGCGCTTCAATGATCTGCACCTTGTAGTGCTCACCCAGGCCGCGGAACTGCTCAATCGCTTCTTCGCGACTCATCACCAGGCGCTGCACCGGCAGATCGGCAGCGACAATTTCCTCCATGCGCTGCTCGATTTTCTCAAGGTCCTGCGGCGTAAAGTTGTGGCCGGTGGCAAAGTCGTAGTAGAAGCCGTCCTCAATCACCGGGCCGATCGTGACCTGTACGCCGGGGAATAAATCCTGTGTGGCCATGGCCAACAGGTGCGCAGTGGAGTGGCGGATGATTTCCAGCCCGGCGTCATCCCGGTCAGTGATAATGGCGAGCGCGACATCGTTCTCAATGACATAGGAGGTATCCACCTCCCGTCCGTCCACCACGCCACCCAGCGCGGCTTTGGCCAGGCCGGGACCGATATCGGCAGCGACATCGTGTACAGAGACGGGATGATCGAAAGTGCGAAGGCTGCCATCGGGCAGGGTAATAACAGGCATGTGCGATCCTTGTGTCAGTGGTGACCCCTACTAAAGGCCACGTGAGGCTGCAGACCCTGGCGAGTCGCAGTGAAATCAGTGTTCAGGCCCGAACCGGATGGCGGGGTAACAAAGTACCGCCGACCCCCTCGGAGCGGGGCCCGAATAATGCCTGATTGGAGCGCAGATTGCCAGTGCAACAGGGCTCAGCCAATGAACGCCAGCTGCTTGATCTCCGCCAGCTGGTCGCGCAGGGCTGCCGCCTCCTCGAACTCCAGGTTCTTCGCGTGCTCGTGCATCTGTCCCTCCAGCTGCTTCAGCTTGCGCGTCAGCGCTGCCGGCGTCAGCCTGGCGACCTCCTCGGAATAGGCCGCCCGGGTTTCCGCCACTTTTTTGGCCTTGGACTTGCCCCTGCCCGCGCCCGTCGGCATGCGCCGGGCGCCTTCCATGATGTCCTGCACTGATTTTTGCACACCGATGGGGGTGATATTGTGCGCCTTGTTATGGGCCAGCTGTTTCTCCCGGCGCCGGTCTGTCTCCGCCATCGCGCGCTCCATCGAGCCGGTGATCCTGTCCGCGTACAAGATGGCCCTGCCATTGAGGTGACGCGCCGCGCGCCCCATGGTCTGGATGAGGGAGCGCTCGGAGCGCAGGAAGCCCTCCTTGTCAGCATCCAGTATCGCCACAAGTGACACCTCCGGCATGTCCAGGCCCTCGCGCAGCAGGTTGATACCCACCAGCACATCAAACACGCCCAGGCGCAAATCGCGAATGATCTCTACCCGCTCCACGGTATCGATATCGGAGTGCAGATAGCGCACACGTACACTGTGCTCCCCCAGGTACTCGGTGAGATCTTCCGACATGCGCTTGGTCAGGGTGGTCACCAGCACACGTTCGCCCCGCTCCACTACAGCGTGGATTTCGCCGAGCAGGTCATCCACCTGGGTCAGTGCCGGACGCACCTCCACCTCGGGGTCCACCAGCCCGGTCGGCCGCACGACCTGCTCTACCGTACGACCGGACTTCTCCTCCTCGTAGGGACCGGGTGTCGCGGACACAAAAATCCGCTGGGTCGCCAGGCGCTCCCACTCCTCGAATCGCAGCGGCCGGTTGTCCAGCGCGGAAGGCAACCGGAAGCCGTACTCGACCAGGGTCTCCTTGCGCGATCGATCGCCCTTGTACATGGCCCCGATCTGGGGAATGCTGACATGGGACTCATCGACAATCACCAGCGCATTGTCCGGCAGGTACTCAAATAATGTCGGGGGCGGATCGCCCGGCGCGCGACCGGAGAGATAGCGGGAGTAGTTCTCGATGCCGGTGCAGTACCCCAGCTCCCGTATCATCTCCATGTCATAGCGTGTGCGCTGTTCCAGACGCTGCGCCTCGACCAGCTTGTCATTCTCGCGCAACTGCTTCAAACGGTCCGCCAGCTCCTCCTCAATATGCCCTACCGCATCGAGCAACACCTCGCGCGGGGTGACATAGTGGCTCTTGGGGAAGATCGTCACCCTGGGCACTTTGCTCTCGACCACGCCTGTCAGCGGGTCGAACCAGCAGATGTTGTCGATCTCGCGATCGAAGAGCTCTATCCGCACAGCGTCCCGCTCTGAGTCCGCAGGAAAAATATCGATTACATCGCCGCGCACCCGGTAGGTGCCGCGACGGAAATCCACATCGTTGCGGGTGTACTGCAGGTCCGCCAGCTGCCGCAGGATATCGCGCTGGTCGATGATCTCGCCCCGGGACAGGTGGATCAGCATCCTGAAATAGGACTTGGGATCACCGAGGCCGTAAATCGCCGATACCGTGGCGACGACCAGGCAATCGCTGCGCTCCATCAGGGCCTTGGTGGCAGACAGGCGCATCTGCTCGATGTGCTCGTTGATCGAGGCATCCTTCTCGATGAAGGTATCCGAGGAAGGCACATACGCCTCGGGCTGGTAGTAGTCGTAGTAGGAGACGAAGTATTCGACGGCGTTATTGGGAAAGAACTCCTTGAACTCCCCATACAACTGGGCTGCCAGCGTCTTGTTGTGCGCCATCACGATAGTCGGGCGCTGCAACTGCTCGACCACATGGGCCATCGTGAACGTCTTGCCCGAACCGGTGACCCCGAGCAGCGTTTGCGCCGCCAGCCCCGCCTGAGCACCCTCCACCAGCTGCCGGATAGCCGCCGGCTGGTCCCCCGCAGGCTGGAATGAGGATTCCACTTTGAAAAGCCTGGACACAGTTCCCCCCCCCGCTGAGCGGTCAAAATAGCCGTTTATTATCATCCACATAGGAAAGAAATGCAGCCCGAATTCTCGACGCGAAGATAATGATGAAATAGCGGTTGACCACGGCGCGGTCCATCATTAATATACGCGACCTTCGGTTAACGCCATTCCGCCTTAGCTCAGTTGGTAGAGCAAATGACTGTTAATCATTGGGTCGCTGGTTCGAGCCCAGCAGGCGGAGCCATTTTTGGTTCAAGTAAAAAAGGGTTGCAGCAATGCAACCCTTTTTTTATTGGCCAACCCTGCCGCCGGTATCACCGGGCCAGGAAAGACGGCAATGAGAAGCCGCCCAGCCCACCCGCGAGGGAGGGCAGGAAAGAGCCGAGGATATGTGGCAGCAAGGCCTCCACTTCATCAAGCCGCGCACGTTTGTTCAGCCACATTGGAATGTTAACTGGTGCCACCGACCGACGGCATGGTGCGTCGTTCCGGCCGGCCTTGATGAATGGCATTCGACATCCCTCCACAGGACAACAGCCCCGTTTTACTGCGCTCCAGATCCGCTCGGCGCTACCTCATTTGGGTACCCGCTGTCTATTCCGCTGGCGACAGTTTTCCCTATCCTCAAATCGAGGGCGAACCAGACACCAACGGTTCCCCGGGGTACGGTTGTGCCGGCGAGACATCCGGCTCCACTGATGGAGCAAGTGCAGAGGGTGATGTAATGACAACTGACAGCAAACCCGTGGCAATCGAGATTTCCGAAGAAGCCTACAAACAAAACACTGTTTATCGGCCGTGGAGCGACATTCAGGCCGGCACACGTGCCGCCAAGTCATGCCCCCCGGCCGCCCGGGCACCCGCTCCGAAAAACCTGCTCGGATCACGCGCCCAATAGCATCCTTTGCCAAAGCGGATCAGCTTCGCTTTGCACTGCAGTCTGCGCACCCCCTGCCGCACAGGGGCGACCACTCGCCCCTCTCACTGTTGGCCACGATGTACTGGATAGCGCATTTTGTCATCCCCAATCAAGGTTCTCGTGTTTTTTTGCGCACCACTCTGCATTTCGCTCCAAAATACTCTTGCCCAGCACTCTCGCGAGCAGGGTTTTGATGTAAAATTTTCTGGCACTCGGGCTAACAAACGCCAGCCGCAGGGCTGCTGTCGGACCAATAGCGCACGTAAGGTGGTATAGTGCGGCTGATGTTTCCGTGGAGACCTCAGCATGCAACCACCGCAAATTGCCCGCGTGAGGTGCATTACAATAAATGTAGAGATTCAGCGACCAGGGGAATCTCGTAAAAACATATGAACCAAGGCGTGCTATCGATTGTCACAGTACACACTTGCCAGTGCCCTGCAAGTCAGCGCCGGGCATGACAATGCAAAGACTTTTCGCGGGCCAGCGACGTTGGGTGATGGGAACAGCAACGATAAATCTGATGTGTGACGCAAATACTTTATGAAGAACTGTCTAATCGTACTGGGAATGCATCGCAGCGGCACCTCTGCGTTCACCGGCATTCTCAATCTGCTGGGCGTCAATCTCGGCAAGCAGATGCTGGAGACGCAAAGCGATAATCCCAAAGGCTTCTTCGAGCACAAGTACGTCGTACTCGCCAACGATTGTATTCTGGAGACATTCAACTCCTCCTGGGACGATCCCCTGCCCCTGCCGCAAAACTGGCCGCAGCGGTTCGAGGGCTCACAACTGCGCGAAGACGCCCGCCAGTTCCTGCGCACGGATATTGCCGAGAACACGCTATCAGCGGTCAAAGACCCCCGCCTCTGCAAGCTGCTACCCTTCTGGCTGCCACTGCTTGAGGCAGAGCACATTACCCCCAGTGCTGCCCTCGTCATCCGCAGCCCGCTGGAGATCGCCGACTCGCTGGCCCGCAGGAATGGCTTCTCCGTTGAGAAGTCGATGATTCTCTGGATGCAGTACATGCTGGAGGCAGAGCGCAGCACACGCCATCTGCCGCGGTGTTTCGTCAAATTTGAATCCGTACTCAGCGATCCGCAGCAGACGATTGGGCATGTTTTTGACACGGTGGGACTGGACGCACCAGACTTTTCCAAAGTGGACCGTGAACAACTCGATCAGTTTGTCGACCACGATATGCGCCATCACCACGTGTCTGATGCCGAACACGATGAGCGCTGCCCCCGGATAGCTGCTGAGTTCTACCGCTTACTGTGCCGTATTTGCGATGGTGAAGAATCAGCGGATGACGTCACCGCGTTTGATGACTTCGGCAAGCAATTCCAGGCCGACCAGAAGTTGTTCTACAACCCCGATGTGATATTGACGCTGGAGCGGGCCAAGGAGGAGGACGCACCGGACTGGTACCAGGCGAAGTTGAACCGCATCAAGGCACAACTGGATTCCGACAAAGTATTTCGCGAGTACCGCTATATCGCCAACACGGAACACCTCTACCACGACAGGATTGTACTGCAGAATAAAGCAGAGGGCCTGAAAGGCGATATCGCCAGACTGCACGCAGAGATCGCCTCGCTGCAGAGTGAGATCACGCGGTTGCAGAACCAACTGCTGACGCCGCATATCACCATCGCGGCGCTGCGCAATGAATTGGCGACACAGAGAGCAGGCTTCGAACAGGAAATCGCTGACCAAAGGCAGGATATCGGCAACCTGCGCACGGAAATTGCGTCCCAGCAAGTACATATCACGAGCCTGCAGGATGCCATTGCAAACAAAAGCGATGAAATCGCAGGGCTGCAGGGAACCGTTTTCAATCAACAGCAGGAGTATACCGCGCTACAGAACGTGATCGCCGCCCAAAAGGTGGTGATCGCTGCACAGAGAACGGAAGAGAGTGCACGGCTGCAGGTCATATCAGGCCTGCAGGAGGACATCGAACACAGGCAGCACACAATCCTGGAACAGCAGGAGCAGGCAGCGCTGTTACACGAAAGGTATGATGAACTGGAAAAGGTCGTGTTCCAGATTTATGCCACACGGCCGTGGCGGGCCTACCGGAAATATCAAGGTGTGGTGGAGTCCCTGTTGCCGGAAGGAACTCTGCGGCGAGGTTTTCTGCAGTTGGTCAAGCGTCTGGTAACAGGCGAGAAAGCCGCCGACACCAGGCGGACAGAGAGCACCGAGGACACCCGGGACAATGAGATCACCGGGAGCGCGGAGGATGCCCAGAGCGCCAGTATTACAGACAGCACCATTCTCCCGCTGCAGGACGATAGCGACAGCGCTGGGTTCACCGCGCCGCCGGAGCCCGTTCAGGCAACCGCGGCACCCTCCCCAGCTGAGGACCAGCCACCGCCGCTGACCACTGCCGTTGACGGCACGCAAGCCGAAAGCCCGCGCGATGTATCAGGCGAGGCCGCCGACGCGGCGCAGTCGTCCGGCACTGAACCTGCCCCAGCCGAGACACCGGAGGCGCAACCGTATGCAACCGGGGAGCCGGCGCCCGCGACAACAGCGCCCACGCCTGAGACGCCGGCGCAACGCGAGACCTCGGGGGATACAGGCAACGGCAAGACACTCTACCTGGCGGCATCCAATCCCGACTACAAACCGGATACCGTTTACGCTGTTGCAGTAGAGGCGGCTGACGACGGCGCGGAATCGGCGCAGGAGCAGCGGACGGACACCGCCGAGCCCTCGCCAGCGATTGAGACTGGGACGACCGATCCGGAGTCCGCCGCTCAGGCGACTGCCACTGAAGACACGGCAATAGCGGCAGAAGCACCGCACGATACCTCTGCGGCAACCGTGCCGGCGCGGTCCGGGACAGCTGACATCTCGTTCCCTGTCACCGAAGGCCCGCATATCAGCATCATTATTCCCGTGTTCAACAACTGGGCCTTCACCGAAAAATGCCTGCAATCGATGCAGCTCCACAATCGGGGCAGCTACGAAATCATCGTCGTCGACAACCACTCGACCGACGAGACCCCACAACGCCTCGCCGCGATCAAGGGCATACGGGTCATCACAAACGAGACGAATGAAGTGTTTGTCAATGCCTGCAACCAGGCGGCCGGTGTCGCACAGGGCAACTACCTGTTGTTTTTAAACAATGACACGGAAGTGAGCGAGGGCTGGCTGGAGGCTCTGCAGGCACCGTTCTCCGACGCCAGCACCGGTGTTGTCGGCGCCAAGCTCATCTATCCCGACGGGAGCCTGCAGGAAGCCGGCGGCATCATCTGGCGCGACGGCAACGGCTGTAATTACGGACACGGCGACAACCCCGACCTGCCAAAATACTCCTATCGCAAAGCTGTCGATTACTGCTCCGGCGCCTGCCTGATGATCTCGCACAGCCTGTGGACCGAGATAGGCGGCTTCGACCAGCGCTTTGCACCGGCGTACTACGAGGACACGGACCTGTGCTTCACTGTGCGCTCACTCAACTACAAAGTCATCTATCAGCCGGCGGCCAGGATTGTGCATTACGGTGGCGCTTCGGCTGGCAAGGAGACCAGTTCCGGCTACAAACGCTTCCAGGACATCAACCGCCTGAAGTTCATGGAAAAATGGCACGAGGTGCTGGAAAGGGATCATGTGCCCAGCTCCGCCGGACTGTTTGAAGCGCGTGAGCACAGCGGTGACAAGCACATTCTGATTATCGATCACCAGGTGCCCACCTACGACCGCGACTCCGGCTCCCTGCGCATGCTGAATATGCTGCGCATCCTGCTGGACATGAACTACAAAGTGTCTTTCTGGCCGGACCAGCTGACCTATGAACCAAAATACACCAGGGTCTTGCAGGACCTGGGTATCGAGACCTATTACGGCGGCCTGGTCTTTGAGGAATTCATCAAAGCACACGGTGATGTGATTGATGTTGTCCTGATGTCACGCCCGGCGACCACCAAGAAATACATGCACCTGGTGAAGAAGTACTCATCTGCGAAAACTGTATTCGACACCGTCGATCTGCACTATGTCCGCGAGCAGCGCCGGCTCGCCCTTGAAGTCCAGCGCTGGAAAAACCTCGAGTTCTTCCTGGCGGAAGAGGCGGATGTCACCCTGGTGGTGAGCCCGACCGAAAAAGGCATGCTGGAGGATGAAAAGTTCGCCAGCAAGATTGCCGTGGTGTCCAATATTCACTCGCTGGAACCGTGTGAGAAAAGCTTTGAGGAACGCGAGGGCCTGATGTTTATCGGCAGTTTCGCGCATCCGCCCAATGAAGAAGGCATCATCTGGTTCATCGACTACATACTGCCCCTGATCAAGAAAAAGCTGCCCAAAATCCACCTGACCATTGTCGGCAGTGAGCCGACAGAGCGCCTGCTGGAACTGGCAAGCGACTCGGTGACCGTGACCGGTTATGTGGAGGACGTCTCCCGCTATTTCAATGACAGCAAGGTATTTGTGTCGCCGCTGCTGCACGGCGCGGGGGTGAAAGGGAAGATAGGCCAGAGCTTCTCCTATGGCTTGCCTGTCGTCACTACCAGTATCGGTGCCGAGGGTATGCAACTGACCCACGGGCTCAACGCGCTGATTGCGGACAGTGAGACAGCCTTCGCCAATAACGTCATCGCCCTGTACCAGGAGAAGTTCCTGTGGCAGAAGCTGTCCACCAATTGCCGTCAGGTGATCAGGGATCAGTTCAGCACTGATAAGATCCGCACTGCGCTGGAACACATTCTGGAGGAGGAACCGGCGAAGCAGGAGCCCGCGCCCGCAGCGGCCCGCCCGGTCATTGTGCACTGCCACCTGTTCAAGAATGCGGGAAGCACGCTGGACTGGAGCCTGCAGCGACAGTTCGGCGCCGGGTTTGTCGATCACCGGGACGACGACAATATGCGGCGCGGTGCCGCCTACCTGAAACCCTACCTGGAAGCGCATAGGGAAGTCTCCGCGATTTCCAGCCACCACATCAGGTTCCCGCTACCGGTCTCTGATCAATTACACCTGCTACCGCTGATCTCACTGCGCCACCCGATAGACAGGGCGCGCTCCGTGTATGACTTCGAGCGCCGGCAGGACGCCAATACACCGGGCGCCATCCAGGCCAAGAAGCTCTCGTTTGCCGATTATGTGCGCTGGCGTATGCAGGACGATGTGGCACCGACCATTCGCAATTTCCACTGCAGTTTCTGCACCAGCAACTTCGACAGCATGATCGGCGAGCCCGCGTACCAGGAGAGCCTCGCAATGCTCATCAGGACCCCGCTTCTGGTCATTGTAGAGCGCTACGACGAAAGTATGGTGCTGATAGAACAACAGCTGGACAGTCATTTTCCGGGTATCGACCTGTCTTACCTGCGCCAGAACGAGACCTTCGGCCGCGAGGCGGAACTGGTCGAGCGAATCGAGTCAGTCTTCGAGCAACTCGGGCCGGAATTGACAGTTGAATTCCGCGAGAAGAACCACTGGGATATGAAACTGTACGAGAACGCACTGGCGATACACGGCGAACGCATGGGCGCACTCGGCAATCTGGAAAAGCTGATGGCCGATTTCCAGTCGCGCTGTCGCCTGCTGTCAGTCGCCACACTGCCCAACAACGCTATGGAAATCCCTGAGTCGCACGTCGGCTGACCACCGCACTGCCCTCAGGGCGCCCCCTGCGTGAGCACCAAAAAGTCCACCACGCTGTAGCGTCATGCCCTTTGCAGCTATTATCATAGGCCAATAATCAGTAGGGGAATGTCGGCCATGGCCACAGAATTCAATATTGGCAGCTTTTTCGCCCGGTGGATCTTCGCCGTTGCACTGGTGTTCGGTACCTATAACCCCTCGGATTACTCCTATGTCAGCTGGGTGATGGCGCAGAGCTCAACATTCGGGCCGATTATGGCGCTGGTCGGAGTGATCCTGCTGATCGGTTGGGTCGTATTCCTTCGGGCCACCATGCTGTCACTGGGGGTACTGGGCATTCTGCTGGGCGGCGCCCTGTTCGGCTGTATTATCTGGTGGTTTATCGATATGGGCTGGCTGAGTCTCGATGCCAGCGGTGCGTTGACGTGGGTTATCCTGCTGGTGCTGTCTTTCATACTGGCCGCAGGTATGTCGTGGTCACATATCAGGCGGCGGCTTACCGGACAGTTCGATGTGGATGAAAAGGATGGCTGACAGCCGCCCGGCGGCTGCACTGAGGCAGAACAGCTCAGTGCCCGTCGGGGAACAACTCTTTCACATTTGAGGCGGCTGCCGACTCTATCGCCACCAGTTTGCCCTGGCGTTTCCACAGGTGGTCGTAGCGCACCTTGTGGTCGCCAAAGCCACTCACAGCAAAACTCAGCACCGAACTGATGCCGTCGCAATCGAGCGTATCGCAGTGATGCCGCAGTTTCACCAGCAAGCGCTGGATCTGGCTGAAGGGGAGACACTCCTCCTCTGCGCGCATGATCATCGGGTGCCCCGTACCGGTCACATTGGTGCCGAGCAGTAACTCCTCGTGCAGTTTTTCACCCGGGCGCAGGCCGATGAATTCGATATCAATATGCTCACCTGTTTGCGAGCCGTACCCCGTTTCGTAGCCGCTCAGCCGGATCATACGCTTCGCCAGATCCACAATTCGCACCGGCTCTCCCATATCGAGTACAAAGACATCACCACCGGTGGCCATCGCACCCGCCTGCAGCACCAACTGCGCCGCCTCGGGGATACTCATAAAGTAACGCGACACCTCCGGATGGGTTACCGTGACCGGGCCGCCATCTTCGACCTGTTGCCGGAACAGCGGCACCACTGAGCCTGAAGACCCCAGCACATTGCCGAATCGCACCATGCAATAGCAGGTGGGGCAATCCTCCTGCTGGGCCAGACCCTGCAGGATCATCTCGGCGAGTCGCTTGGATGCCCCCATGATATTGGTGGGGCGGACAGCCTTGTCGGTCGACACCAGCACAAAAGTCTCCACACCGGCCTTGCGAGCGGCCGTTGCGGCATACCAGGTGCCGAAGACATTGTTGGCGACGCCCTCGGCAATATTGTATTCCACCATCGGTACGTGCTTGTAAGCCGCGGCATGGTAGACCGTGCGCACTTCAAAGGTCCGGTAGATGCTTTCCAGGCGATTCTGGTCCTGCACCGAGCCCAGCAGCGCCACCAGTTCCACGGTCAGGCCCAGGCTCTTCATCGAGGCGCGCAATTCGCGCTCTATGCTGTACAGGGCGTACTCGGAATTATCCAGCAGGATCAATTCCTTGGGATCGGCCCGGACGATCTGCCGACACAATTGCGCGCCGATGGAGCCACCCGCCCCGGTCACCATCACCACCTTGCCGGTAATACACTTGGCGATGAGTTCAGGGTGTGGCGGTACCGGCTCGCGCCCGAGCAGGTCGTCGAGGTCGATGTCGCGAATCTGGTTGACGCTGGCTTCACCGGCCAGCAATTCGTTGATGGTCGGGACCGTGCGCACATGCACGGGCAAACCCACCAGGGAGTTGATGATCTCCTTGCGGCGCTCCTGCGACGCCGAGGGAATGGCCAGCAACACCTGGGAGATATCGTGCTGGTCGATCAGCTGCTCAAGGTCCTCTGGCGGGGCCACCTGCAGGCCGTTGATGATAGACCGCTGCAAGCAGGCGTCGTCATCGACGAAGACGACGGGGTGATACTGCTCGCCGTGTTGCAGCGTCTGCAGCAGCTGCCTGCCGGATTGTCCCGCGCCATAGATAATCACGTTCTCGGACAGCGCGCGCAACTTGGTCTGGTAGTAGGCCCGCACCGCCAGCCGTGTGCCGCCGATACCGACCACGAGAAGCACCCAGTAGATAAACGGCATCGACCGCGGCACTTCCGCGCGGGCGAAAAAGACCGTCGCGCCCAGGATCAGGGTGGAGTAGCCGGCCGCCGTCACGATCGCCCAGATCGCCTGCTGACCCATGAAACGTATCACAGCCCGGTACAATCCCAACCGCAGGAAAACCATGGCACTGAGAATCAGGGTGACAGCACCACAGGCGTACTCGACGACGCCGAGGTGAAAATCCAGATGACCAAATCGCAGCGCCACCGCCAGCCACATCGCGGCGGTGACATACACCATGTCGAGAGAGAACAGGCAAGCCTGCTTGATGTTGCGCGGCAGCTCCACCGCTTTCTGCAGGATATCCCGCAGGCTGCCGATGAAACCGACAACGGGACGGGTTATAAAATTGCCAGGACGATTTAGCAAGTCACCTCCTGTGCTCTGAGCTATGGCGTATGCATTTTATTGTGACAATAAGTGCACTCGTGACACTGAATTTTACGCCAGTCTCGCTGTTTTAACCATGCCGCCGAGCAGGGGAAGGTATGCCAAAAATACCAAAAATAGTTTGTAGTCGGGCCAGGCCTGCACAGCGGCCGCCAGCGGCAACAACCACAGGACATTGATCGCCATCATCACTGCGTCGACTTTCAGGTGCGAACGCCAGTGACGACTCAGCCGCTGGTAGGCATGCGAGCGGTGCGGTTGGGTAAATTTTTGCCCGGTGGCCATGCGTCGCACCAACGTCCAGCTGGCGTCGGTAATGAACACTGCGGCGAGCACCAGCCAGCACAGCGGGTCGAGCTGCCCCCCTGCCCCACCTGCCAGCGCCAGCGCCGCCAGCAGAAAACCGGTAGGCACGCTGCCCGTGTCCCCCATGAACAGGCGCGCCGGCGGGCGGTTCCACACCAGGAAACCACCGTGGGCTGCGGCCAACAGCAGGCAATACAGGATGTAGCTGTCGTCGCTTCCCGCCCGCCAACTCAGAAGCGCCGCCGCGGCGCAGACAAAAATAGCCTCGAGAGCGGCAATTCCATCGATCCCGTCCATGAAATTGTACAGATTGAGAGACCACAGCAGGATGAAGGCCGCGCACAGCAGCAACACACCGTGCCACACGGCGTTTTCTACCTGCACCGGCTGCACCAGTTCCACCGCGGCCACCAGGCACACCGCACCGTAGGCCAGTAAACGCCAGCGCACGGACAGACCGCGCAAATCATCGACAATGCCGAGCAGGGCCAGCGCCAGCGCGCAGATTGTCAGCGCCAGCAGTGGCGGCGTCCAGCCGCCGTATAGCCAGGCCGCCAACCCCAGCCCGAGGACAAACGCGACCAGCAGCGCAGCGCCACCACCGTGGGGAGTCGGGCGAGAATGGGAACTGCGCTCATTGGGGGTATCGAGGATGTGCCGGGCCCTGGCGAACCGCTCATACAGCCCGCACAGGACGACCGACAGCACCAGTGTTGACAGGATGGCCGTCATGAATGGCCGCCTTCAATCCCGCTCCAGAGGCTGATTTCACTCTCCAGGGTCAGTTGCGGTTGCCAGCCGGTATCCCGGGTCACGGCCGCATTACTGTAGAGTTCGGTACCGAAGATTTTGTCGTAGGTCGACTCAGCGCCCGGGGCCACTGTATCGATCAGGCGCGCACCCAGGCGCCAGGCCCAGTGAGGCAGCCAGGCGACGCCAGGGCCCCTGCCCCGGGCGGCACGCAGCAGATCGTAGATTTCCCGCGTGCTGTAGCTGCCAGCGCCGCAGGCGATCCAGGTCTGCACGCCGGGCGGCGGCTGCTGTGCAATACGCAGCAACAGGCTGACCAGGTCGTCAAGCGCAATCATCGAGCGCCTGCCTATGGGGGGAGGCCGCGGCAGCCCCCAGCGCACCGCGGTGTCAAGGGCGCGCAGATTGCCCTTTGGCTGCCTGCCGTAAACCAGCGCCGGACGCACGATCGCCACAGACATACCAGCAGCGCCATACGCGTCGCGCAATGCGCACTCCGCCTGCCATTTGGATGCGCTGTAGGCATCTGCAGGCGGCGTCACCTGCAACTCGGTGCGCGGTTCACGGACGTGCGGGGCACCCATGGCCTTGACACTGCTGAGGTAGACAAAACACGTCACGCCGGCGGCGGACGCCAGGCTGGCCAAGCGCGTCGTGGCCCGGTAGTTCAGCGCGGTGTAGGCAGCGGGCGACGCCTGCTGATGGGCAATCCCGGCCAGGTGAAACACCACGTCCACACCCTGTAACCAGTCGGCCCGCAGATCTGTTGCCGCCAGGTCCACAGCCAGGGTAGGCTCCCCGCTGTCGAGCGGGCCGCCATTCCTGCTCAGGGCGACAACCGTGTGCCCACTGGCGCTGAGTTGCTGGCAGAGCCGGCGACCGATAAAGCCGGTAGCGCCGCTGACGAGACATTTCACAGTACTGGATCACCGCTAAGAAAAAGGGGGCAAAAGCCCCCACATAATACGGATGCGGTAGGCTTATTCCAGTATTATCACATCGCGATTCATGTCCAGGGTGGAGCTGCCGATGCCTTTCACCTCGACCAGTTCCTCCACCGAATCAAAGGCGCCGAACGACTCCCTGTAGCGGACGATCTCCGCCGCTCTGGATTCGCCGACCCCCTTGAGGTTGGCCGCCAGCGTTTGCGCATCGGCGGTATTGATGTTCACTTTTGCGGCCGCAGCGACAGGCGCTGCCGTGGCAGCTGCCTCCTGCGCCAATGCCGCAGGGGTGACCGACAGGCCGGCGGCCAGCAGCAGCGCCACAACCGCCGCTGCGACCGCGCGTCGGTATGTGAACGAGAGAATGTCCCGCACCGTGAGGGCGTTTCGGGAATGGTGATACAACACAGGGGAATTGGTCATAATGAAATCTCCATATAGGTTAACTGCGTCCTTGCAGGCATCCGTATCGGAGAGAATTCTAGCAGTCACTGCGCCAAAGCGCGGGCCGCTGACTGCATTTGATATTACACCGAGGGCTGCAGCTCCTCCTGCACACGCTGCAGTGCCGCCAGCGGATCACTGGCCCCGGTAATCGAGCGTCCAATCACCAGGTAATCGGAACCCAGTGCCAGCGCCTCCCGCGGTGTGACTACGCGACGCTGGTCCCCAGCATCATCCCCCGCCAGGCGTATTCCGGGCGTCACCAGGCAAAATGCATCGCCGCACTGGCGCCGCAGATCCTGTGCCTCCAGCGCCGAGCACACAACGCCGTCCAGCCCGCTCGCAGCCGCCAGCGCGGCGAGGCGGGAAACCCGCTGCCGGGCCGTCTCACTGTAGCCAAGTTCCTGTAAATCCTGGTCTGACATACTGGTGAGCACAGTGACGCCAAGCAGTATCGGGGGCCGCTGGAACGGCGCGAGCGCCGCCGCCGCCGCCTCCATCATCCTGCGACCGCCGCTGGCGTGCACATTCACCATCCACACACCCAGTTCAGCCGCGGCGCGAACAGCACCGGCCACCGTATTGGGAATATCGTGAAATTTCAGGTCGAGAAACACCTCGAAGCCGAGTTTCTGTAACGACTCCACCAAATCCGGCCCGGCGCCGGTGAACAGCTCCTTGCCCACCTTCAGGCGGCACAGCGGGGGAGAGAGGCGCTGCGCAAGAGCCAGCGCCGCATCAGCGGTGGGGAAATCCAGCGCCACGATAACGGGTGGTGTCATGCAGCCTCTGCCACGGCTACCGTGCCGCGCAATTTGCTGACATCTTCCCGCGCCCGGTCCAGTTGCTTTCGGCACGCGCTCAGGGAGGCCCGCGTACGCACCAGTATGACGGAGGATACAATCATGCCCACCACCCCGCCGAGCGCGAAGGCCACCAGTACCCACACCGCCAGGCTCTGTGGCGAAAAGGTGTAGACAAGGACGTTGAGCGGTACCGACACCTCGTTCTGTGCGGCAAACAGCATGCTCAACACCAGCATGGCAAGGATGACAATCACAGTCAGGAGTTTTCGCAGTTGCTTCATCGAAATACCCAGTTCGCTAATAAAAAGTTAAAAAAAACGGTATGAGCTTTCGATCATACCGCCTGCCTGTCAGGGAACAAGCCTAATTCTCCAATTGCAGCCCCTGGTTGACCCGTTCGCGCAGTTCCTTTCCGGGCTTGAAGTGAGGGACATACTTGCCGGTCAGTTCAACCGCGTCACCGGTCTTCGGGTTGCGGCCCCGCCGGGGTTCACGAAAGTGCAGTGAAAAGCTGCCGAAACCGCGAATCTCTATCCGCTCGCCATTGGCCAGCGCCTGCGACATATGCTCGAGAATCGTCTTCACTGCCAGTTCTACATCCTTGGCGGACAACTGGCTCTGTCGGGAGAGAATCGTCTCAATGAGTTCGCTTTTGGTCATAAAGCCCCCGCTCGCGGTATTTTTATAGCCGATATCGTGGAACAGCTATTGTGTACCGCACCGCAATAATTCACAAGTCCTTATTTTTTAAAGAAAAAGTGAATTTTTCGGCGGACAGGGGGATGGCCATCAAACCGGCAAACCAAAAAAAAGGGCCCACCGGAGTGAGCCCTTCTGCGGACCAGACCCAAGGTCTGGCGCCGGGATTACTCGCCCATCTGCGCCTTTATCAGATCGCCGATGGTACCCGGAGACGCGGTTTCATTCTCGGTCTCCTTCAGGGACTTCACAGCCTCCTTCTCATCGTCAAAATCCTTGGCCTTGATCGACAGTGACACGCCGCGGTTCTTGCGGTCGACCGCGATGATCTTGGCTTCGACGGTGTCGCCAACCTTGAACGCGTTGCGGGCATCTTCCACTTTCTCGCGGCTGATATCCGAGGCCTTCAGTATGCCTTCAACTTCGTCTGCCAGTTTCACGGTCACAGACTTGGCGTCGACTTCGATCACTTCACCGGTCACGATCGCACCGCGATCATTCTCGGCCACGTAGTTGCCGAAGGGGTCGTCTTCAAGCTGCTTGATACCCAGTGAAATGCGCTCGCGCTCGGAGTCGATAGACAGGATAACTGTCTCGATCTCGTCGCCTTTCTTGTAGTTGCGAACCGCCTCTTCACCCGGCTCATGCCAGCTGATATCCGACAGGTGCACCAGGCCATCGATGTTGCCTTCCAGGCCGATAAAGATCCCGAAGTCAGTGATGGACTTGATGTTGCCGGAGATTTTGGCGCCCTTGGCGTACTGTGATGCAAACGCATCCCAGGGATTCTGCTGGCACTGCTTGATGCCCAGCGAGATGCGACGGCGATCTTCGTCGATATCCAGCACCATCACCTCGACCTCGTCGCCCAGGCTGACGATTTTGGAGGGGTGAACGTTTTTGTTGGTCCAATCCATCTCGGAGACGTGTACCAGGCCTTCGACGCCCTCTTCCAGCTCGGCGAAACAGCCGTAGTCGGTGAGGTTGGTGATCTTGGCTTTGACACGGCTGCCTTCGGGATAACGGCCGGTGATTTCCAGCCAGGGATCTTCGCCGAGTTGTTTCAGGCCGAGTGATACACGGTTGCGCTCGCGATCGAACTTGAGGATCTTGACATCGATTTCCTGACCCACTTCCACGATCTCGGAAGGATGCTTGATACGCTTCCAGGCCATGTCGGTG
>JAGRIE010000048.1 GCA_020443425.1 Halioglobus sp.
GGAAAATGGTGGGCCGTGCTGGATTCGAACCAGCGACCAATTGGTTAAAAGCCAACTGCTCTACCAACTGAGCTAACGGCCCCAGAAGGAGGACGGTATGGTACGGAATTGAGCCAAAAACTCAAGTGCTTTTTTTGAAAAATCCTGGCCCTGAACCACCCCACCGGATGTAGACGCAATCATTGCAAAGATGAGGAGCCTATGCCGGCACAACCGGTACATCAAGGCCGTGCTCCGGGCACAGGCGGAACAACCAGAAGCGTTTTTCCACCATCACACTGAACCGCACCTTGGCCGGGGCGCGGGGCAAGTTGTCCGGGATCACAAGCTGCACCGGAATGTCCAGGCTGTCGCCCGGCTTGATCATCGACGCCACCGGTGTACGGGGGTTTGCCCGTTGAATGACCTCGCCGTTTTCGTCCAGCAACATATAGCTGATAGCTAAGCCCTGCTCCACCTCAGGATTGAGGAACTCACGCGAGTCATTGTGCAAGGAGAGCTGTATTGTGCTTCTACCGGGCTTTACACTCACCGCTGTGTCCACCGGGCTGAGTTTGAGTTTGCGCCAAGCAAGATCAGAGAAGGGGCGCTGGTCGACGTCGGTAAAGCACAGGCCGCTGGAGAGCAACATTTCGCGGTCGGGCATATTCATGAACAGACCGTCGTGTTGCTGCAGCACATATTCATAAAGCTTCAAGTCCTGGTCGCCACACTCCAGAATACGCTCCACTACACCGGGTTCCGACAAGATATCGTCCTCACCTTTGGCAACAGAAATGTTGGTGCGAGCCTCCCGTGTTTCCGGCCACTGGAACAGTGTGCCCAGTGTCGAGAGCAGCGTGCTGAGATTGGTCGAGTTCCCAATCAGGAAATTGCCGCTCTTCAATGTTTCAAGCGCCGCCTCGAATGTTGCCTCGCCGTTGCTCAGGTACCGGCACTGGTCATTTTCGATCTCCTGCCTGAAGGGTTTGCACTGCTCAATACTGCGCAACAGGCTCTCCGGCACAATACCCTGACGCAGCCACTGCTCCCTGAGTCGCTCGCGTTCGGCGATATTGCCCTCCGACCCGCCCTCTTCCGGCCGCGTGAAATACGAAAACAGGGATCTGGCCCGCTCCAGTGGATGCCGCAATGCGGCAAAATACAGATGTGGAGCTCCCTGCGGATAGAAACTCAATGGACGGTGCCCACCCAGAAACAGCTTGTCGGCGACCGCGCTCTCCTGGAAACGCTGACCGCCAAAGAGCCCGACATCCTCGCTGAACCAGTGCATCCGCTCGGGGGTGTAGACCACCTTGATGGTTTCCCGCAGGGAACTGCCGGCTGTTTTGGGAATATGCAGGCAAACCAGACGCGATGTCACTGCTTTTGTCGCGGCGTTCATCGTGTGGCCCCCGGTTTATAACGCCTGTAAATATCGTACTGCATCAGATCCTCTTGCCAACTCAATTTGCGGTTTAGCATACACCAGCAGATATCGGTGAGCTACCGACTCAGGCCAGACTCATCCTGCAGTTGACGGTAGCGCGTCGGATCAGCGAGCCCTGCATCGATAAAGCCCTGGCGGCGCAGACGGCAGCTGTCGCAGCGACCACAGGCCAGCCCCTCCTCGGTGACCTGGTAACAGGACACGGTGAGGCTGTAATCCACGCCCAGTTCCACCCCGGCGCGGATAATCTCACCCTTGCCAAGGCTCATCAGTGGTGTGTGCACGGTTATTTTCTGACCCTCGACGCCGGCCTTGGTCGCCAGATTGGCCAGCGCTTCAAACGCGGCAATGTATTCAGGCCGGCAGTCCGGGTATCCCGAATAGTCCACGGCATTGACCCCGATAAAAATATCATGGGCGCCCAGTACCTCCGCCCAGCCCAGCGCAATGGACAGGAAGACCGTGTTGCGCGCCGGCACATAGGTAACTGGAATACCCTGTGTCTCCTCCTCAGGCACGGCGATGGCCATGTCCGTGAGGGCCGAGCCGCCGATGCTGTCCAGATTCAACTTGACCACTTTATGCTCCACATCACCCAGCGCACGAGACACGCGCTCAGCGGCGACCAACTCGCCGCGGTGTCGCTGGCCGTAGTCGAAGCTCAGTGTGTAGCAGGCAAACCCCCGGGCCTGGGCCATGGCCAGTACAGTGGTGGAGTCCAGCCCCCCGGACACCAGGACAACCGCGCGCTTGCGATCACTCATCGCGCTCAACGCCCCGGCTCGTCATTCCACAGCAGTTTGTGGAGTTGCAATTGCATTCTCACCGGCAGGTTGTCCGCCAGTATCCAGTCGGCGAGTTGCCTGCCCTCCAGCTGGCCAAAGCTGGGAGAGAACAATACATCGGCAACCCGCTCGTGCAAGCGGTACTCATCCAGTTTGAATCGTGCCCACTCGTAGTCCGCGCGATCACAGATCACAAACTTGACCTGATCATGCGCGCGCAGCACCGGGATATTGCTGTAGTCATTGCGCTGCATCTCGCCGGAAGCCGGTGTTTTCAGGTCCAGCACGGTGACCACGCGAGGGTCGACACCCTGCGTGCTCATGGCGCCGCTCGTTTCCAGCGAGACCTCGTAACCGGCGTCGCACAACATCGACAGCAGCGGCAGGCAGTTGGGCTGCGCGAGTGGCTCCCCGCCGGTCACTGTCACATAACGCGGGGCATAGGTGGATACCCGCCGTGCGATGTCCGGCAGGGAGTAGAGCTCACCGCCGCTGAACGCGTACTCGGTGTCACAGTAGACACAGCGGAGCGGGCAGCCGGTGAGGCGCACAAATACCGTGGGCAGCCCCACCGTGCGGGCCTCCCCTTGCAGCGAGTAGAAGATTTCCGTGATACGCAGCGTCTGGTCCGGGCCAGCGGGGGAAGTCCGGCCCTCATGCGTGGAGGAGCCAGCGATATTGTCAACAGTAGGAGTCGTCACGAGGCCGCAGACCTAGTAGTTCTGGGCTATAAAATCCCTGGCTAATTTAACGACGGCATTGTTGGTGCCCTCGTACTGGGTGATCACGAGATCCAGGTACTCTTTGGCCTTCTCGCGATTGCCCTTCAGGAACTGCACCTTGCCCAGTTTGTACAGCGCATCGGCTGCCTTGCTGTTGTCCGGATACTGGCTCAACAACAGCGCGAAGGACTGCCGCGATGCCTCCAGGTCCGGCGGATCCATCACCAGGTACAGCTCACCGAGCCAGTAGTGTGCGTTGGCGGCGTAGACTCCGTCGGGGTAACGCTGCAGGAATTGCTGGAATGCCGGAATCGCCTGGGCGAACTGCCGTCCCTGCACCATGGCGTAGGCCGCCCGGTAGGCGTCCGCTTCCCCGGGTTGCTCGACGCCGGGCGTGGTACTGGGCGCCTCGGGGGCAGTCGGCGTACCCGCTGCGTTGATCCCCTCCGGGACCGACGTGCTGGCAGCGGGATCAGTCGAGGCGGCCGGACCGGCCGATGTTGCGGGGGCACCACCGGTACCACCGCTACCGATGCGCTTGTCCAGATCCATATAGCGCTGCAAGCTCTGTTCCTTGAGTGTGCTCAGCTCGTACGCCTGCTCCTCCACCTTGCCGTTGAGGCGCATGACCTCCTGCTGCAGCTGCTGGATCTGGAGAAACAGGTTGCCCAGCTCCGATCCGGCCGCCGCGCTGCCCGCAACTGGCGCCGACCCAGCGGTCGGTGCAGGCGCAGTGGTAACGGGCGCAATACCGGACGTGGCCGCCGGGGCATTGCTGACGCCATAGCTGGTCGCAGGGTAGGCCTGGGCCGGCTGGGCTCCATAGGGGTCATTGCTGGCAGTGGCGGGAACCGTATTGCCGGTGCTGGAAGGGTAACTGACACCGGCCGCCTGTGCCGCTGCGCGCTCCGCTTCCACATCCACATAGCCCTGCTGGGCAAAACCCATCAAGCACAACGGGCCGGTCACAATGACCAGCCCGCTCGTTACTATCAACTTCCTGAGAGAAAACGGCATAGCTTACTGGGGCTTGAGCTCAACGCGGCGGTTCTCCGCCCAGTTGGCCTCACCCGAACCGTAGGCCACGGGGCGCTCTTCACCGTAGCTGATGGTCTCAATCCGCATGCTGGAGATCCCGTTTGCCACCATGTAGTCGCGCACGGAGTTCGCTCGACGCTCACCCAGGGCCATGTTGTACTCGCGGGTACCGCGCTCGTCGGTATGGCCTTCCAGGCGAATGTTTTCCGTATTGCGGTGCAACAGCGCTATATGCGCGTTGACGGCATTCAGGGCTTCCGGCGTCAGCGTTGAACTGTCGTATTCAAAATAGAATACGTTGCCAACCTGGGCTGCAGCTTCTTCCAGCCGGGCCAATTGAGCAGCGTCTTCGGCTTGCTGCGCCGAGTGAGCTGCGGCGGCTGCGGCTGCGGCAGCTGCGGCGGCCTCGTCCTGCTCTTTTGTATCACTACCAGAACAAGCGACCAACAGGGCTGCAGAGAACAGCAGTGCGACGGTCTTACTAGCAGTAGACAGATGTTTCATAGTCCTTCTTCCTTCCTTCATTCAATCATTGTTTGGGTTGATGTGTGAGGCATTTACGCCACTTTCAGCTACTCATTGTTCAGCGGCTCAGATAGGGCGACCACGCAGGCTCTCGCACATCGCCCTCACGGGCCGGCAGCCTGAATTTTGCGTCTCCATCCACAGCGACTGCAGCGAGGATGCCGCGCTCTGCGTATTTGGTGGCGTACAATACCATAGAGCCATTGGGTGCGATACTGGGACTTTCATCCAGTTCCGTCGAAGTCAACGGTGTCAGGCGGTTGGTCACCAGGTCCAACACGGCGATCTGGAAGCGGCCATCCTGCTGATGCACCATCACCACGCTGCGGCCGTCCTGGGACACGCGCGCGCGGGCGTTGTAGTTGCCCTCGTGCGTGACGCGCTCGGTCTTGCCGGTGCGCAGGTCATACCGGTATATCTGCGGCTTGCCTCCGCGGTCGGAGGTGAACAGCAGCGACTGCCCGTCGGGCATCCAGGTCGGCTCGGTATCGATGGCGTAGTGACGGACTACCTGCGTCAGCTGTTTGGTCGCCAGGTCCATCAGGTAGATATCCGGGTTGCCGTCCTTGGACAGCGTCATCGCCATGGTTTTGCCATCGGGGGACCATGCCGGCGCACCATTCAGGCCCTTGAAGTTGGTCAACTGCTGGCGCCGCCCGGTGGCCAGTTCCTGGCGGTAGATCGCGGGCCGGCCAGTCTCAAAGCTGACATAGGCAACCTCCTTGCCATCCGGCGACCACGTGGGCGCCAGCAACGGTTCCTGCGTTTCCAGCAGCACGATGGGGCGGGCGCCATCAGAGTCCGACATCGTCAACCTGGAGTAGTCCTTGCCGCCGGGAACCCGTGTCACCGAGATGTAGAGCAGCTTGGTCGCGAATGCGCCGCGCACACCGGTGAGGTGCTCATAGATTTCGTCGGCGACCCGGTGTGCCAGCATCCGCGCCTCGCTGACCGGCCCGGCCTCATAGCCGGAAAACACCTTGCGCTGGCTCGTCACATCGAACAACTCATAATCCACACGCAACTGCGGACCGCTCATCGACTCCCGGCCGATCAACAGGTAGCGGGCGTTGATGGCGCGCCAGTCGCGATAGAACACCTCCGACTCGACACTGGGCCGGCCCAGCATGTCCTCGCGGGCAATCGGCAGGAACTGGCCGCTGCGCGCCAGGTCACCATCGACAATTTCGGCCAGGTCCTCGGCCGGCAGGCCCGCTCCCTGCCGGGCAAAGGGCACTATCGCGATTGGGGTCGCGTCGCGATTGCCCTCGTCGATGACAATAGAGATCTGCGCTGTTGCGCCGGTGGCGATCACGGCCAGCAGGGTAGCGGCCAGTACTGCAAATAGTCGTTTCATCAGTAACGTAGATCCTCTGGTTTGAATATCAAGTTAAGGCGCCTGAACTTTTTCTCGAACTCACCGCTGGGCAGTTTCTGCAGTTCCGGAAATGCTCCGGCTTTGCGCACCGCATTTTCCGCCGAGGCGTCAAATGCGGCATTGCCGCTGCTGCGAATCACCCTGACACCGACCACTTCACCTGTAGGCACCAATTGTACCTCCAACTCACACTCCATCCCATTGCGGGCGCTGGGGGGGCGACTCCAGTAGCTTTGCACCGTGCGCTTGATCAGGGCGGCAAAACTGGCGGACATCTCGTCCGCAGTGGCAGTCAGCTCCGCCGCCTCTTTGGAGGTGACCGAGGTCAACTCCTCCTGGGCGATGCGGGCCAGCGCATCCCGGGCACTCTGCTGCTGTGCGGTGGGCTTGGCCGGCTCTGGCTTGGGTTCAGGCTTGGGTTCAGGCTTGGGTTCAGGCTTGGGCTTGGGCTCGGGCTTGGGTGCTGGCTTGGGCGCGGGTTTGGGCACTACCGCTGGCTTCGGCTCGGGTTTAGGCTCGGGTTTAGGCTCGGGCTTGGGCGGTTCCGGCTTGGGTGCGGGCTTCGGCTCCGGTTTCGGCGGCTCCACTTTAGGCGCCGGTGTCGGTTTGACCGGCACCGGTTTGGGCTTGGGTTGCAGGTCACTGACATCCACCAGCCGGGCATTCACCAGATTGGGCAGCGGTTTCACTTTGATACGTTCACGCTCCTCCATACTGGCGAAATTGGCCGTCAGCAGAAAAATCAGCAGGCCGTGGATCAGCAGCGTAGCGAGCGCCGGTCGCACCACGATACGCGGCATGATCGGCTTGGCATAAATAGACGTATTCACTTGGGGTTTTCAGTCACCAGTCCAACGCTGGGGGCTCCGGCCTCCTGCAACGCGACCATTACCGTGACCACTTCGCCGTAAGGGACAGCGCGGTCTCCCCAGATCAGCACCGGTGTATCCTTTTTGTTGCGCATCACCGCAGCCACCCTGTCCTTGATGGTTGCCAGCGACAACACCTGCTCCTCCTGACCGAGATTGAGAAACAGCTGGCCGGCGGCATCGACGGACACAATCACCGGCTCACTGTCCTGGTTCTCCACCGGATCGGCCGTCGCCTCCGGCAGATCGACCTTTACACCCTGCATCAACATCGGAGCGGTGACCATGAAGATGATCAGTAGCACCAGCATGACATCAATATAGGGCACCACATTGATGTCCGACATCGGTTTGCGCTTGTTGCGATTCCTGGACACGCTGCCCTACCCCGCCTTCTTCTCACGCGAACGCACAGCGAAAGCCTGGCGGTAGAGGATGCCGGAAAATTCATCGACAAAGGTGTCGTAGCGATTGTTAAGGACTTCGACCTTGGAGGCGAAGCGGTTGTAGGCCAGCACCGCGGGGATGGCCGCAAACAGTCCCATGGCGGTCGCAATCAGCGCCTCGGAAATACCCGGCGCCACCGTGGCCAGCGTGGCCTGCGTCGAATTTGCCAGTCCGCGGAAGGAGTGCATAATGCCCCAGACGGTACCAAACAGGCCGATGTAGGGGCTGGTGGAGCCGACCGAGGCCAAAAACGCCAGATGGCGCTCCAGGCGCTCTTCCTCGCGCATCACCGCCACCCGCATCGCCCGGCGCGCGCCCTCGATCATCGCCTCGGAATCCATACCGGACTGCTGCGCCAGCCGCGAAAATTCCTTGAAGCCGGCGCGAAATATACTCTCCATGCCGAGAATGGCGTAGCCATCGGCCGCCCTCTCATTGCCCTCGCGGTAGAGCTGCGACAGGTCGACGCCCGACCAGAAGCGCTCCTCGAAACGGTACATCTCATCGTTGGCATCACGAAAGTAAAAGTACCGGTTGACGATCATGTACCACGACACCATCGAGGCCAACAGCAAGGTGGCCATCACGAACTGCACCGTGAACGTGGCATTCCATACCAGGTCCAGCAAACTCAATTGTTCTTCCAACGCCCGTCCCTCTCAGACTTATGCTTCTACGTGTTGCGATAAACGCAGGCGCGCCACCATTTCCCGTGGCAGGCGACGCGGTTTGACCTCGACCCGGTCGACACAGGCGACCGTCACTTCGCCCTGCGCCAGCAGTGCCCCGCCACAGCGGATACGCTGGTGAAACACGATGACGGCACCCCTCACCTGCGCGATGTCGGCGGTAACTTCCAGCTCATCATCCAGCCGCGCCGGAAGCATATAGGTAACCGCTACATCCCGCACCACAAACATCAGGTCAGAACTGAAAATGTAGTTTTTACCAAACCCGAGCGAACGCATGAATTCAGTGCGCGCCCGCTCCATGAACTTGAGATAGTTGACGTAATATACAATTCCGCCGGCATCCGTGTCCTCAATGTAGACACGCAACTTGTGTGAAAATTCCGCGGCGCTCAAAGGGATTTATCACCTTCTTCAAAGTCCAGGGGCAGGTTGCCGCCCGCAGCCGGGTCGGCGTTGCCGCGCGCCGGGGCAGGCAGGCCGAAATGCAGGTAGGCTGCGCGGGTCGCCATGCGGCCCCTGGGGGTACGCAGGATATAGCCCTGCTGGATCAGGTAGGGCTCCAGCACATCCTCAATCGTGCCGCGCTCCTCGGATATTGCTGCGGCAAGGCTCTCCACCCCCACCGGTCCGCCATCGAACTTCTCGATCAGCGCCAGCAACAGCCTGCGGTCCAGGTTGTCAAAGCCGCTCTGGTCAACACTGAGCATATCCAGTGCGCGGTCGGCGACCTGGTCGGTAATATAACCGTCCGCCTTGACCTCGGCGTAGTCGCGCACCCGCCGCAGCAGGCGATTGGCGATACGCGGTGTACCGCGTGCGCGGCGCGCGATCTCTACCGCGCCCTGGGCGTCGATGCCGATTTGCAGCAGCTGTGCCGAGCGCTCGACGATGCGCGCAAGATCCGCCACCTCGTAAAACTCCAGTCGCTGCACAATGCCAAAACGGTCACGCAGCGGCGAGGTCAGCAGCCCGGCGCGGGTGGTGGCCCCGACCAGTGTAAACGGCGGCAGGTCGAGCTTGATTGAGCGGGCAGCCGGGCCCTCGCCGATCATGATATCGAGCTGGTAGTCCTCCATCGCCGGATACAGTATCTCCTCCACAAACGGGCTCAGGCGGTGGATCTCGTCGATAAACAGTACATCGCCGGGCTCGAGATTGGTCATCAGTGCGGCGATATCACCGGCTTTCTCCAGCACCGGACCCGACGTCGTCTTCAGCGACACGCCCAGTTCATGGGCGATAATACTTGCCAGCGTCGTTTTCCCGAGGCCGGGCGGGCCAAAAATCAGCGTGTGGTCCAGCGGCTCGCCGCGCGCTTTCGCCGCCTGCAGGAAAATCGTCATCTGCTCTCTGACAACCTGCTGGCCGACGTACTCATCCAGCGTTTTCGGGCGTATCGCCCTGTCCACAACGTCCTCTCGGGGATCGCTGGCCTGCGGCGCGATCAGGCGGTCCGTCTCTATCATGGGCTGGCCCTCACCTTCTTATCGTGGATTTCAGCGCCCGGCGAATCAGCTCTTCACTCTCCACCACGCTGTCGTCGTTCACGGCCGCCACCATGCGACTGGCTTCCTGCGGTTTATAACCCAGTGTAATAAGTGCCCCTTCAGCATCCGCTACTATATCCGGCAGCGGCGCGCGCACCGTACCGGCCCCGGCGTCGCCGTCTGCCGGGTCCGCTGGCACCATCCAGTCCTTGAGCTTGTCACGCATATCCACCAGCAGTCGCTCCGCCGTCTTCTTGCCGACCCCGGGTAGCGCCACCAGCGCCGAGACGTCATCGCGCTGCACACACCGCGCAAAACTCTGGGCATCCATTCCCGACAAAATGGTCAACGCCAGCTTGGGCCCCACGCCGCTGACTTTGATCAGCTCCCGGAACAGGCTGCGATCGCTTTCCTCGACGAAGCCATACAGCAGCTGCGCATCCTCCCGGACCACGAAGTGTGTCACCAGCGACACCTCCGCACCCAGCGCGGGCAACTGGAAAAGTGTTGTCATCGGGACATGCAACTCATAGCCCACGCCGCCCACCTCAACCAGAATGAGGGGGGCCTGCTTGTGGACGAGAATACCTCGGATTCTACCAATCATCTGGACGGCGCCCTGTCAGCGAATGCGGCGCCGGCGCACTGCAGTGGCACCGGCGATATTGATCATACTGTGTTGCGTGTGCGCATGGCACAGCGCTGCCGCCAGTGCGTCCGCTGCATCCTCCTGGGGCGCAGCCGGCAGGCGGAGCAGGGTCTTCACCATATGCTGCACCTGCAGCTTGTCTGCGGCACCGGTGCCCACGACGGACTGCTTGATCTGGCGCGCGGAATACTCCGCCACCGGCATCCCCTGCACGGCACAGGCGACGATCGCCGCACCCCGGGCCTGCCCCAATTTCAGCGCCGAACCGGCACTTTTCGCCATGAACACCTGTTCGATCGCGAGCTCCTGCGGGCAGTGCTGACCGATCAGCTCTGTGACACTGTCGAAAATAATACGCAACCGGGCCGGCAACTCACCCGCGGGCAGGCGGATCACGCCACTGGTGACGTACTCGCTGCGCCCGGACACATAGCTGATGATGCCAAAGCCTGTTTTCTGTGATCCGGGATCTATCCCGAGGATAAGCGACATACCCTTTCCCACCGACTGCGCCAGGCGTCTATTATGTACAAATTTACAGTATTGGTCTGTAGCTGTCAGGCAGCATTTATACAGGCAGCCCCCAGGATGGCGGAGCGGGGGCACATTGCGACCAAGCGGCGTGACCCCAGTACTGAACCAGGGGGGGGCGGGAACAGGCATCGCAAGGACTGCGATGCCACGGCACGCGGGGGAAGGGCTTGCGCGGAGCAGGTGGCCGGGCAGGCTACTCGCTTTTCTCACCCGCCTCGCGAATTTGGCGCAGCCGGATATTCAGCTCTTTCAACTGCTCCGCACCCACATCGCCGGGCGCATCGGTCATCACACAGGCCGCACTCTGTGTTTTCGGAAATGCAATCACATCGCGGATGGAGGTCGCGCCCGTCATCAGCATCACCAGGCGGTCCAGCCCGAAGGCCAGGCCACCGTGCGGTGGCGCGCCGTACTGCAGTGCGTTAAGCAGGAAGCCGAACTTCTCTTTCGCCTCCGCCTCGTCGATATCCAGGATGCGGAACACCGCTTCCTGCATATCGCGCTGGTGGATACGGATGCTGCCGCCCCCCAGTTCTGTCCCATTGAGCACCATATCGTAGGCGCGCGAGAGCGCCGTTCCGGGGTTGGCCGCCAATTCTTCAGCGTCGCAGGAGGGGGCGGTGAACGGGTGGTGCAACGGGGTCCAGCCACCGCTGGCGTCCTCTTCAAACATCGGGAAATCCACCACCCACAGCGGCGCCCAACCCTCCGCCACCAGGCCCTGGTCCTGCCCGACCTTGATGCGCAGCGCACCGAGCGCCTCATTGACCACGCGGGCGCGGTCAGCGCCAAAGAAGATGATGTCGCCATTGGCAGCGCCCAGGCGCGCCATCATCTGCGCGACAATCTCCTCCGGCATGAACTTGAGGATGGGGGACTGCAAGCCCTCCACACCCGCGTCGATATCATTGACCTTGATCCAGGCCAGGCCGCGCGCGCCGTAAATCGACACGTATTTGGTGTAGTCGTCAATTTCCTTGCGGCTGATGGAAGCTCCGCCGGTGACTTTCAGCGCCGCCACCCTGCCAGCCGGGTCATCGGCCGGCCCGCGGAATACCTTGAAATCCACCTGCTGCATCAAATCGTCAACACTGACCAGTTCCAGCGGTATGCGCAGGTCCGGCTTGTCCGAGCCGTAGCGCTCCATCGCCTCGGCATAGGTCATATGCGGGAAGGCGGGGAGATCGACATCCAGCACGGTCTTGAACAGCCCACAGATCATGCGCTCGGTAATCGCCATAATCTCCTGCTCGTCGAGAAACGCGGTCTCGATATCGATCTGCGTGAACTCCGGCTGGCGGTCGGCGCGCAAATCCTCATCCCGGAAGCACTTGGCGATCTGGTAGTAGCGATCAAAGCCCGACACCATCAACAGCTGCTTGAAGAGCTGCGGCGACTGCGGCAGGGCGAAAAACTTGCCCGGGTGCGTGCGACTCGGCACCAGGTAATCGCGCGCACCTTCCGGCGTGGCCCTGGTCAGGATGGGTGTTTCAATGTCGAGAAAACCCTCGCTATCGAGGAAATTGCGCACTGCACTGGTAATTTTGGAGCGCAGGATCAGGCGGTCCTGCATTTCCCGGCGACGCAGATCCATATAGCGGTACTGCAGGCGCACGTCCTCGCCGACATTGGTGTACTCATCCAGCTGGAACGGAGGGGTCGCGGCCACATTGAGTATTTCCAGCGCCTTGCCCAGCACTTCGATCTGGCCGGTCTCCATCGCCGGGTTCACCGTGGCCTCTGAGCGCGCCCGCACGCGACCCGTCACCTTCAGCACATACTCACTGCGCACGCTGTCCGCGCGCTGGAAGTGCTCCTGGGTATCCGGATCAAACACCACCTGCACAATGCCCCGACGATCCCGCAGGTCGAGGAATATGACACCACCGTGGTCCCGTCGACGGTCCACCCATCCACAGAGGGTGATCGTTTCGTCAATATCAGCTGTACTCAGGGCGCCACAATAATGACTGCGCATAGTCTCGATTCCGTGTTGGATGGGCAGGCCCTCTCGGGGCCAGGGATTAGGCTGTCTTGGTGCTGTCGCCTGATTTGCTGCTGCCGGAGGTGCTCTCACTCGATTTACCGGCGCCAGAAGCGGGGGCGGACGAACTGCCACCGGCGCCCTCGCTGCCACCCACGAGGTTCTTTTTGTTACCGGTCTTGAAGTCTGTCTCGTACCACCCGCTGCCCTTCAACCGAAACGCTGCGGCGGAGACTTTTTTCTTCAGCGCGGGCTTGCCGCAGTGGGGGCAATCCAGCAGTGGCGCATCACTTATTTTCTGCAGGGCCTCCAATTGCTCATGACAAGCCTCGCATTGGTACTCATAAATCGGCATGGAATTTTCCTACCTGCGGTGAATTTACAAACTCAAGACAGAAATTGAGGCGCGAATTTTAACCCAAGCGAGCGTGTAGGCCAAGCGCACAGGGGCTGGAATAGAAGAGCAAAAAACACCGGCACCAAGGGGCGCTGGAGGCAGGATTACTGCGGCCAGCCTGCCGGGGCAGGCTGGCCGGCGGCATAACTCAGGAAGCGGCGAATTCCTTCAGCTTTTTCAGCGGACGGATTTTCACAGCGATGCTGGCTGGCTTGGCCTTGAATACGGTCTCTTCTCCAGTAAATGGATTGATACCTTTACGGGCCTTGCGAGCAGGCTTGCTGACAGTGGTGATTTTCAGCATACCGGGCATGGTGAACTCGCCCACAGAACGCTTCTTGATGCTGCGCTGTACCAGAGTATCGTACTCGTCCATAACGGCACTGACCTGCTTCTTGGTCAGCCCTGTGCTTTCAGCCAGGCTGGCAACGATTTGGCTCTTGGTCATTTTGGTCTGAAGCGCTGTCACTTTTTTTGCCGGGGCTGCTTTAGCCGGGGCTTTTTTTGCTGCCTTTTTCGGAGCTTTTTTAGCTGCGTTTTTAGTCGCCATTTTATTTTCAACCTTTCCTAAATGTTTGAAGTGAGACCCTCTGCAAGCCCAAACCAGGTGTTCTCCAAACCCACAGAAACCCCCTGCCACAAGCTGCAGGAGAATGTATAAATCAGGAAACGCTGTAATACAAGCGTTTTCTGCGTTTGCACCAAAAAAACGCTTTATTACTAGTCTCAGACACATCGTGTGCGGCCAAAACTGCGTGACTGCACCGGCCACCGCCGCGGTGGTCGCACAGCCGTGAAATGACTGCGAGAGACCCGCCACTGTGCGTGACTCAGCGCTGTACGCTCAAGTTATTCACACGTAAACTAGGCGCCCACTCGACACCCAAGCCGCCGGAAAAATTCATGCGTACCAGTCAATTCCTGATTGCCACCCAGAAAGAAACACCCGCAGATGCAGAGGTCATCAGCCACCAGCTAATGTTGCGCGCCGGCCTGATACGCAAATTGGCCGCCGGACTGTATACCTGGCTGCCGCTGGGGCTGCGGGTATTGCGCAAGGTGGAGGCCGTTGTCCGCGAGGAGATGGAGGCGTCCGGCGCCCAGGAAGTCAGTATGCCGGTGGTACAACCGGCTGAGCTCTGGCAGGAATCAGGCCGCTGGGAACAATACGGCCCGGAACTGCTGCGCATCCAGGATCGCCACCAGCGCGATTTTTGCCTCGGCCCCACACACGAGGAAGTCATCACCAGCCTGGTCCGCGACGAGGTCAAGAGCTACAAGCAGCTGCCGCTGAATCTCTACCAGATACAGACCAAGGTGCGCGATGAAATCCGCCCCCGCTTCGGCATCATGCGTTCACGCGAATTCCTGATGAAAGACGCCTACTCGTTTCATGCCGACGAGGCATCACTGGAGGACACCTATCAGGTGATGTTCGAGGCTTACTCCGCCATCTTCACCCGGCTGGGCCTGGAGTTCCGTCCTGTAATCGCCGACACCGGCAGCATCGGGGGCAATGCCTCCCATGAGTTTCATGTTCTGGCGAGCTCCGGGGAGGACGCCATCGCCTTCAGCGACAGCGGCGACTACGCCGCCAATGTCGAGATGGCAGAAGCCGTGGCGCCCGCCGCACCACGCAGCGCGCCGGAGGCAGACCTGCAAAAGGTCGCAACGCCGGGCGTCCGGACCATCGAGGACCTGGCCGCCTTTTTATCGATCGACCCCGCGACCAGCGTCAAGACCCTTGTCGTGGCAGGCGAGGAAGAGGGCTCCCTGGTGGCCCTGGTTTTGCGCGGTGACCACCAGCTGAACGCGATCAAGGCGGAAAAATTGCCCGGGATTGCCGCCCCCCTGCAAATGGCCAGCGAAGAACAGGTGCGCGCCGCCTGCAAGGCGGGCTTCGGCTCACTGGGCCCCGTCGGCCTGCCGATTCCGACCATCGTCGATCACAGCGCCGCACAGCTGTCGGATTTCTCCTGCGGCGCCAACGAGGATGACCACCACCTCACCGGCGTGAACTGGGAGAGGGACTGTACACCCGGCGAGGTTGCCGACCTGCGCAATGTCGTCGCGGGCGACCCCAGCCCCGACGGCAAGGGCCGGCTGCAGATCACCCGCGGCATCGAAGTGGGCCATATCTTCCAGCTGGGCACCAAGTACAGCGAGGCCATGAACGCCCGGGTACTGAACGAGGACGGCAAAAATATCACAGTCACAATGGGCTGTTACGGTATCGGGGTGAGCCGCATCGTGGCCGCAGCGATCGAGCAGAACCATGACGATAGCGGCATCATCTGGCCAGACGCCATGGCGCCCTTTCAACTGGCCATCGTACCCTTGAACATGCACAAGTCCGAGGCCGTCGCCCAGTGTGCGGAGCACCTCTACCAGCAACTGCGGGCCGCCGGCGTGGATGTGCTGCTCGACGATCGCAACGAGCGCCCCGGTGTCAAGTTCGCGGACATGGAGCTGATCGGCATCCCCCATCGCATCGTGATCGGTGATCGCGCGCTGGCCGACGGCAATATTGAGTACAAGAGCCGCCGTGGTGACGAGTCACAGCTGGTCCCACAGCAGGATATCCTGGCTTTCCTGGAAACCGCGCTGGGGTAGCGAGGACCACTCCTTGCAGCGGCCACCACCGGACCGAACAGCGACTCTGCGTGCTAGCGATAGCTGCCCGGTGACTGGCCAGTCCATTTCTTGAACGAGCGGTGGAAGGCGCTGGGGTCGGAGAAGCCGACCCGCTCCGCCACTTCACTGACCGTCAGCCCCTCACGGCTCAGCATGGAAATCGCCCGGTCGCGCCGGGCATTGTCCTTGATGCGCTGGTAAGACGTACCCTCTTTCTCCAGCCTTCGTCGCAGTGTCCGCGCGGACATATTGAGCAGTGCGGTCAGCTCTTCAAAGCTGGGCATCTCCTCGCGGAAGTCATCGCCCAGTATCTGCCGGATACGGTGGGTAATACTGAGGGTACTGGCCTGGGGCTGGATCACGACATAGTAAGGTGCCAGTTTGAGAAACTCGGTGAGATCATCCTCGTTGCGCACCAGCTCAGACTCCAGATGCCGGGCACTGAAGCGCACTGAGTTCACCGGCTGTCCGTACTCTACCGGACAGGGGAAAAAGTGGCGGATACCTGCGAGGAAACGGGGCTGGGGGCCTGCACAACTCGCGCTGGTCACATCGATATGCTGATCGATCAACCAGCCACTGAAACGCATCCACATGGCGAGGTTACACAGCACACTGTGCTGGGACTCCGGCGCGTCATCGGCGCAGAAGTAGGTGAGCGTCGCCTCCTTCTGCTCCTCGTCGATCACCAACTGGTTGACGATTGCTGCCCCGTGCCGGACACGGCAGACCTGGTTGAACTCTATGGCACGGTGCATGGCGGCGCCCAGGGTTGAACTGCTGAGCATACTGAGTGCGATCAATCGAGTGGTGCCGACAGGTGTGCGCACGTCGGGCATCACGCCGCCAGACTCATCCCCCAGCTCCCGGATCAGCTCCAGGCACAACCTCGAGTACTGCTCGCGGGAGACAAACGCGGTCTGCGTATCCTGCCTGAGGGGGTCAAAAGGGAAGCGGGCGGCGCGCAGTATGGCGTCCAGGTCCCTGTTGTGGGCGCGCGCCTGTACCAACAGCGCCCTGGTAAACTCCATGGGCACCCGTTCGTTGTACAATGCCGGGTTACTGGCCTCTTTCGACACGTTCAAACCAACCTCCTGGGAAGCGCTACAGCATAGCGCATCCGCGGTGTCGGGGTGAACTGCGGGGGCCCCGGATCAATTAGTTGGACTGCGGATTTGACAACGCTGTGACGCCTCATCACTATGTAGGAAAAACGCTAACCATAAATAGCACTTTCCAATGACAGACATCAATCAACTCAGCAAATGGAACAGGGATATTTCCCGGGCAATTGCGGCGTTGGGTACTGACCAGTTTTTCCCCACCCTGATCGAGGCTATCAACGGCCAGGTCAGAATCGACTATCCCCAGGTCTGGCTGTACCACAGGGACCTGCCGCCGCAGATTCTCTATCACGGCATCCCCAAACACGCGGTAGCCAGCCAGATAGACCAGTACCTGGAAGGCCCCTACCGCGAAGACCCGTTTTACCAGACGTCCATGCACCAACCGCGGTCCAAGATCTACCGGCTGTCGCGGATCACCATGGGCAAGTTACAGGAATCGGATTACTACCGGAACTACTACGCCGACACCGGCACCTGTGATGAAGCGGTGTACCTGGCCAAGCTGCAGGCTGGCAACGTCATCAACCTCAGCATGATGCGCCTGGCGGATCGCTCCCCGTTCACAGATGAAGAGTACGAATCCCTGTACCTGCTGGCCGAGCCTGTTTCGGAGCTGCTCAAGACCCATACTGAGCACAATGACTTCGCCGCCACGCACCTGATTCAACCCGGCATCAACCACCAGATTGATCTCGCGTTCCGGACCTTCGGCGCCTCGCTGCTGTCGCCCCGGGAGAAAGACGTCCTCGAACTTATGCTGCGCGGATACGGTACGCACATTTCAGCAGAGCGGCTCGACATTGCCGTAGAGACAGTCCGCCGCCACCGCAAGAGTATCTATCGCAAACTGGACGTGAGTTCCCAAACCGATTTGTTCTCGCTGTTCCTGAACGCGATGTCCTGTATGGGAGAGGCCGCGGGAGAGGATCCTCTCAGCATCTATATGTCGCCCAGAGGGCCGTGAATTTGTCTCACAGGGACCAGCCTGCATGGCCTGGAGCGCGAGAAAATGCGGCAGTAAAACACGATGTTTCGATGTCCCTCGACAGCCTGCCCCATGTAGGGTATTGAGCGATTTCGGCTAACCATGGATAGTGCGGGCTTACCAATGACTGTACGGTGGATGCATGTCGCTTGAAGCCGATTGGTTCCTGCGGGCTCACCCTGAAATCACGACCATAGAAGCGCTGCTGCCCGATTGCAACGGGGTCATGCGGGGCAAGTGGGTCCCTCGCCATAAGCTCAGTACCATTTTCGATGGCGAACTCAAGCTTCCCAAAACGGCGCTCAGCCTCGATATCTGGGGGCGTGACGTCGAACAGCTGGTATTTGCCAGCGGCGATGCCGACGGTATCTGCCGCCCGGTGGAGGGCTCCTTACTGCCAACACCCTGGTCAGCCGATGGCAGCCACGGGCAGGTCATGCTCTCCATGTTCGACGCTGACGGCACGCCCTATGCGGGCGACCCGCGCCAGGTTCTGAAACAGGTACTCACGCGGTTCCACAAAGCGGGCTGGCGACCAGTGGTCGCTGCCGAGCTCGAATTTAGCCTGGTCGAATGGGATACCTCCGTCCCCCTGCACACCTGCCCCTCCCCGGTCGGTGGCTCACCCATCGGTGGCAACACCTATGGGCTGGACGTGCTCAACCATCACCAGGCCATGCTGGAAGATCTCCGCCTCGCTTGCGAGGTACAGGACATACCCTTCGATGGCGTAGCCAAGGAGTCCGCACCCTCACAGTATGAAATCAATATGCAGCACGTGGACAACCCGGTATTGGCCGCCAAGCAGATTCTGATGATGAAGCGGCTGATCAAGGGGGTTGCCGCCAAGCACAACCTGATCGCCAGCTTTATGCCCAAACCGTTTGAAACGGAGTCCGGAAACGGCATGCACGTGCACTGCAGCATGCTGGATGAGTCCGGGAAAAATGTGTTTGACGACGGCACCGAGAAGGGGTCACCGCTGCTGTTGAACGCCATCGGCGGCTGTCTGGCAAACATGGCGGACTCGGTAGCGATTTTCTGCCCGAGTTACAACGGCTATCGCCGCTTTCAACCGGGCTGCCACGCCCCCACCTACCCCAGCTGGGGTTACGAGAATCGAACCGTGGCTGTGCGCGTACCCGCTGGCAATCACACTGCCCGCCGGCTGGAGCACCGCGTGGCGGGTGCCGACGCCAACCCCTACCTGCTATTTGCGGTGCTGCTGTCTGCCATGCTGGACGGTATCGAGCAGAATCTTTCGCCCGGCGACCCCACCAGCGGCGACGGGTACGCCCAGGAGAAAGACAAACTGCCTGTGTACATGCCAGATGCGGTAAAACTGTTCAGCGAATCGGACTTCATCCATCACAGCCTCGGCACCGAATTGCAACGCATCTACACCCTGACCAAGCAACAGGAAGTAGAAGAGTTCCGCAAGCGTATCACCCTGCTCGAATACCAGTCCTACCTCGAAAAGCTCTAGCGCCGACGGCGCCGCGGGGGCGAGCCCCGACAGGGAACTTCCGCTGCAAAACAGCTGTCCAACAGACGCGCTTGCGACTGCCCGAACTGGCAAAATCAAGCCACTGTTAAGCTGGGTGAAGCGACGATTCGTGGTACCCTAGAGCCTGCCGCCACAGCCGGGATCGACTGGGCGGAACGACTTTAACTAGCTGACAAGCAAAGATTATCAAGAATTCAGGTTATACGAGACTCGACACCCCTTATGACGACTAACAAAAGCAAGCCCCCCTTGAATATGGTCAACGTCATCATCTTCGCCGGCCTACCCGTCGCGGCGCTGATACTCGTGCCCCTGTGGGGCGTCTATCACGGCTACGACAGTTTCCAGTGGCTGTGGGCACTGGCATTCCTCTATCTGAACGGCCTGTCGATCACCGGCGGCTACCACCGGCTCTGGTCGCACCGGGCATACGAGGCGAGCCCAGTGTTGAAATGGTTTTTTGCCCTCTGGGGTGCCGGTGCGCTCCAGAACAGCATTCTGATCTGGGCCTCGGATCACCGCCGGCACCACCGCCACGTGGATGACAACGAGCTGGACCCCTATTCCGCCGGACGCGGCCTCTGGTTCAGTCACATGGGCTGGATGCTGCGCAACTACAAGAGCAACGACCAGGATTTCAGCAATGCACGCGACTTGCTCCGCGACCCTGTGGTGGTGTGGCAGGACAAGCACTATGTCGCACTGACGCTACTGATGAACCTGGGCCTGCCGCTGATGCTGGGCATCTGGCACGGTGACATCATAGGCACCGTGCTGCTGGTTGGTCTGTTACGGCTGGTGGTGAACCACCATGTCACCTTCTTCATCAATTCGCTTGCACACTTCTGGGGCAGCCGGCCGTACACGGAGACCAACAGCGCCCGGGACAACGGCTTCCTTGCCTTTCTCACCTACGGCGAGGGCTACCACAACTATCACCACATCTTCCAGGCGGACTATCGCAATGGCATTCGCTGGTGGCAGTGGGATCCCACCAAGTGGATGATTGCGCTGTGCAGCCGTGTAGGCCTGGCCCGCAACCTTAACCGGGTACCCGATTTCAAGATCCAGCGCGCGATACTCGACACCGCGTTCCAGCGCGCCCGCAGCAAGCTGGAGCACGCCCAGAACAGCGAATCCCTGCTGGAAATGCTGGAGCGCGAATATCAGCTGTTCACCGAGTCGGTCAACCAGTGGACGGCGCTACAGGCCGAGCGCTATGAGCGAACCAAAGAACAACTGACAGGGGCGCTTGAAGAGGGCAAGCATCAACTGCAGCAGAAATGGGAAAATGCGGCATTGCATACCAAGTTGAAAACGCTGGAGTATTCTCTCAAAATGCAACGCAAGCGCCTGGGTCTTTTAATGGAACAGGTTCACTTCCAGCAGGCCCGGTTGGCTTAAGCACTCTGTCTCGGAGATAGCACCATGAGTAATTCTGTATACACCTACAGTTGCCAAACCCCGTCCGGCGAGAGCAAATCACTGAAGGACTATGAAGGCAAGGTGCTGCTGGTGGTCAACACCGCGTCCAAATGTGGGTTCACACCGCAGTTTGCCGGGCTTGAAGAGATGTACGAGAGGTACAAGGACAAAGGCCTGGTGATCCTGGGCTTTCCCTGCAACCAGTTCGGTAAGCAGGACCCGGGCAGCAACGACCAGATCATGGAGTTCTGCCAGCTTAACTACGGCGTCAGCTTCCCTATGTTCGGCAAGATTGAAGTGAACGGCGCCAATGCCGACCCGCTGTTCAAACACCTGAAGAAAGCGGCTCCGGGCGCACTGGGCACCGAGGGCATCAAATGGAATTTCACCAAATTCCTGATCGACCGCTCGGGCACCGTGATCAAACGCTACGCGCCCAAGGACACGCCCAAGGCGATCGCCAAGGATATAGAAAAGCTGCTCGGCTGAACGGCCTAGTGCTCCCGCGTGGCCCGGAATTCAAGATCGGGCCAGCGCTCCTCCATCAGCGACAGATTGACCCGGGTCGGCGCCAGATACGTCAGGTGACCACCGCCGTCGATTGACAGGTATTCTGACGCCTTTTTGCGAAAATCCTCCAACTTGCGCCTGTCATCACAGGTAATCCAGCGCGCCGTATACACACTCACCGGCTCGTAACGCGCCTCCACCTTGTACTCGTCCTTGAGCCGGTAAGCCACGACATCAAATTGCAACGGCCCCACCGCACCCACGATAAGATCAGTGGAATTGAGCGGGGAGAATACCTGGGTCGATCCCTCTTCGGACAACTGCTGCAGCCCACGCTGCAACTGTTTGGACTTCATCGGGTCGGCCAGGCGGATGCGGCGAAATAACTCCGGGGCAAAGTGCGGGATACCGGTAAACTGTAGCGCCTCACCCTCAGTGAACGTATCGCCGATCTGGATCGTACCGTGGTTGTGCAGACCGATGATATCGCCGGACACAGCTTCCTCCACCAGCACCCGCTCACCGGCGTGAAATGTCACCGCATCTGCGATTTTCACATCCTTGCCGATGCGTACATGCTTCATCTTCATGCCTTTGAGATAGCGCCCTGAACATACTCGCATGAACGCGATACGGTCGCGGTGCCGCGGGTCCATATTGGCCTGTATCTTGAACACAAACCCACTGAAACTCTCTTCCAGCGCACCTACCGTGCGATCGGTAGCATCCCTATCCAACGGCGCCGGTGCCCAGCGCACAAAGTCGTCCAGCATTTCACGCACACCGAAATTCCCCAGTGCCGTACCAAAAAAGACCGGGCTCAATTTTCCGGCGAGGAAGGCCTCCAGTTCAAACTCGTGACTGGCGCCGCGCACCAGTTCTATCTCCTCGCAAAAGCTGTCGTACTCATCGCCCAGCAGCGCCCTCGCCTCGGCACTGTCCAGCCCCTCTATCCGCAGGTCCGGAGGCAGGACGCTGCCCTTGCCGGGCGTATACTGGTGTATGGTATCAGTGTAGAGGTTATAAACCCCTTTGAACTCCTGCCCCATGCCTATCGGCCAGTTCACCGGCGCGCCCTGAATCTGCAGCACCTCCTCGATCTCGTCCAGCAGTTCGATAGGATCGCGGATATCGCGGTCCATCTTGTTCACGAAGCTGAATATCGGCGTGTCCCGCAAGCGGCATACATTCATCAGCTTGATCGTGCGGTCCTCGACACCTTTGGCACCGTCGATAACCATCAATGCCGAATCCACCGCTGTCAGCGTTCTGTAGGTGTCCTCAGAGAAGTCCTCGTGCCCGGGTGTATCCAGCAGGTTCACCGTCCGGTCCCGATAGGGGAACTGCATCACGGAGGATGTCACCGAAATACCCCGTTCCTGCTCCATGCTCATCCAGTCCGAGGTCGCATGCGGGCCCTTCTTGCCCTTCACACTCCCGGCCACCTGGATCGCATTACCCAGCAGCAGCAATTTTTCAGTGATCGTCGTCTTACCCGCGTCCGGGTGGGAGATGATTGCGAACGTTCTCCTACTCCCGATCTCGGATGACAGTTTTGTATTTGCCACTTACTCGAACCCCTTCTCTGTCAGGAAAATTTGGTGCACTCAGGTCATCCCGGGGTGCTATTGCAGAACGCGCGCTATTTTACGCGCACCAGCACGCCTTATTCGACCCGATTACGCATAAAAAAACCCCGTAGTACGCTGTACTGCGGGGTTTTCGGATTAAAGCCTGGCGATGACCTACTCTCACATGGG
>JAGRIE010000049.1 GCA_020443425.1 Halioglobus sp.
ATAAAAAATACCCGACTCGTCATCGACGCTGTTGACGCGCGACATGGCCCAGCGGGAAAACGCATAGGGGAAGAGTCGGAACCACCCACCCCCGCCGCAGTTGATATTCCTGCCCGCCAGCGGCACGGTGGTTATCGGGATCTCCAGCAGGCGGTCACCTGCGGCATCAAATGCGAAGCGGGGAGCTCCGGGGATACCGTACAGGTCATGCCGAATGGGTACGATGCTGGAACTGTAGCGATAACCGGCCTCTGCCAGTTCCTCCCAGGCCCAGGACTCGCTGGCGCCGATGGAATAACTGGCAGCGCGATAACCCAGCACCGGCTCACCGCTGATATCCTGCAGCAGCTTGCGTGTGCGCTCTATGTCAGCCCGGAACGCCTGGGGTGTCTGCGTATTGACCCGGATATGCTCCCAGCCGTGGCTGGCAATTTCATGACCTTCACTGACAATGCGTTGGACCAGAGCCGGGAAACGCTCGGCGACCCAGCCGAGCGTGAAAAACGTACCGCGTACACCACTTTCCGCGAACAGGTCCAGAATCCTGTGGGTATTGTCCTCGACGCGCAGCGGCCAGTTCTGCCACTGTGCCTTGTCGACCCGCGATTCAAATGCGGACACCTGGAAATAGTCCTCAACATCAACGGTCATCGCATTGATGGGGCCGATGGCCTGACTCGCTGACGTGTCCCGATGCATCACTGCGCGCTACTCGCCCAGGCGTTGATAACCTCGACGATCCGCTGTGCGCTCCCCCCGTCCCACAGTTCGGGGATGCAACCCACCTTGCCACCCGATGCCATGACATCCTCATAGCATTGCAGGATCGCCCGCTCATCCGTTCCCACCACCGTATTCGTACCCTGGGTGACGGTGATGGGGCGCTCCGTATTTTCTCGCAGCGTGATGCAGGGAACACCGAGCGCCGTTGTCTCCTCCTGGATGCCTCCGGAGTCCGTGAGTACGACGCGCGCATCCTTCATCAGCCCAAGCATCTCCAGATAGCCCTGCGGCCCGATAGTGGTGATGGCAGAATCCGCGAGCAGCCCCTCCAGGCCGGCATCGGCGATACGCGCCTCGGTACGGGGATGAATAGGAAACAACAGTGGTGTGCGCTGACTGATCCGGGCCAGTACCTGCAGCAATCGCGCCAGCACAACCGGGTCATCGACATTCGACGGCCGGTGCAAGGTCACCAAACCGTAGCCGCCCTCAGCGCTGTCGACATCCGTGACACCGGCGTTGGTCAGTGTGGTTTGCGCTGGAACGGCATTGGGAAGGTTGTAACGCAGCGAATCGATCATCACATTGCCGACGAAATGCACTCTTTCAGGTGCAATACCTTCTCGCGACAAATTGTCCAGCGCCTCGGCTTCTGTGGTGAACAGCAGTTCCGACAACTGGTCAGTGAGAATGCGATTGATCTCCTCCGGCATGCTGCGATCACCGCTGCGCAATCCGGCCTCGACATGGATGACAGGGATGCCTTTTTTAACAGCCACCAGCGCGCAAGCAATGGTTGAATTGACATCCCCTACCACCAGCACAGCCACAGGCGTGGACGCATCGAGTACCGGCTCAAAACGCTTCATGATCTCGGCTGTCTGCTGCGCGTGAGACCCTGATCCCACGCCCAGGTCGACGTCCGGCTCGGGAATATTTAACTGCTCAAAAAAGGCGTGTTTCATCGCCGCATCATAATGCTGCCCGGTGTGCAACAGACGCGCTGACAGCGCCGACTCAGGCCGGGCGAAAGCCCGCATGATAGGCGCGATTTTCATAAAGTTTGGTCGCGCACCAACGATACAGAGAATCTGTCCTGACCCCAATAAAGCGCTCATAGTGGTTTTTCCTAGAGGCGGATATTGAGAGTCGCCATGATTCGGTTTTCCTGGTATTCGCTGAACTGGTTGTCGGACTGCTGATCCGTATAACGGTAGTTGAGCGATATATTCATACGCTCATTTAACTCCCTTCCGACGGTCAGGCTTGTTGTCCAGGCCTCCGAGTTGTTGGCCAGTTGGGTACTGTTCTGGCCAAAAATGGATCTCGGTTCATCCTGACGCCAGGAAACAGTGGCAGACATCGTGTAGGTTCTAGATATCAGCGGAGAAAACGTCAGGGCAATATCGTCATAGGTCGATTTCTCGCCATTGTCTTCCTGAGTCTGGTCAGAATGACTGCCGATGAAATTGATGCTGGCGCGACGCCCCGTGTAGGTGTACCCCAGCGTGAAGCGCTCATCGATGATGGGGCTCTGTGAGTTCTGCGAAGAGAAGTTGCGAACGCTCTGGTTGAAGTCATTGCCCTCGGTCAGGATGTCGCGACCGAATGTGATCGATTTCCTGTATGAGGCCGAAAACACATTCCGCTTGTGTCTATGGGAAATACTGAAGCGTGGCGTCTTGCCGAAAAACCGGTCCCCCATACCGACACTGACTTTGGTGCGCGGAGTGGGCGTCCAGTTCACACCCAGATCCCATGTCTTGCCGTCGGTATCCTCATCGTTATAGGTCTGGAAATCATTCCACTCCCAGCCGTAGGTGCCCGTCACCTGCCAGCGGCGATCAATCCGGTACCCGAGGTTCAGGCCAGCCGATTTCAGCTCGGAATCCTCTCGTGGCACTGCCGTCCCGTCCTCCTCGTAGAACAGGTCGCTATTGTCGTAGGACACCTTGCGGTAATCGCCAAAAAGATCCCAGGAGACTCGGGAGGAGGAGCCGCTCTCCAGATTGGTTGACCAGGAGTCGCTGCTGCTGTTGCTGACAGAATCAGCCGTGTTGATCACTTCATTGTAGTTGTAGCGCAGGTTGTAGGTGGCAAAATCCTTCAGGCGCCTCGACAGCACCGGGCTCAGGGAGTACCGGTAGTAGGTGTTGGTATTGCCATTGGTGTCAAAGGAATCGCCCCCACCCCCGACAAATGGCGTCACCTCATTCTGGTTGGCACGGCCACTGGCGTTCAGTTTCAGCCAGTCATCTATCAGGATCGCGGACCCTTTCGCAGTGATATTTGGTGAAAACTGGCTGCGGTTACCCAGTGAACCACCAGCGCAATCGTTGTCCTTGAGTTGACTGTCGGTGAGCGTATTGAACTGCACTGAGCCATTGACGTTGAAACTGGCCTTGTTGCCCTGGCCCTTTATCGAGCCCGACGGGGTGACAGTACCCACCCAGGCATCGCGCTTGTTGTCATTGCTCAAACAGACATTGTCGGTATAGGTTACTCCGGGAGCGACCGCTGCCGATGTGGTGAACTCTGCTGCAAACCCGCTGGCAGGCAGCGCGCAGCCGACGACAACACAGGGCATGTAGCGAAGAATTCGTTGTGCAGAGCCAGATTTCATACCTGTTGCCCCGGCCCTGACACAGTTACGCCCTCACGGTGCCCATAACCATAGGGGCCACCGCGATACTCGTAGGTGTAGTATGAATAAGGATTCGTGCGTTTACGGGCCCGATTGAGAATCATACCTACCATTTTCTCCTCACCAATATGTTCTATTGCCTGGGTGACGGCGTACTGAGGTGTGGAATCGGAACTGACTACAAACACGATCTGGCCCATGAAGCTCGCCAGTACCGCCGCTTCAGTGGTCAGCAATAACGGCGGCGAGTCGAATACGATGACGCGGTTGGGGTCTTCATCCGATAGCGCCAGCATCAACTTGCGCATTCTGGTACTGGCCAACAGCTCATTGGCATGTGTATGCAGGCCACCGGCCGGCAGGATACGCAGCTTTTCCACATTGGTCGGCAACACGTAATCGGCCACACGCGCATTTTCATCCTCCAGCAGGTCGATCAGGCCGGGGCTCGTCGAGGGCACACCCAGCATACGCCCGGCCTCTGCCTTGGCGGTGTCCGCGTCGACAAACAGGACGTTTTTCTCACGCTCCATTGCAATACTCAGTGCCAGGCAAATAGAGCTGAACGTCTTGCCGTCACCTTCCAGCGCACTTGTGACCATGATCAAATTGCCATGCGGGATCGGGGGGGTCACCGAATCTCCCGAGATATTGGTCAACAGCGGGCGTTTGATGGTCCTGTATTCCTCTGCGATCGCACTGCGGGGCACAGCGGGCGTCAGCATACCCAGCTCCCTCAACTCCTTGAACGGGATTTTTACCATGTTCTCGGCTTCAGGATCGTAGGACTCGGGATCCGTGAACACAGAGGTATCCGGACGCGCTGCCGCTGCGCGCGCATCATGGCGCACCTGCCCACCCTGGGCGCTATCACTGCCGGTCGGGTTCTGGACAACGGGGGCACTCTCCGCGCGCTGCACAGTGTTCGATGAATCCGGCTCTATTACGCCAGTATCGCCGCCTGTATCGCCGACTTTCGCGCGATCAGATTCCTTGCCCTTACCGAGCGCGTTGACCGCCTTTTCAATGATACTCATGACTGATCCCGCTCTTTACCCTATCGGTTGTCGTTATTGTCTGCATGGTCATTCGCTTAGCTGGACAGAATTCCGCTCTGGCTGACGGTCATGCCCACGAAGACGAGCAGCAGGCATAGACTCAACGACGTGAATGCCACAATGCCATAACGCTCTTTGCGTCGCTGATCGCTATGAACGTTGATAGTGACTGCTCCAAGGACCGGCAATCCGGTGATTGCCATTAGTGTACGTACATCGAAGATTACCGGGTATATCAAAGACACCAGTAAACTGACACCAATGCCGGCGACAATTGCCACACCCAGCACCACGGCGTTCAAAATCATTTTGTCTGGCTCGCTGGGCTTCAACGGCACATAGGGGGGATCGATCACACGGAAGGTCACATCACTGGCTTTCTCCTCGACATCCTGGCCAAGCCTCGCCAACTCACGCTTCTGCAGCAGCTCGGAGTGCTGGATACTGAGGATATCGCGATTGCGAATGTACTGGTTCAACTGCCCCTCGATCTTCGGAATCGTGGTGACTTTTTCCTCCAGCTCAGTGACCCGCGCCTGGTACGACGCGACACGGGCTTTCAGCGCTGCGATCTTGCCACTGGTTTCGGCGAGTTCCTCTCGCATCGACAGGTAGACCGGGCTGCTGGTGAGACCGTCATAGGCAATCCCTGCAGAGCCGGGGGCCGACGATTGTCGCTGCGCGCGAAGCGCTGCGGCCAGCTTTGCATCTTCCTTGTTCTTTTGATCCACCAGTTGATCCAGCAGTTCTGTCATCTGCCGCACCTCCGGGTGACGGGGGGTGTACTTCAACGTCAGGTTATTCAAATACTCCTGCACCGACACGATCTGGTTATCCAGCGGCGTTTTGGGGGCGGTCAGTGCCGAGTTCTTGGAGATCACAGGCGCCTCCGGCTCCACCACAAACAGCGGATCGTAGAGTGGATCCTCGCCATCCAGTTGGCGCTGTATTTCGATCTTGCGATTCTCCTCCTCTTTCAGCATCAGCTGCGCCTGGTTCAGCTTCGCTTTCTCCCGGTTCAGGTTGGCATAAAAGCCGCCCTGGGTTCCGAGGATATCGACGTTCTTCTGCTTGAAGTCGGCCGCGAGGTTCTCGGCTGCAATCAGCCGCTGCTCATAGGCCTTGATCTGGTTGTCGAGGAAACCCAGGGAGCTGGATGCGTCCTCGCGTTTGCCGCTCAACGAGCTCTCAATGAAAACGGTAATCAGCGCCTGCGCAATGCGCTTCGCGGTATCCCTGTCGGGATCCTGTACCCGCACGGAATACAGTGATTCGTCCTGCTGCCCGCCGGTGAAGGAGATCGACTCCATCAGATCGTTCAGCAGCTTGTCCTTCTCCTTGGCAGTTGTGACCTGCAGGTCGAGGTCAGTCATGCGCATCAGTTTTTCAATATTGGGGCGGCTGAGTAGTGTGCGACTGAGGAGACCGATGCGATCCCCCGCATCGTTCTGGATCGTTATGTCTTCCAGCAAGGGCCCCAGCAGACTGTTGGTATCCACGTATATCCGGGCGCGGGCAACATAGGCCTCGGGCATTTGCCACACCCATATCCAGCCCCCGATAGCCACCACCCAGGCGACCACGAGCGCCATCCAACGGTGGCGCCACACACCCCAGACATACGCAAATACTTGTGCAAGAACTTCCTGCATCCGCTGTTTCCCCTTAACCCGCCGTCACTACGCCGTTAGAACCAGGATTCTGCAACAATCAGAATATCGCCCGGCATGATCGAGACGTTCGCAGTGATATCGCCATCCTTGAGCAGATCGTCCAACCGCAGGCTATAGGTTACCTGCTGACCATCGACCATACGTACCAGCACGGAGTTGTTACCGTCTGCGTACTCGGTCAGGCCGTTGACTGTGATCATCAGGTCAAGCAGGGTCATGTACTTTTTGTAAGGCACACGTGTGGGGCTGGTTGCCTCTCCCACAACTCTCACTGTCTGGTCGGGGATCCCGACAAACCCGCTGACGATAACACTGACCACCGGCTGGCGAACGTACTCGGAATACGCCACTTCGATATCCCGCGCCAGTTGGGTCGAGGTTTTACCCGCGGCCTGCAGATCTTCCACCAGGTGAGTAGTCAATTTTCCATCCGGGCGAACCGTACCGTTTGAACTCAGCTCCTCATTACCCCAGACGAAGATGGACACAGCGTCACCCGGTGCCAAAATATAGTCATAATCAACTTCTACATTTCGCTGGGCCTCGGGCACTGCCGGGTGAGGATTTGTCGTACAAGCGGTACAGAGCATCAAGAGCAGTACTGCAAGTCCGGAAGTTAGTCTTTGCACTGAGGAGGAAGAACTCGCTCGCGCGCCATTATTGTTGATCATCTATATCTCCTTGGGTATCCATCACCCGGCTTGGTCGTCAGAACTTTATCACATGCCCAATAGCAGCAATCACTTACCGGACTAACCTTGTGAACAACATCACACAGATACTCTGATTCTATTCGGGCTACATTAAACAACAGTGTCAGCATAAGCTATTTCACCACTATCCCCTACAAATTGTATAGACCACACAGCGGTGTAGCGTCCAGCTTTTCACCCTTCGCCGACCACTGTGATCTGCACAATTCGATACGGCTCCATCGGGTCGTCCAACCCCGATGCCAGACCTTCCACCGGGTCATCCAATACTCCGCGACCCTCGACCTGCAATCGTTCAGGGGCGATTCCCTCACCCACCAGATACCGCTCCACGGCATCCGCCCGCTTGCGAGACAACTCGAGATTGTATTGCGAATCACCCTGGCTGTCGGTGAAGCCGGTTATTGCAGCCCTGCTCGAATCATGTTCCCGCAGCATCGCAGCCGCCTTGTCGAGTACATCGCGAGAATCGGGCACCAGATCATCGCTGTCGAAAGAAAAAGGAATCAGTATCGTCTCCTCCCAGCTCGTGTTCGCCACGGGGTCGGTTGCCACGGTCTCCGAGGCTAGCGCCGCAGGCTCCCCGGCTTCGCTCTCATCGCCCACTGCCTGAGTCGGCGATGCGGCCGGCGAACGCTCCTCTCCCACCGAAAAAGCGGGCAGCGCTGGCAACCTGCTGGCTTTGACCACTATTGGCCTCAATGCCTTGCGCTTGGCGACCTTGCCGGCGAGCGCTGGCGCGGGACTGGCGGCGTCCGCCGGTTTCGCAGCGGGCGGTGCCGGCGTCGCGATGACAAACACCTCGCGATGCTCTCCCTGCGCCACCACCGGCACCAGGGCCCGGGCGTCGCGTGCCGGCGCATGCTGCTCGGTGCCCAGCACTGACCAGGCCTCCCCCGGCACGATGCAGGCCTTCAACAGCAGCGCGAGGGCGACTGCCGCGACCATCAGGAGCGCCATCAGCATCAAGCGCCGGCGGGGAGCCGGGGACACTATTTCCCCGCCAGCCTCCGGCACAAAATTGTCTGCGAATGCCACGCCTGATTCTGCCAGATCATCTCCGGCAAACGCCACCGCCTGGCGCGCTGGTCCGCTGCTGGATTGGCGATCAGCCGCCGTCTCGGCCTGGCTCAGAGCAGCTGGCCCCGACTCCGGCCCGGATTCAGGGTCAGGCCCTGGTTTCGGTTCGGACTCGGGTTCGGACTCGGGTTCGGGTTCGGGTTCGGGTTCGGGTTCGGGTTCGGACTCGGGTTCGGGTTCGGGTTCGGGTTCGGGCTCGGACTCTCGCTCCGGGGCCGGCTGGGATTCAGACTTCAGTGTGTCTTTTTTTTTTAACTCAGCTGCGTTATCGCCGGAACCGGCCTCCACAGTGGTGGCAGACGCATTACCGGGCGCCTGCAGCGGCGGCGCCGAGGCGTCCTGCTGCTGGGCATCCGGGACCGCTACCCAATCGGGTTCAGCGCTGTTCTGGAAGTGCTCTCGCGAGATACCGGTGCCCGCAGCCAGGTTTTCCGCCTGCAGCTCACCGATAACCACGCTGACATCCTTCACCTCGATCGCGTGCCGCTCCTCCACACTGCCCAGCAGGAACAGGCGGCTACAGATGAGATTGATACGCCTGGGGACGCCTTCACTGAACCGGTGAATCAGTGGAAAAATCGCCCTGTCGATGGCCGGGTCACCTTTCCATCCAACCCTCGACAGCCGGTGAATGACATAGGCCTCCGTCTCGTCCTCTTCCAGGCCCTCAATGTGACTGGCCGCGACGATGCGCTGGTGGACCTGTTCCATGCCGGGCGAGAGTATCAAATCCCGGAGCTCAGGCTGCCCCAGCAAGAAAATTTGCAGCAGAGGCTGGCCATTAAACTGGATATTGGTCAATAAACGCAGCTCCTCCATCGCTGAGGAGGATAGATCCTGCGCTTCATCGACAACCAGAAGTGCACGGCGACCCTCCCTGTGCCAGCGGTGCAGCAGCGTGCTCAGGTGCTGCAGGAGTTCGGCCTTGCCCACCTGCGCCGGGCTGATACCAAAGCTGTAGGCGACGGTCTTGAGCAGGTCATCCGCCTGCAATTGCGTACACACGAGGTTCGCTGTGACGACTTTATCGGTAGAGAGGCTTTCTACCAGTTCACCGATCAGGGTGGTTTTACCGGTACCGGGCCTGCCGGTGATCATTACGAACCCTTCGGCGCGTTTGAATGCGTACGCCAGGTATGCCCTGGCCTTACCATAGCTGTTGTGTTCGAAACAGAATCTATGGTCAGGGCTGAGCCGAAAAGGCTCCGCCGTGAAATTGTAAAAAAGTTCGTACATCCAAGGGGTTCGCTTGCATATTTGACCTGCTCAAGAGCTTCACAGACTTCAATTATCTTTGCAAGGCACTTTAGTTACGCGACTCCGGTTTTTGTTTTAAACTGAGAACTCGGCATCATGCTGATGCTGAGACAACGAAATATTCCATCGCGCCTTATTCAATAACAACGAGAATACGCCATGTATAAAAACCTTGTATTGGCCGGCTCAATCGCAGGCATCGCGGGGGTACTGACCTGCTTCTGTGCTGGACTCGCCCGGATCGCGGGCTACTACTACCTGGCGGGCTACCAGTCCACCACCCTCTTCAATGTCGGCGTGGGATTGATGGTCTTTGCCTGCCTCGTCAAACTCGAAACGCTGCAGCCCCCGAAACAGGAATAGCAGTCGGCTCGACCCTGGCCACAGGCATCCGCGAGACACTTCGGCTGCGGCTATAACGGCGCGTGTGGACAGCGGTCGCTACCGCCGCTGTCCCGGCCGCGCCGAAGCCTGATCGGGACAATACTGCGCCCCGATGGAGCACACCGGGCCGGGTTCCGTCAGCTTTCTTTACAGATTCCAGCAGACCGCTGGATCTACACGGTAATATCCAGCCAATAAGGCTTTTAAGTTATTGTTTTTATTGACTTAGTACTATAAGCGGTACAGTATTTGCATTGTAGTCCAGTGAAATGCCTTATCAGGAGTGTGAACTGCTTCACAGGCATTTTCGAAGCCGCTGTACTGTGGCAACAAAGGGGTGGTAGGGTTGCCAAGGTCGACTATCTTTAATATAAGAGAGGCGACAGGTACACATGGCGATTTTCGTTTATGGTAATTTTTTTCCGGGGGTTTACGTGAGCAGCTTCACTGACAAGGACAGCAAGACAGATGCACCAGAGAGCCCGTTGGCGCCCTCCGCCCAGGTAGCAGACCCCGGTCGACGCCGGTTTTCACGCTCGGCCATCGCGGGCAGCGCGGTACTGCTGTCACTCGGCAACCGGGCAGCCTGGGGTCAGCAGATCGGCTGTATGTCAGTCGCAACACTGAACTCCTTTAACCCGTCCAAAGGCGTGTTTATCTCGGCCCCTGCCGGCAACCGCCCCGCGCACAATGAAGGCCTGGCTGCCGACATCCACAGAATTTCATCGCCACCCAACTACCTCGGCACAGACGGCACTTACTCCACGTGTAAAGACCCCAGTTCACTGGACAGCATCTGTTACGTTAAAGGCAAGTGCCCCCCCTGATAGCGGGGCTCCGGCACACCCCATTGACCTGCTTCGCGCCATTTGGATGAGCCCCGCTCATCCAAAAAGTCATAACAAATCGATCTATGGTTGGCCTTGTTGGCAGCCTTTTGAAATAATCAGCGCCCCAGCAAGGTATTCCTGTTGTCTATGACGTGGCGAACTCACTCCAAAGGGCGGTTGTATGACGCCAATGAAAGCACCGTGGTCTATTTCGACTCCTACAGCGGTGACACCCACCTGTTAACTGACTTCGCCGGCTTTGTGGTGCAACAACTCGAGCCGCGGCCACTGACCACCGAAGAACTGATGCACAGGGTTGCGGACAGCGTCGACCCGGATGACATCGCGGACCTGGCGGCGGCATTGACGGGCGTGCTGGAAGAACTGGTCGCCCTCGATATCCTGACGCGCGACTAGATGCAACTCCTCAAGCACCTACCTCCGGACGAATTCAGCCGACGCCTGTCGCAGGGCGAAATACCGCTTCGTATCGGCCCCTATGTCTATAACCTGCAAAGCAACCTGTCCGGGGTGGCCGCGGGGATTCGCACGCTCTACCCTGATTTCACGCTCGCCGGCCCGGACGACTTTGTCGACTACAATGTCGCCCTGCTGTCCCGGAACGCGCTACAGCGGCTGCGCGGGGAGGCGGAGTTTCTGTTTGACATGAAAGCCCCCTTCGACGCGATACCCATAGGACAGGCATACGCTTTCCTCGAGTGGGGCATGAACTGGTGTGTCTCCCTGCACACGAACGAATACCTGAAGCTACACGCAGCGGTCGTGTCGCGCGGCGATTGCGCAGTGATAATGCCCGGCACGCCCGGCGCAGGAAAAAGTACGCTGTGTGCTGCGCTCGGTTTGCGTGGCTGGCGCATCCTGTCCGACGAACACGCGATGATCCCGCCCAACACCACAGACGTCGTGCCGCTGTGTCGCCCGGTGGGCCTGAAAAATGAAAGTATCGAAGTGATCCGCAGATTCTCCCCGGATGCGGTACTCGGCCCCGTCAGCAAAGAAACCCACAAGGGCGTTGTCGCCCATATGAAAGCAGACCTGCATCCAGCCAGTCACGATACCAAACCCCTGCGGGCCAAGGTGATGATTTTCCCCCGCTACGCCAGGGACGAGCCGCAGCAATTGAGTCCGCGACGACGCAGCGACAGCTTTATCCTGGCGGCCTACCACTCCTTCAATTACAGCCTGCTGTGCGAAACCGGCTTCGAGGCGATGAAAACACTGATTGAAAATATCGACTGCTACGATCTGGTCTACCATGATCTCGACTGGGCAATCGGGGCCATGGACGGGCTGCCTGACGTGCAGGGCGAGCAATGAGCTTTCTGCTACAACAACTTTTGCTCGAACCGCAGCGTATCCTGGCACTGGACAACAACCAGCTCACCCACGCCCTGTCCCAGGCCCGCAGTTCACGATTGCTGGGCTCCCTGGCTTGCGAGATGCAGGCCCTGGGTATAGACAAACAGCTGCCGCAGACGGTGGATCGGCACTTCGACGCCGCCCGGCTGATTCACGAAAAACAAAAACGCGACCTGCGCTACGACACGGACAAAATACAATTGGCGCTGAATTCCGTCGGCGAAAAAATGGTGTTGCTGAAGGGCGCGGCCTACCTGCTCGCGGAGCTGCCGGTAGGCCGTGGCCGTTTTATCACTGACATCGATATCATTGTGCCGCGGCACCGGATCGACGCGGCGGAGAAAGCGCTGCTCAATTTCGGCTGGCAGACAGGTGATATCGATCCCTACAATGACCAGTACTACCGGAAATGGGGCCACGAGATTCCACCGCTCACGCATTCCAAGCGTGAGATAACGCTGGATGTGCATCACAATATCCTGCCGCCCACTGCCGGGCCCGATGTGAATGCCGGATTACTGTTCGAACAACTGATCGAAATACAACCCGGCATCTTTACGCTCTCCTGGCGCGACATGGTCATACACAGCGCCACCCACCTCTTCCATGAGGGTGAGTTTCATCACGGACTGCGGGACCTGTGGGACCTCGATCGGATGCTGCGCGACTTCCCCGAACGGGACCCGCAGTTCTGGGAGGGCCTGGTGAGCCGGGCGCGGGAGCTACAGCTGACAGGCTCGCTGTTCCACGGTTTGAACTACGCCCAACAGGTGTTCGGCACGCCGCTGCCGGATGGCATTCTCGAGGAAACCGGCAGCTGGACCAGGGCAGGCCGCAAACCGCTGATGGACTTCCTGTTCCTGCGGGCATTTCGCCCCGATCACCCGGATTGCAAACTGCCCTTCACCGGGCTGGCGCTCAGCCTACTGTACCTGCGCTCACACTACCTGCGCATGCCCCTGTACCTGCTACTGCCTCACCTTGTGCGAAAAGCGTGGATGCGGCAGTTTGAGAAGGACAAAGAGGAGACGCACTGAAACCAGTGCAACGGAATACGCCGGCCCGCTATCAACAGCCCGGCCGGCCAGCGATCACAAACGCCAGACATTCAATCCGGCTGCCTCCAGCTCCTTGCGGTCCAGCACGCATTTGATATCAATCAGGGTGGCGCCTTCATCCATCATCGCGGCAAATGCAGAAACGCTCTCTTGCAGGTATTGTGCATGCGGAACGGCCAGGATCACCGCCTGGCAATTCTTCAAATCCTGGCGATCACAGAGGGTGATGCCGTACTCGGCTTGCGCCTCCGCGGGATCAGCCAGCGGGTCGTGAATCACGACGTCACAGCAATACTCGCGCAGCTCATCGATGATATCGACCACCTTGGAGTTTCGAAGGTCCGGGCAATTCTCCTTGAATGTCAGTCCCAGGACCGCGACCTTCGCCCCACTGACACGGTGGCCATGCTGCACCAACCGCTTAACGGTTTGCTCCGCGACGAACTTGCCCATGGTGTCATTGGTCTGGCGCCCGGCGAGAATAACCTGCGGGTGATGCCCCACCGCCTCGGCCTTGTACGTCAGGTAGTAAGGATCCACCCCGATACAGTGGCCGCCGACAAGGCCGGGCCTGAACGGCAGGAAGTTCCACTTGGTGCCAGCGGCCTCCAGCACATCCAGGGTATCGATATCCAGCCGGTTAAAAATCAGTGCCAGCTCGTTCATCAATGCGATGTTGAGATCGCGCTGCGTGTTCTCGATTACTTTCGCCGCCTCGGCAACTTTAATACTCGCGGCGCGATGCGTGCCGGCGCACACAACCGTCTCATAGAGTGTCGCCACTTTCTCAAGCGTCTGCAGGGTATCGCCCGAAACCACCTTGGTGATAGTCTCCAGCCGATGTTCCTTGTCGCCGGGGTTGATACGCTCGGGCGAATACGCGACATAGAAACCCTCGACCGCCGCCTCTGGTTCCCTGCCTGCCCACGACAGTCCCGATGCCTGCTCCAACAATGGCACGCAGACCTCTTCCGTACAGCCCGGATAAACAGTCGACTCGAAGATCACGGTGGCACCCGGAGAAAGGTGCGCGCCGACGGCGCGACAGGCGCCCTCCAGCGGCGACAGGTCGGGACGACGGGCCTGGTCTATCGGCGTCGGTACGACAACGATAACCACTTCAGCTTCCGACAGGCGGCTCGCATCGCTGGTGAACTCCAGCTTGTCCGCCTGTGCCAGCTGCTCTGGCTCCACTTCGCCGCTGGGGTCGACACCCGCCCGGTAATGGGCAAGTTTTTCCTCGTTCAGGTCCAGCCCTATCGTTCGCCGCAAGCGGCCAAACGCCACTGCCAGCGGCAAGCCGACATACCCCAACCCTACAATTGCAACCGTGTCTTTTTCCATGCCCTAAAAATCCCTATCTCTTAAGCCCCAAAAACCAATCGCAGGTGACGGCCAGCCCCTGGTCAACAGAATACACAGGCCGGTAACCGAGCAGTTCGCACGCTCGACTTATGTCCGCCTGCGAATGCCGTACATCGCCTTCCCTGAATCCTGCGTATACCGGCTCGATCTGCAGTACCTGTGCATTGGATACCGATAGCAGCGCGCGAATAGAGTGGAACAACTCGTTCAGTGAGGTGCGACCCCCGACAGCCACGTTGTACACCCGGTTTGCCGCCTCGGGATGCGAACTGGTAGCCGCCAGTAAATTGGCCTGTACCGTATTATCGATAAAGCAGAAATCCCGCGATGTCTCTCCATCGCCATTGATCTGTGGCGCATCGCCCTGGCACAGCGTTTCGAACCAGCGCGGGATTACTGCAGCGTAAGCGCCCTGGGGGTCCTGGCGCGGCCCGAACACATTGAAGTAACGCAGGCCTATACAGTCCATGCCGTAAGTCCGCGCAAACACGTCGGCGTACAGTTCATTCACATATTTGGTGACGGCGTACGGCGATAAGGGCTTACCAATCACATCCTCAACCTTGGGCAACCCGGGATGATCACCGTAGGTGGAAGATGAGGCCGCATAGACAAACCGTTTCACCCTGGCATCCCTGGCGGCAACCAGCATATTCAGGAAGCCATCCACGTTTGCGCGATTGGTCAACAGCGGGTCGGCAACAGAGCGCGGTACACTGCCGAGGGCCGCCTGATGAAGAACATAGTCCGCCCCGCGGACGGCCTCATGGCAGGCATCGAGATCGCAGATGTCCGCTTCGATAAACCTGAATCGCTGCGATTTCTGCTCCCCGACATTCGCCCTCACCTGCTCGATATTGGCTGGGGAACCGGTGGCGAAATTGTCAAGGCCAACCACTTCCTGCTCCAGTGTGAGCAATCTTTCAACAAGATGAGACCCGATGAATCCTGCGGCTCCGGTAACCAGCCATCGAAACGACTGCCCCATAAGCTCTGTTTCGAGCACCTCGTAGGCTGACTTGGACAACGTATACCCCTTCCAAAAATTTCCCGAATGAGCACGCCGTTTTATTGTGTGCGGCGTATCCCACTTATTCTCTGCCGGGATTTACTCTAATGGAGCAGCAGTATAGTGTTTCTCATGCAGCGTCGCTATCGCGGAACGTGACTTGGCACACGATTTTATGAGTTTAGAACTGGCATCAGAATCTACAGTGCTCAGCAATATTGGCTTGTACAGCTACGGCACAGCCATGCTCGGCTATTCCATGCTGGTGGTACTCGTGTTCATCGCACGTCGCAACAACCCTCTCGGTACGGCGCTATTGGCTGCCAGCATACTCACAGCAGCTTGGGCCGCAGTAGTGATGGCGTCTACGATACTGTCAGAACCACGGGTGTTGCTGATCCAGATTTCAGAGATTGCCCGAAATGCGGCATGGATCTTCGTGCTGCTCAAACTCATAGGCACACGGGTGCAGGGTACCAGCCACATTCTTGCAACCAATCGATGGGTTCCGTGGTTCACCCTGCTTTTCTCCGCCATCCTTGTCGCCATACCCGGCATCGCAGTTCTGGCAGAGCGGATTCCGGCGCTGTACTACCTGTCCCTGAACCTGAGCTTCTTCACCTGGATAGCCATGTCGGTGGCCGGCTTGTTGCTGCTGGAACAGTTTTTCCGCAACAGTAACGAATCCGAATTATGGGCGACAAAGCACCTTTGCGTAGGACTGGGCATTCTGTTTGCCTACGACTTTTTTATGTATGCCGAAGCACTGCTGTTTCGCCAGTTGGACCCGACCTCATGGCAGGCTCGCGGCATCGTCACCGCGATGGCCGCTATCCTGATGGCCATCAGCATCAGCCGCACTGACCAGGGCAACCCATCGGAAAAGGCCGAGGGTATCCACCTGTCTCGACACGTCGCGTTTCATTCGCTGACATTGATGGCATCGGGTATCTACCTGATAACGATGGCACTGGCGGCATACTTCATTCGCTACCTTGGTGGCAGTTGGGGCGGCGTACTACAGATCACCTTCCTCTGTGCCGCGGGCCTCACGCTGGTGGTGCTGTTGTTCTCAGGGCGCATCCGCGCCAGCGCGCGGGTATGGCTGAGCAAAAATTTCTTCAGTTACAAATACGATTACCGGCTTGAATGGCTGCAGTTTACCCACACCCTAGCCAGCGGCCAGAATGATATCCCGGAAAATATCACGCGCGCGGTGGCTCATCTCGTCAAGAGCCCGGCGGGCCTGCTGTGGAGCCGGACAGAAGATGGGCGGTTCAACATTGTCGCCAACTGGGAGATGCCGCCGCCCAGCATGGATATCGATCTCGGGAGCCTCGCCCTGTGGCTGCAGCAGCAGGGCTGGATTATTGACCTGCGCGAATGGCGCAATTCACCGGACCTCTACCAGGGCCTGCAATTGCCCATCGAGTTTTCAGAGATCTCTCGCGCCTGGCTGATTATTCCGCTGCTCTTCGGCGAGCGGCTGCAAGGTATTCTGTTGCTACGTGAATCCGATCTGCTGCGAGAACTGAACTGGGAAGACCGCGATCTGCTGAAGGTTGCCGGCAAGCAGGCCGGCAGCCACCTGGCACAATTCCAGGCCGACAAGGCACTGATGGAGTCGCGCCAGTTCGAAGCATTCAATCGGCTCTCGGCCTATGTCATACACGACCTGAAAAACATTCTGGCCCAGCTGTCGCTGATGGTATCCAATGCACAGAAACACAAACACAACCCGGAGTTCATCGACGACATGGTGGGCACCGTCAGCAATACTGTGACCCGCATGAGCAAGTTGATGGCACAGTTGCGCAGCGGCACCGGACAGACTGAACAACAGGAGTTCGATCTCGCGGAGTTACTGGAAGCAGTCGTCTCTGAGGGCCGCCACCGCTCCCCCGCCCCCTCCCTGATCCTCGAAGAAAAGAGCTTTACGCTGACCTGTGATCGCGATCGCCTGCAAACGGTGTTCGGCCACCTGGTACAGAATGCCCAGGAGGCCAGCGATAAGGATGGGGTGATCACAGTCAGGATGATGCGTGAACATAGCGGCGTTGTCGTGGAGGTAGAGGATAACGGCGCCGGCATGGATGAAGATTTTGTACGCCACCGTCTATTTAAACCGTTTGACTCCACCAAGGGTTTGACGGGAATGGGTATCGGCGCTTTCGAGAGCCGCGACTTCATCCACAGCCTGGGAGGCAGTATCCAGGTAAAGAGCACGCCCGGCGTGGGCTCGGTGTTTCGCGTTTATATACCCTCTGCGGTATCGAATAACGAAAACCACGAATAGACAACAAACAAGGTAAACATCTCGTGAAAAACGACAAAAAGCACCTATTGGTAGTTGAGGATGACAAAGGGCTGCAAAGCCAACTACGCTGGGCATTTGATGATTTCGAAGTCACCGTGACCGGTGATCGCACAGAGGCGATCAACCAGCTACGTCGCATCCAGCCCGGCGTGGTGCTGCTGGACCTGGGCTTGCCCCCGGACCCGGGCGGTGTGACAGAGGGTTTGGCGACCCTGAGCGAGATACTGTCCCTCGCACCCGAGACCAAGGTGATTATCGTCACCGGGGACAACGACCGCGCCAACGCCGTAAAGGCAATCGCGATGGGTGCGTACGACTTTCACCAGAAGCCCGCGGACCCGGAATTGCTCGCCCTGCTGGTGAGTCGTGCCTACCATGTCTACCTGTTGGAAATAGAGAATCGCAGACTGCAGCAACACGACCAGAACATGCCGTTGAAAGGCATCATCACAGCCAGCCCACAGATGCTCAAAGTCTGTCGCACCATTGAAAAGATCGCACCGTCGGATATCACCACCTTGCTGCTCGGCGCCAGCGGGACCGGAAAAGAGCGCTGTGCACAGGCACTGCATGAGCTGAGCCCGCGCGCAAACGGACCCATGATTGCGATCAACTGTGCAGCAATACCCGACAACCTGTTGGAGAGTGAACTGTTCGGCTACGAGAAAGGCGCGTTCACCGGAGCCGCTAAACAGACGCCCGGGAAGATTGAATACGCCGATGGCGGCACGTTGTTCCTGGATGAAATTGGGGACCTGCCCATGGAACTGCAGGCCAAGCTGCTGCGGTTCCTGCAGGAACGTGTTGTGGAGCGGATTGGCGGGCGCAAGGAAATACCCGTCGATGTCAGAATTCTCTGCGCGACACACCAGGATCTGCGCGGCCTGATTGCCAAAGGCCTGTTCCGGGAGGACTTGTACTATCGGATCAGCGAGATCGTCATTGAGATTCCGCCGCTGAAAGATCGCGAGAGCGACATCCTCGTTCTGGCAAAATCCTTCCTGAATACCTGGAGCAAGGAGTACGGTCGATCGGCGATGAATTACTCTGCCGATGCGATCGCGGCGATGGAGGCCTACGACTGGCCCGGCAATGTTCGCGAACTGGAGAGTCGGGTGAAAAGAGCCGTCATCATGGCTGACAACAACCAGATAAGGCCTGAGGATCTCGAGTTGACAGAGGCTGATTCCGAGCCCGTCCCCCTGAACTTGAAGGAGGTTCGCGACGAAGCCGAGCGCAAGGCCATTATTCGTGCGATGAACCATAGCAACCAGAACATCACAGATGCAGCGAACGCGCTGGGAGTCACTCGGCCGACACTCTACAAACTGCTGGAGAGGCTGGGACTGAAAGTCTAGCTGATACCTGGAAGCGGTGGTGACGCCCGGTCACCACCCGTTTCACCGATAGTGACTGCGGCCAGAGCTGGTCGCGGGCAGCGCCCGCCACTGCACGCCGCTTGCACCTGCGGCAGAGGCAAGAGCTTGTCTATAATCGAGAGGACCTGCGGCCCGCTAGAGTCGCGGTTCAACAATACGTAGCAGCGCCAGGCGCACCCTGCCCGGCACAAGCGAACCGGCCGCTTCAGGCGCGCCAGCACTCACTGTGATTTCAGCGATTCGAGAAACGCTTCCGCTTCCTCCTGCTCCGCGAAGCTCTCATCCCGGTTGAGCAGCGAACTTACCGCCACCATTGCGCCGCTCTTGTCTCCTTCAGCCGCCCTGATTTTTGCCTCATGGAAACGAATATCAGGGCTTTTAGGCGCGGCGGTAAGGGCCCGGTCAATGTTCTTTCTCGCTTCATCGAGGTTGTTGTTCTCGAGTTGGGCCAGCGCCAGGGTATCCAGCACAGCGCTGGAGTCGGGCGCCAATGCCACCGCCCGCTGGGCAAACTGCAACGACTCTTTGGGATCGCGCTTCAGCAGGTACCACGCCAGGTTGTTGAGCGCGACAATGTTATCGGGCTCCAGCTTCAGTATTTCGCGACATTGCCGCATGACTTCATCTACCTGGTTATTGCTGCCGTACACTTCGGACAACTTGGCCCGCGCTGTCACATCTGCCGGATTGGCATCAACCCAGGTTTCAAGTTGCGCAATCGCACCGTCCATATCTCCGGAAGACTGTCGCAGTGATGCCAGCGCGATAACATTGCTGGTGGTCGGCTCACGCTCGAATAAACCCTCCAATAATTTTGTCGCTCGCGTGTTGTCGCCGCTCTTGCTGGCGTAGGCGACCTCCAGTTGTATGACCTCGCTGCTCTGCGGCGCCACTTTTTTCAGGTCGTTCAACTTATCCTCGAACACCTTATTATCATCCGACAGCAACGCCAGGCGAGCCGTGGCCACTTTGGCACCGAAGTGTTCGGGGCTCAGTTCCAGGCAGCGATTGAGTTCGGCAGACATTTTCTGCTGTTCCCCTAGGCCGGCATAGGCCCGGGATTTCATGAAGTGGTAATCAGCGATATTCGGCTTCTTATCTATCAGCCGGCTTATGGTTCCGACGGCCTGGTTGAAACGGTTTGTCGCCAGTTCAAACGTCGCTATTGTCTCCAGGGCATCGGGGTGTTCGCGCTGCTCCTCTGACAGTGCTTCAAACAGCGGGATCGCCTTTTCCATTTCGCCCCTGGCAATAAAATACCTCGCCTTGACCAGACGGGGTTCCATGGCGCGGGGGTAGGCAGCCAGTGTTTCATCGAGGCTCGCCAACATTTCCTCGTCCTTGCCCTCCATCGCATAAGTGGCGGCAACACGCATGCGCGTTTCCATGTGTGCCGGGTTATGCTCAAGTATCTGCTGGTAGTAGGCGCGTGCGGCATTGTAGTCCTTATCGGCAAGAGCGTATTCAGCCAGGCTGATACCTGAGACGGGGTCACCCGGTTTCTGCTCCTGCGCCTTCTCGAATGCGGCCTTGGCCTGGTCTTTGTCACCGTTTACGAGGTGAGTGCGTGCCAGCAGCACATAGGACTTGGCTGTAGGATTGCGCTTTGTATATTCACCGGCAGCCTGAATCGCCTTGGGGACATCATTCTGGCCAAGGTGATACATCACGATAAGCGTATCGGCATTATCATAGGTGGGGGATTGCTTCAGTATACCCCGCAGGATTTTTATTCCCTGTTCCTCGTCACCGTTGGCGAGGTAAGCAGCGCCCAAGCGCGCTTTGGCATCATTGGATTTCGGCTGCAGCTCCGAGATCCTGGCCAGCAAATCGATACCCGAGTCAGTCTTACCCTGGCCTAGACGGGCGTTCGCCAACAGATTCAGTGCCTCAACATCGTCCTTATTCTCGGCCACAACCGGAAGCAGCAGTCGCTCAGCGCTCTGGAAGTTCTTTTTGCCCAACTCAAGCCTGGCAGCCAGCTTCGAACCCGCTGCATTCTCCGGCTTCATAATCAAATACTCATTGACAAGGCTGAGCGCCTTGTCGGACCGCCCCTTGTCGGCATGAATCGCAGCCAGGTAGTAGAGCGACTCGGGGTAATTCTGCGAGTATTCCGAGGCTTTTTGCATCGCTTCGGTCGCTTCATCCACCTTCTTGGCATTGATATACACCAATCCGCGTGCGAATTGCACGCCAGGGTGCGTCTTGGCAGTTTTGTACTCCCACTCCAGGCGTTTCAAGTCACTTTCGGCATCAGCGAATTTACCCATATCGATGCGCACCATGGCCCGGTTCAGCAGCGGTTCAAACCGGTTATTGGTGTACTTGATCGCTTTTGAATAGGCGTGATGCGCCTTTTTTGAATCGCCCTGGGAGCGCTCAATATCACCGAGCAAAATCCATGCAGCCGCATATTCATCATCGTCTTTAAACACTTGCTGCAGTTGTTTGCGAGCCTCTTCAGGATTTCCCCTCACCATTGACAAGCGCGCCGCCGCCACTTTGGCATAGTTCGACATTGCCTCACTTTCAGAAGCGGCGTCAATCAATTCGCCGGCTTCTTCTATCTCCTGCTGGTAGAGTCTGGATATACCCTTCGCGGCCAGCAGCGTTGAGCGACTCTCTGCATCAAGGCCATCCGCGGACAGCGCTTCCAATCTGTCCAGTTCGCCGAGCACCACCAGCACCTGTGCCAGGACCGGCACCACTACCGTAGGATCCATGCCGGCTGACAAGGCTCTGGTCAACTCTTTGTCGGCATCGGCATAGAGCGCCTGATCAAAATAAATAGTCCCCAGTGTCGCCCTCGCCTGTGCATTACTGTCGTCCTTCATCAGCGCGTTTTTCAGCTCGATAATGGCCTCTTCGTACTGGGACTCCTTGATGAAATTATTGGCATTGTTCAGATGATCCTCGCTGCTCAGGTCATCTCCACACCCCAACAGAAGAGAGCCGATCAATAGCAGGATGGGGATATTTCGTCGTATTGCGTTCATTCTACCTACTCGTTTGTGTGTTCACGTCGAAACAGGGGGGAAGGCCCCGTTACCGTAAATCGTCATCACTCATGCTGACTTGGACGCCTCAGCATTTCATTATCTACCAAGTCTACAACCCGTCAAAGGGTAACATCGAGCAGCACGAAATGTCTTTTGCAAGGCACAGGAGTGCACACAGGAATTGTAGTGGTCGACCGCCAATAAGCGTAGTGCACCGGATGTGTGCCGTCAGGACTGTTGCCCAATTCTGTGAAATGCATCCGGAATCCCGATCCCGGAAGACACTGCAGGCACTGCTATCTCGGCAGAGGCAGCAGCTGTCACACCATGCGCTGCTTCAGACAGCGATGCGAAGTGGCTGTGGACGCTCAAGGTGAGCTATCGACAGATAGTGCTCTAAACCGGAGAAAGCGCCCTGGGCACAATGTGGCACATGGCGATGTATCTGGAATTTCACACCGAGTGCTGAATGGCAGCGACGATAGAACCGAGCATTGGTCAGGGAGCTCAGCACCATCGCGTTCTGGTATCCGGCGGCGCGGGAGGCAATTACGAGGTGATTACTGAAATGACGGAAGACATCGAGGGTGCGCATGACGGGATCTATCGCGAAGCGCTCCCACATGCAACAGGATTCTTTGCTCAACCCCAACTGGTCCACCTGGCTCGCAAGCGTGATGTGCGGGGAGATGCGGACACCACCGACAACTCGACCGTCCTTGAGCGCTACCATGATGTGCGAGCGCCGGTCCTGCTCTTCTTCGGATCCGTCAAAGTCAGCCAAACCCAGTTCAGCGCGGAAACA